>ASZI01000040.1 GCA_000416315.1 Osedax symbiont Rs2 | reverse complement strand
GATCAATGGGCTATCGACAGAGCGGCGAAACTACAGCAAGAGATAATTGCTCACTATGATAATTATGAGTTTTTACAAGTTTGCCAGAAAGTTTCGCACTTCTGCTCTTTAGACTTAGGTGGTTTTTATCTGGATATCATCAAAGACCGTCAATATACCTCTGGGGAGAACTCCAAAGCACGTCGCTCTGCGCAAACTGCGCTTTATCATATCGTTGAAGCCCTAGTGCGCTGGATGGCTCCTGTACTAAGTTTCACTGCTGATGAAATCTGGCAGAACTTGCCCGGTGAACGCTCGGCTTCAGTGCAGCTGGAAACTTGGTATACAGGCCTGACTGAAATGCCTGCTGATGCACCCTTGAGCAGTGAGTTCTGGGAGCAGGTAATGATGGTTAAAAACGCCGTCAACAAAGAACTTGAAGCCCAGCGCGGCGAAGGGCTTATTCGTAGTTCTTTGGAGGCAAAAGTTACACTCTTTGCCAGTGCCGAGTTGCAACAGCAGTTAGAGAAACTAGGTGATGAGTTACGCTTTGTACTTATTACTTCAGAAGTCAGTGTGTTGAGCATAGATCAGGCGGCAGATGCAGCAGCTACGGAAGTAGACGGCCTATCCGTAAAAGTTGAAAAGCTCAGTGCAGAAAAATGCGAGCGCTGCTGGCATTTGCGTGAGGACGTCGGCAGCGATGCTGTACATGCACCGATATGCAGTCGCTGTGTAGAAAACGTTGAAGGAGAGGGTGAGCACAGAGACTTTGCTTAAACCCTGCTTAAATATGTAATGGCAAAGGAGCGCAGTTGAAAGATTGGGCTCCTTTTTGTTGTTTGGCATTCTATGTTGCATGCCGTAAATAGCCTGTTTAGCAATAATCGGCCAAAGTGCAGAACTTAACTTGCAAGGAAAATAATGCAATTAAAAGGAACTAAATTTTGTAGCTCGCTGATTTGGCTGTGGTTATCTGTGTTGATGTTTGCAGCAGATAGGTTGACAAAAGTGTTAGCCGAGTCGAAGTTGCAAGAATATCAAGTCAATCCGGTTATCTCAGGTTTTTTTGATCTCACACTGCTTTACAATCCAGGAGCAGCCTTCGGTTTCCTGGCAACGGCTGGAGGCTGGCAGCGCTGGTTGTTTTCACTGTTAGCAGTAGTAATGAGCGTTGTCTTAGTCATATGGATAAAACGCACCTCAAGGAAGATCTGGTGGTTAAATTCTGGTTTGGCGCTTATATTAGGCGGCGCTCTGGGCAATCTATATGACCGGATAATGCAGGGACAAGTGGTAGACTTTCTGTCGTTTCACTTTGGCAGCTATTATTTTCCCGCTTTTAATTTAGCAGATATCGCCATTAGCTGCGGAGCATTCTTATTAATAGTCGATATGTTGTTTTTTGAAAAAAAACGCTTATCGCAACAGGAATAAACTTTTCCAATGATGCATATTTCCCCCGAGTCAAAAGTAGAATTGTTTTTTGAAATACGCTTGTCAGACGGTGCCATTGTCGACAGTAACTTTCATACTAAAGCCGCTGTCTTTAAAATTGGCGATGGCAACATGTTGGCGGGCTTTGAGGCGGCTTTAATTGGCTTGCAAGCTGGTGACAAACAAGTGTTTAGCTTGCAGCCAGAGCAAGCTTTTGGCATGTCTAACCCGAGTAATATGCAAACTATTAATCGCAGTAAATTTACTGGTATGGAATTAGAAGCAGGCTTGGTAGTGTCGTTTCAGGAACCCGGTGGAGAGTTACCCGGCGTGGTTGTGTCTTTCGATGAAACTGAAGTGCTGGTAGATTTTAATCACCCACTGGCGGGACAGCAGTTAGAGTTTCAAGTAGAAATAGTAAATGTATCAGTAGATTAGTTAGCTTAATAGAATGTAAGTGCACATTTAGTCGTGCTAAGATTGGCAAAATTCGAATCACAACTTGGAATGCAGCGATGAAACAAAAAGGCATGACTTTAATCGAACTAATGATAGTTGTCGCCATTATCGGCATTCTCTCCTCCATTGCTTACCCGGCATACCAATCTTATGTACAGAACTCGAGACGCACAGTAGCCCAGGGGAATCTATTGGAGCTAGCCCAGTGGCTGGAGCGCAATTATACAACTACCGGTACTTATGTAGTCTCAGGTGCCTTGCCAATCACAATAAGTCCCAAATCAGGGGGGCGAATAGATTATGACATTGCATTCGCAGCATCATCGCCCACAGCGACTGCTTATCAATTATTAGCAACTCCCAGAGCTGGCACAGGCCAGGCGGGGGATGAATGTGGAACGCTGAGCGTCAATCAGGCAGGAATCACTGATGCTGCAGCCAGTGCCGCTCCGGCAGATTGCTGGAAATACTAATTGATATTCATTGCAAGTACTCCCAGTCACTAGTCGGAATAATATTGAGCTATGCATCGAGATAAAGGCTTCAGCTTAGTTGAACTGATGATTGCTATATCAGTGATCACATTGCTGATCACTGTAGGGGTGCCCAGTTTTAGCGGCACAGTGATGAAGCTCAGAGGCAGTTCTATCGCCGACTCGCTAATCACCTCCCTGCACTTTGCCCGCTCTGAAGCACTCTCACGCAATGAGCGGGTAGCCGTCTGCGCGAATACGGACACAGATCCCGCCTCCGCTAATTATCCTTGCAATGGTACTAACTGGAATTCAGGGTGGATGGCGGTATTAGTAAGCGATAACTCTGTGATTAAGTATTGGCCGGTAAACTCTCCTGGCGCGCAAATCGCACTGACAGGCATGTCCGATGAATTAGTTGTTTATAACGCTAACGGTGAGGCGCGGATTAACGGTGATAGTGGAGCCTTTGCTGATGATCAAAATGATGCCATTGAATTTACAACACAAATCAACAACTGTGACAGTCCGCAGTTATCAATCAGGCGTACTATAGATCTCAGTTCCTCCGGTTTAATCCAAGTGAACCGGGGAGACTGTTAATGCGCAATATAAATACTTCAGAGAGTGGCACCACATTAATAGAAGTGTTGATCACCGTGCTAGTGATTTCTGTCGGCTTATTGGGGATGGCATCGCTACAACTGAAGGCCGTAACATTAAATCACAGCAGTTATCAGCGGTTACAGGCTACCAATCTAGCCTACGATATTTCTGACCGTATCTTTATTAACGGAGCTCAGGCTCGCGAGGGTAATTATACGATAGCGTTAGGTGCCAGCGCAGGGCTAGTAACGGCCAGCGATGTCACTAAAGCAGACATTAGCGACTGGCTGACAATGGTTGCCACCTTACCTGAGGGGACATTTTCTATCGGAGCGCCACAAGCCATGCTAGGTAGTCCAAATAATATCAGAAATTATGACATAACAGTGTGTTGGTCCGATTCACAGAATGGCTTAAATGCTGCTCAACCTGCCTGCGGCAACCAAAACAACCGTGATTTCATCACCTTCAACGCTAGCAGCAAGCACTAAGGTGGCCAGATGATGAATAGAAAAGTCGTGCGCAAACAGGAGGGTTTTTCTTTAATCGAGTTGATGATTGCAATGTTACTGGGTACCTTTTTAATAGGTGGACTCCTCAGTGTTTTTATTTCATCTGCCGGTAATTACAAGGTTCAGCAGGCGCTGACAGAAGTGCAGCATAAAGGGCGTTATATAATGCGCATGTTACGTCAGGATGTCCAGGGAGCTGGGTTTGATCTGGACGCAGATGATATAGTGCGACCGGCTGTGCAAGAGTTCATTGGAGCTGCCGGTAGCTGTGCTCCCGGAAGAAGGACCTTTGAAATTTACTGGAATGAGGGTGACCCTCTACTTACTGCCTCGAGAAGACGTTTTTGCTATTATGTAACAGACCAGAATGTCTTAATGAGAAGGCTGGTAACTGGAGTAAGCGCGCCTTCAGCGGCAACCGAATTAGAAATAGCAACAGGGGTGGAAGATTGGCAGCTTAGTTATGCTGTGGATAATGATCAGCTCGGTGTGATCGACCAAGTATCAGTGGCCGGGAATAATATTACATATATACCTTCAGGGTCGTTAGTGCTAGAAACCGCAGTGCCTCAGCCTTTAGCAACGGCCACTTGGCAAGAAGTGCGAGCGGTGCGCTTAGATGTACTAGTGCGCAGTAATACACAAAATGTGACTAGTCAGCTACAGCAAATCGGGGCCCCTTTTGCCCGCCAAGCTACTGATAATAATCTCTATCAAATTTTTAGTGCTACTCTAGCGCTGAGGAATCGCATCGAATGAATCGGCACAAGGTGAGTCACAAGCAAACGGGTGCCGCGCTAATTATAGGTCTGATTTTTCTGTTGCTAATGTCGATAGTTGGGCTAACCTCATTGCAGCGTGTGACTATCCAAGAACGAGTTACTGGTAATTCAATGGATAACCAACGCGCCTTCCAGGCCGCTGAAATAGCTTTATCAAATGCTGAATTGCTGGTGCAGACTCCAGTGATAAATGGCTATGTACGAACCCTAGCTCAAGGTCAGGCGAGCGACGCCGAACTTCTGTCTGATGCCAATTGGGTCTGTGATGACACCTCGGTAGCCATAGCTATGCGCTGTATACAATATGCAGCTGGGGCAGTTCCGGTAATAACTGGCCTGGACGAGAACCCGAGGATGAAATTTGAACAGCTGGCGGCAAATAGATACCTGATTACCGTATGGGCGTCGGGAATAGGCCGAGCTAAAGTCCTGTTACAGTCAGAATACAGCTTTTGATTCAGTTTTGTGAATATCAGTTTAACCGCCGCTGAACTGAAAATTGCCATGAAATGACTCTTTTGTTATTCTCCCTTGGCCTGAAGAGTTAATCTGTTGTTTTAAAACAAAATGCATCTTTAGGTGTCCAATTGCTTCACGATCGAATAATTTACAATCTCATCCATGGGTTGTTGTCATAAAGTACGTAGATTCAGCCGTAGCGGTTATTAGAAAGCTGTAACTAAAGGATAGTTTGATGAGTAAGTTTCGAATAAACCTAGTGCTAAGTCCAATACTGGCAAGCTGTCTATGTGGTCCAGTGTTCGCTGTTGACCCAGATGAACTAAACATCCCTCCCTCCCCGCTGCAAACAACGGGCTTCGTCCCTCCTAACGTAATGTTTTTATTTGATACCTCCGGCAGCATGGGCTACTACTTAGGGAGCAAAAAGAAATTACAGATAGCCAAAGAAGTTGCCATCGATATTGTTGATAAAACATCAGATGTACGCTTTTGTTTAGCCAGGTTTAATAATAATGATGGGGGTAGAATAGTCACCCCTTGTGCCATTCCTCCCGCAGACCCGGATGATGGCATTATTGAAGATATAAATGACCTGGGGGCGGATGACTGGACACCTTTGGCCGAGGCATATTACGAAGTGGTTAACTATTTTCGCGACGGTACTTCAATATATAATACAAATACCCAAGGGCGAGTTAGTCCTATTCAATACCGCTGTCAGAAAAATTTTGCCATAGTACTTACCGATGGGGTGCCTTACTTTGATACAAGTTTTCCAGGTCTAGATGCAAAAGTCCCCGGTCGGACAGTAGTTTACGGTGATTACGATGGGGTGGAAAATGACGGCGACTTAGATAATGACGACGACTGGGAGCGCTATCGTTTTTTGGACGATATAGCGAAATTCGCTTATGATTCTGATTTGCGTAGTACTGGCACAGATGAAGCGGGCAAAAGTTTCAATGATAGCTTGTTTACGAAACAGAATTTATCGACTTACACAGTAGGTTTCGCGTTAGATGATACTGATGCTTTAACAATGTTGCGCGATGCCGCTGAAAAGGACGGTTACGGCCATGGAAAATATTTTAATGCGCAATCCGCAGATGATTTAAAAAGCTCATTTAGTAATGCACTGACACAAATTACCAAAACCAGTCAATCGGTGGCGGCGTCCAGTGCCAACTCGGGAGAGCTATCCGCCGGATCAATGCTCTATCAATCACGCTACATCGCCAGTGTCTGGGAGGGAGAGGTTCTGGCTTTGCCTATCTCCCCTGAAACATTATCGGTAGCTAATACTCCGGCTTGGCGGGCATCTTCGCTACTGCAAGCCAAAGGCTTCAGCAATAGGCATATATTTACTGGCCATACCGCGGATGGTGATCACGATGGTTCAGTATTTAAGAAAGCAGCTTTTACCAGCAATCAAAAAAATGAATATTTTGGTCTGGATAATATCGATTTTTCCAATAGCAGGAATATGATTCAGTATATTAAAGGAAAAGCCTTCGATGATCACTTTAGGGCGAGAGAATCTATTTTGGGTGATATTGTTAATTCCAAGCCCATTTATGTAGGTAAGCCTAACACTCCATCCAAGTTCCTATCTGATACAGCCACCAGTGATGCTAGTTTAATTTCCTCTTATGCAAGTTTCGTAGAGGCGCAAGCCAGCCGAAAAAACATGATTTATGTAGGGGCTAACGATGGCATGCTACATGCTTTTAATGCAGATACTGGCAATGAGCAATATGCATATATCCCCACTTTGGTGGTTCCTCAACTGAAGGAGCTGGCGAAAAAGGATTACCAACACAACTTTTATGTGGATGGAACAGCCAGCGTAGAGAATGTCTATTTTGATGGCCAGTGGCGCAGTATTTTAGTCGGAGGACTTGGAAGGGGGGGTAAGGGTTTGTACGCTCTGGATGTAACTGAAACAGATCCTGCGAAAAATGATACTGCCGGTAAGTTACTGCATCAGTGGGAGTTTGAAAATACCGACTTAGGTTATAGCTATTCTAGGCCGCAAATAATGCGCCTGAATGACGGAGATTTTTATGTGGTGTTGGGGAATGGCTTCAATAGTAGTTCTAGCGATGGAGACGCGGTACTGTTTCTATTAAACATTCAAACAGGGGCGGTAACAAAAAGAATTTCTACTCAAATTGGGCGTCGAGAAAATCCCAGCAGCGCCACAGCAGATAACCCTCTGGCCAGTGCTAATGGCTTGTCAGACGTCACAGGGGATGATCAAAATGATGATGGCAGAGTTGACTTTGTCTATGCCGGTGACTTGTTCGGTAACTTGTGGAAGTTTGACTTAAGCAGTAGTTTTCCCGCTCAGTGGGGACAATCTGCGCCACTTAAACTGTTTAGCGCTTGTTCCGCAGATGTCTGCACAAACCAGGCGGAGGATAGCAGTAACAACCATCAACCTATTACTGTTAAGGTCGAAGTCAAAAAATTAGATAATGACTCCCTGATGCTGTATTTCGGTACTGGAAAACTGTTGGAAACTAAAGATTTGGATGTCGCGCAAATTCCATTGCAGAGTTTCTATGGCATAAAAGATAGCAATAGCAGTGTAACTTCCCGCACTCAATTATTAGAACAAAAGATTACTCAGCAAACCGCGATCTCATTTGGCACAGAAAGTACCAATATACGAATCACTTCAAATAACGCTTTGAGTAGTGAATTGGGGTGGTACATGGATCTGAAAAAGCCAAGCTATACTACTGGTAGTACCGTGCCTAGTTATACGCTAGAAGGCGAACAAATTTTAGCCCCGGCGATTATCCGCGATGACAATGTATTCTTTGTCACTAGTGCACCAAATACCGCTGACCCTTGCTTGCCATCATCGACAAATTTTCTGATGCAGTTAAATGCAAAATCAGGTAGTCGATTGAGTTCAGTGACTATTGATTTAAACGGTGATGGCGTAGTTAATGATGATGACGGTTTTCAAGATTCCGAGGGGAACACTGTAGCAGCGTCTGGTTTTGCGGTGAGGGGTGGTCAAACCCCTACTTTCGTGAAAATCCCCGGTTCAGACGGTGAGGACTCTAATCAAGAGCTAATCATTATAAATCACGACAATGTTAATGAGCAGGCTGGAAGTGGCTTTGCAAAAGGTTACCTATACGACAAAGGTGGGGATGTTGTACCTGGAAAACGATTATCCTGGCGACAAATACGCTCAGACTAAGGAAAATTGATGATAAAATATATAGCTGCTTTGCTACTGCTTTGTTGCGCATTTATTCCCGAATTGGCGACAGCTTCTGAGCGTGGCGTCATCAGTAAAATTGACTATCAACATCGCGCATTCACCCTAGCGGGTAAACGCTATTCAGTACCCAGGCAAATACGGGTCGAAGTATTAGGGCTTGATACCCCTCGTAAAGATTTTTCTTCTTTAGTTACAGGCTTGTTGGTGCAGCTTCGCTATGTCAGAGCGAGTGATAACAATCGTAGGGTGATTGAATTAAAACTTATCCCACAATAATAGATGTACAGACAATAGCGCATAGCAATTAACAGAGCGCTGTACAGTCTTGCAGTGTCTTTAGCTAGGGAGCAAAAAGCACACTAGTGCAAAACGTTGCCAGTACCTTCTGTATTCGCTATGCTTAAATTCAACGTTGAGCATGCAATAACAGTAATTGTCAAAAGATTACTCTTCTACTTGTTTGGCCCGGTAACTCACCTGAATAATTAGCGCCACACTTAAGCGTTTAAATGGCATTATTGTTCTCGTGGTATCCGCACCCCTCTGGTAGATCTCTTCTAAGCTGGAAATACTTTGGCTGTTTTTTTTATTCTCTCGACGTATCTGCATCGGCTGTGAGCCGCTAGGCATCGGTCTATAATTAATTGACCTGCGCTCAGTATGTACTAAAGTTAATGCAGTGAAACAATTGACTTGCAGCGCATGTTCGCGCTTAAAGTTTGCATCTAACTATTTAAAACAGATCCGTTTAATGATTTTTTTTAGAAGCCAAAAGGGATTTACATTAGTCGAATTGATGGTGGCAGTTTCAGTGACTTTACTGTTGCTTACCGTAGCTGTGCCCAGTTTTAATTCTACTCTTATCAATATGCGTGGTAGCACGGTGGCCGACTCACTGGTAGCTGCATTGCATTTTAGTCGCTCAGAGGCGATATCGCGCAATGAGCGTATCATTATCTGCGCAAGTGCAGACGGTGCAACTTGTGTGGCCAGTACCAACTGGAACAGTGGTTGGTTAGTGCAGCGGGTAGCCGATAACTCCGTTATCCGCTACTGGGAAATTACTACCAATGGGGCTGTGATCAGCAATACCATTAACAGCATTACCTATAATGCAGCTGGAGATGTATTGGCTGGTAGTACTTTAACGACTTCCATTACCAATTGCAGTGGCTTACAACAGCGGCAAATAGCTGTGGCCCTCTCCGGTGTCATTACTGTGAGCAGAGTGGCATGTTAAATTCTAATCAACAGCAAGGCAGGCAGTTCGGCTCCAGTTTAATTGAGGTATTAGTGACCGTTTTAGTAGTCTCTGTAGGGCTTCTGGGAATGGCCTCTTTACAGTTAAAGGCGATGGCCTTAAATCACACAGCATACCAGCGTTTACAAGCGGTTAACTTAGCCAATGAGATGGCTGACAGTATTTATGTTAACAGTACTGAAGCTGCCGCCGGACAATACACTTTAGCCTTAGCTGATAACAGCAGTAACGCCGGTGATAATACTAGTGTGGCATTTAGTGATGTAACAGATTGGATTGCGGCCGCCGCGCGCAGGCTGCCCGCCGGGGATATAGCCATAGAAGCTCCTCAGGTTATGGCCGCAGCTGCCAATATAGCGGTTTATAAAATTACCGTTTGCTGGATAGACAAAAACGCTAACTTGGCGCTGCCCAATGATTGCGGGGCTGCAGATAGAGGCCTATTCAATTTCAGTGCCAGTAGTAGATTATGAAAATATCCTTTAGTGACTTTCTATCAAGGTTTGCAGGCGCTCAAAAGCAAACTGGGTTCTCGCTGATAGAGTTGATGATCGCTATGCTGCTGGGGGTTTTTTTAATTGGTGGTCTGATCAGTGTTTTTATTGCCTCAAGCCAAAACTATCGGGTGCAGCAAGCGTTAACGCAAGTGCAAGACAAGGGACGCTTTGCAGTGAAGAAAATGCGTGAAGATGTACAACAGGCTGGTTTTGATCTGGCAAATACTACCATTGCTGTAAAGTATTTCCCGGTGGCTCCAGCTACTAGCTGTGCAGTGGGTCTAGCCGTTTTTGAAACAAACTGGGACGATGGCGCAACCAATCAAACCCGTTGCTACTATATGGAAAACAGCCAGCTTAAGCGCAATCAATATATCACCGGCACAGTGCCTGTGGCTGCCAATGCTATCGTCATTATTGATGGTATTACGCAGTTAGATTTTAGTTTTGCTGTCGATATAGACGGTGGAGGACTGGACAAAGTGGCCGGAGCCACCTATTTAGCGGCTGCTAGCCTGGTTGATTCTCCTGCAACAGTGCCTTCGTGGCTATCTGTGCGCGCGGTACGGGTCGAGATGATCGTGGTCAGTGATACCGCAAATGTGACAACGGCTGAGCAAGTACTAGTCAATCCTTTTGGTAAAAACCCGGCGGTTGATTATACTGCTGCGGCGGATGACTTTCGTTTGTTCCAGGCATTTAGTGCCACCTATGCACTGAGGAATCGCATTGAATGAACAATAGCAAGCAACAGTCTGGTGCAGCATTAATCATAGGATTAATTTTCTTATTATTGATGTCGATAATGGCCTTGTCATCACTGCAAGATGTGACTATTCAGGAGCGAATTGGTGGTAATAGCGTCGATAACTATCGCGCTTTTCAATCGGCCGAAGTCGCTTTGGCCAGTGCAGAGCAGGCCACAGGTGGGGTCAATTTTGACTATGACTATGTCAGAGCTTTAACCCCCGGCAACGGCTGGGTGGCAATGAGCAATGCGGAGTTGTTGTTGGAGAGTAACTGGCTGTGCAACGATGACTCATTGAAAGATGGGACCCTCGCCAATGAGAAAAAGCTCTGTGTGCAATCGGCGGCGCTTAAAGATCCAAACGTCAGCAAAATTCCCAAAGTGAAGTACGAGCAGTTCAACGCTGACAGTTTCAGGATTACCGTTTGGGCAGAGGGGATTGGCCGCTCTAAAGTAGTTTTGCAATCGATCTACGAGCGCTAAAACTAGCCAGTAAAGTAATAGCGAATAGTGCAGTGCCTGATTGTTTGCCGGTGCTTATACTGTTTGTAAGCTAAAGATAGAAATGAGGAATATTTATGAGAAACCTTCAGTATCCAAGCCTGGCAGTTGCTCTGTTTAGCTGCACTTTAGTTTTTGATGTCAAGGCTGATTCACTGGCTCTTCCTCAGTATCCACTACAGACCACAGGCTTCGTCGAACCTAATGTGATGTTTCTGATTGATAATTCAGGTAGCATGAACACTGTTGATTCCGGCACTAGTGATTCTCGGTTAACCATAGCCAAACAAGTAGCTAACGATATTATCAAGGACACTCCAGAGGTACGCTTTTGTCTGGGTAAATTCAATCTCGATGACGGCGGGCAAGTAGTCACTGAGTGTAAATTACCTACCCTTATGCCCAGCTCCACTGAGACTTATATCGAAAATGCGATCAACGCATTAACAGGAAGCACCTGGACGCCACTGGCCGAGGCTTACTATGAGATGGTTGGTTACTTTCGAGACGGTAAGTCTATATATAATACCGATACTCCAGGGCGCATCAG
>ASZI01000039.1 GCA_000416315.1 Osedax symbiont Rs2 | reverse complement strand
CTTCCAACTTCCAACTTCCTACCTTCGCTCGTCACACTAGGCTAAGATTCATTCATACCAATTTATAACAGGGCACGTATTTTTCATGATCTATTTTCATGCGTTTTTGGCTGACAAAAGCACTGAGCAATTTATCCAGTTTGTCCATCAACTGGCTGTCGCCTGATAAATGAAACGGTCCATGCTCGGCAATGGCCTTAACTGCCGGGGCTTTGACATTACCTGCAACAATGCCGGATAAGGCCCTGCGCAATTGCGCCGCTAAAATGTAGTCCTGCTGATCGCTGTGTAAATTCAGCTCAGCCATCGCCTGATGTGTCGGCTCAAAAGGAATCTGAAATTCTACCGGGATATACAACTGCCAGTTAAAGTGGAAAGATTCACTGTTATCTTTTCGGTACTGATAGACAGCTTCCATACTCGACTTCATCGCCAGTGCCACCGCCTGTGGGTCATCAACTATTATCTGATACTTGTGACTGGCCCGTTCACCAATAGTCGCCTTGATAAAGGCATCCACTTGTTCAAAATATGCCTGTGAGCCCGCCGGTCCACTAAAGATTAACGGGAAGGGGATGTCTTTGTTTTTGGGATGCAGTAATATTCCCAACATATACAAAATCTCTTCTGCAGTACCAGCGCCGCCTGGAAAAACAATAATACCGTGACCCAGACGCACAAAAGCTTCTAACCTTTTCTCTATATCGGGAAAGATAATCAGCTCATTAACAATCGGGTTAGGTGATTCAGCGGCAATGATACCCGGCTCAGTTAAACCTATATATCTGGCGTCTTTTATACGTTGTTTAGCATGGGCTATGGTCGCGCCTTTCATCGGCCCCTTCATCGCACCTGGCCCACACCCGGTACAAATGTTCAACCCTCGAAGTCCCAGTTCATAACCTACTAGCTTGGAATACTCATACTCGCGGCGCCCAATGGAGTGCCCTCCCCAGCAGACCACCAAATTCGGTTTAACGTTTGGCTTTATGGCATCGCCATGGCGCAAAATATTAAACACCGTATTAGTCATGTTATCGCCTGGGGATAGATCTGCAGTATTTTTATCTAACTGAGCGCCAATATAGAGCAGATCTCTGAGTACCGAAAACAGATGTTCACGTATGCCTAAAATGACTTCCCCATCGACAAATGCATTGGTTGGGGCGTTGATCAATTTTAACATCACACCTTGGTGTTTTTGTTCAATTTCTATGTCGAAGTCTTTAAACATCTGCAGTACATCACTAGTACTGTCCACAGTACTACCTGTATTAAGCACGGCCAGCGAGCACTGGCGAAATATCCGGTATAGACTATTGGTATTAGTTCCCTCTTGAAGCTTTGCCACTTCAAACGGAGAGAGGATTTTTAAGCTACCTAATGGCTTGGTATCGGCGCTAATAAATTGTTGTGTTGTCATCACTGAACTCCCTGAAAATATTCCTAGGCAAACAACCTGCTGCTACTTAAGATTGCTATATATGGATAGATAACGACTCCATAGCTAAGCATATTTTCTACAACGGTTTTTGTAACAGCTGCAATCTGTAATAAATTTTGACTCTATAAATGGCAGCAATATAGATTAATTATTAATACATTGAATGTGTTATGCAAAATAGATTCATCCACACTCAATATATTAGTTATAGCACAACCTAGCAAGCTCTATGCAATCGCGGTGATTATCAGCATAAGCAGCTAGCGCTGCTAGGAGCAGTGGGCGGAATTGGAGGAGAGCCAAATCACCCGCTATAATAACAGCAGCAAGCGAGCTGTACTGTCTGGATTAGCGGTCACTTTTGTTGATACTTTGGCTGTTACATTATGTGCAACTTTAGTCGGTAATTATCACATAGACCTTTCAATTTGCTGCTCTGGCAATATAATGCAGGCCTGTAAGCTATAATTTACAAAATACATAGTTTTTATACGTAAAAAACATGCAATTATCCTGCACTTTAACTTTTTGAATAAAACTTCATTTGCTTTGTTTATCCGAAAGAAATCGGAAACATAGCAGACCTGTAGAAAATGGCTCTAAGCACTGCAATTATTAGATAAAAAGTCTAATACATCATGCTATAGCAACTTATTTAACAAACCTCTAGCTGCATTTAGCTTACACAGTTAACTAGCTAGTAGTTACTCGGCATAAATATGTTTCATTACAGATGAAACTTAAGAGGTGAGAGAGCGATGTCTAACAAAAAATTCGATGTGTTATTAGTGGGTGCTGGAGCAATGAGCGCCACCTTAGGCACCTTGCTTAAAGAACTAGATCCCAAACTCAACATAGGAATTGTAGAGCGCTTAAAGCACGTGGCTAACGAAAGTACCGACGGCTGGAATAATGCCGGCACCGGTCACGCTGCCTACTGCGAATTAAACTACACCTCTGAAGACGAAAATGGTGACATTGACATCTCTAAAGCATTATCTATCAATGCACAGTTTGAGGTTTCGCTACAGTTTTGGAGCTATCTGGTAGAACAGGGAAAACTGCCGCAAGCCGAATCGTTTATTAATCGCACGCCGCACAAAAGTTTTGTCTGGGGCGAAGAGAATGTAAAGTTTTTGCGCAACCGCTTCGAAAAAATGAGTGCTCACCACCTCTTTCAGGGCATGGAGTTTACCGAGTCTAAAGAAACAGTAGAGCAGTGGGTACCCCTAGTGATGCGCGGTCGCGAAGAAGGTATCCCCATCGCCGCCACTAAAGTAGAACACGGTAGCGATGTTGATTTCGGTGCCATCGCCCGCAGTATGATTGCCCAGCTGGCAAAACAAGATGATTTTGAGCTAATGGTTGGACACTCTGTAGAAGATCTCGACCAGCTAGAAGATGGTAGCTGGAAAGTAACCCTTGATCCTCAAGGCAAAAATGCCTTTGCTGTCGAAGCCAAATTTGTATTCTTAGGCGCCGGAGGTGGAGCACTACCACTACTGCAAAAATCCGGAATTCCCGAGTGCGATGGCTACGGAGGTTTTCCCGTCACAGGTCAATGGCTGGTTTGTACCAATCCAGTTATAGTCAGCCAGCATCACGCTAAAGTTTACGGTAAAGCAGCTATTGGCGCACCTCCTATGTCGGTGCCGCATCTGGATACACGTAATATCGGCGATACGGAAGCCCTACTGTTTGGCCCCTTTGCCGGATTTACTACCAAATTTTTGAAGAAAGGATCTGTCATGGATCTGCTCGGTAGTATCAAGATGGATAACATCAAACCTATGTTATCTGTCGGTATGAAAAATATGGATTTAACCAAGTACCTGATCAGTGAAGTTTTTCAGTCTGATACTGAAAGAATGGATGCGTTGCGAGAGTTTTATCCCCAGGCTAAAGACAATGACTGGTCGCTGGCAAATGCAGGTCAAAGAGTGCAAATTATCAAGAAGAATGACCAAGGTGTCGGTAAACTGGAATTTGGCACTGAGATAGTCTCCTCGACAGACGGTACTTTAGCAGCCCTGTTAGGTGCATCCCCAGGAGCCTCAACTGCCGTACCTACCATGGTCGATGTCATCGAGCGCTGTTTCAGTGCTCAATTGGACAATGATGACTGGAAGAAAAAGCTAAAAGAGATGATCCCCTCTTACGGTGAATCATTGATCGATGATGCAGAACTTGCTAAAAGAGTTCGCCAATATACACAAACGACCCTGAAACTGCTCGATTAGTCTAAGCGATGTGATCATCAGCTATATTAACATTGCTAGTAATATAGCTGATGGCTGTTTACAGTGCCGGTCAGTGACTAACGACAAAGATTAATGACTCTCTGGCTTGTTACTTGTAGGTTCAGGCACTAAATCTACCCCGCCCTCATGGTAGGGATGACACTTAAGAATTCTTCTCCCCCCTAATGCTACCCCCTTTAACGGACCGTGCAGCTCAATCGCCTCTTGGGTATAGCTAGAGCAACTGGGGTAAAAGCGACAATTGTTGCCCAACAGTGGACTGATCGCATATTGATAAACTTTTATCAATAACAACATTAAGTTCTTCAACAGCTTATTTAGGCCACTGGCAAGTGAAGATATAAACAAAACAAAAACCTCTTCTGTGTGTACACACAGCTTAACTTTTTAACTTTTTAAAGGCAAAAAAATCCCCGGATACGCTCCAGGGATATGTGATTATCTTTTTAAGCTAGGTTATTAATCTTGCTTGTGCAGATGCACATCCATTTGCGGGTAGGGAATACTGATGCCTGCTTCATCGAATCTAAGCTTAACTTTTTCGGTGGTGTCCCAGAGTACCACCCAATAATCCGCGCTGTTAACCCAAGGTCTGACAATAAAATTAACACTGCTGTCGGCCAGTTCTGAGACTGCAATCACTGTACCCGGCTCTGTTAAGACACGCTCATCTTCAGCGATTATATCCGCTAATAGCTGCTTTGCCTGACGCAAATCTGCCTCGTAGCCTATGCCAAAGACCATATCAACACGACGGGTTTCTCTGGCTGAGTAATTAACTATAACCCCCCCATAGATAGCACCATTAGGCACGATAACCGAGCGATTATCTCCAGTGCGCATCATACTGTTAAAGATCGCGATATTTTCTACCACTCCTGAAACACCGGCAGCTTCAACAAAATCCCCCTCTTTAAAAGGTTTAAACAGTAGTAGCATCACGCCGGCGGCAAAGTTCTTCAGCGAATCCTGCAGCGACAAGCCGATCGCCAATCCCGCTGCGCCGACAATGGCAATCAATGATGTAGTATCAACCCCCAACTGATCAAGAGCAGCCACCATCACTACCAGTAATAACACGGCGTTTGCGATAGACAATATGAAGTTAACTAACATATCATCCATTTTTGAACGATTTAAAACCTTGCGCACTAAGCCAATAATCATCTTTATGACAATTTTACCAATGACAAAGATGGCAATTGCCAGGGCGATATTGACGATCCAAGGTAGTACGTACTGATCAAACATAATCTATTACTCTCCTTTTAAAGTAGTTACTGCAGTTTCCCGCCAAATTATAAACGTTTGCGACAAATTGCAGCAATGCAAATCAGTGATTAATGCTTTTAAATAATTCTTTTTCAATAACCTAAGGCTGTTGGTAAGCGATAAGTCAGCTTTGTCTGTAATCGACTACAGATACCAGCTTTGTCTGTAATAGATTACAGATAGCTGTCATGGGCAATAACAGATTAGAATGCCCGACCCCGATGTAGATCGCCAATCAATAGGTTAAGCTGTTGCTATTTTTCCCAGACAAGATAAACAGATGAAACAAATTATAAATTGGCATAAGTGTTGGACCGATAATAGAATCCGTTTTCACGAGGGCAAAGTGAATAAGTTCCTGGAAAAATATATCCAGCAATTTTCTTTAGCCAGCGGCGATAGCATTTTCTTTCCACTGTGTGGAAAAAGCTACGATATGCAATGGTGTATTGAGCAAGGCTTTAAAGTGATAGGCGTTGAGCTCTCAGAAATAGCTATCCAAGATTTTTTCACAGAGTCCGAGATTGACTTTAAGCGCTCCTCTAACAACAATTTTAATATCTATCGCTCTGAACATATCACTTTATATCAAGGGGACTATATGGATTTGACGGCCTTAGATTTAAAAGATTGTAAGTTGGTATTTGATCGTGCCGCAATTATAGCTATAGAAGCTTTTAATCGACCTTCCTATATTAACCAGCTGCTCGCAATCATCCCCAGTGACACCCCAATACTGATGATTAGCAGAGAATACGATCAGCAGCGCAGAAGCGGCCCGCCATTTTCAGTGCCGTTAACAGAAATTAAACAGCTGTTCAACAACCCTTATCAGTGCCGGGTTCTCGAAGATGAGCAACTGAGCGCAAAGGATGGCTTACAAGTACTACAACGGGCTTTAAAAATATCTAAACTGGCTCAATAATCAATCCAATTGGCTACATTTGTCCCAGCCCCCATACCCAGTTGCACGGATTAAAATCTATCTAGCTACTGGGCAATTGGCAATAGCGATGCTAATACAAGGTTAGGGATCAATTTATCAAAAACCACTGTATTAATTAACAGTATGTTTAAGATCAATTATGATCAAATTTTTATTGAAAAAGAGCGAGTCAAGTATTGACAGCAGAGAATCATCGCAGTGACAAATAGCACTGATCAATTTAGACACAAATCGCTGAAAGCCCCGTTTTACAAGGCTTACAGCGCCTCCAATTAAACTGTCTACAAAGTTATCCACACTATCTGGGGATAACGAAAGAAAATACTTAAGCTGTACACTTTAACTGCATAAGTTTTCTGCCAGCACTGCATAGATTAATACAACGGGTAGTTGGATCACAATGTTGCTGGCAGCTAACTATCTAGCTATCTAACTCTCTAACTAAAATAACTTAAAACTAAACTCTTGTATGAATTATCCCCTGGCATAAACGCCAGAAAGCATCTAAAGTTATTTTAGTGATTAAGAGCTATTCACTGTTTAAAATATTTTGCTGAGAAAAAGCCCTAATCTACTGATGTTGCTTGTCCTTCAACACTTAAACGTCTAGAGTGTAAGCACTGGCGAAAACCTTAATTATAGAGAGATACAGACAATGTTAACGATTATTACCCTATGCCTACTTGCTGTGATACTAGTGCTGGGTCGACATGTATTTTCTCCTCGACCTAAAATGCAACCTATTAAAATCAAAGTTGAGAAACCTCTTGCAAGGCGCAGAGATTAAGGTAAATCTGCAAATAATTTAAAAGCGCTAACCGCGCTTTTTTTATGCCTATTACTCTGAGCTATGCCAAATTTTAGCCGCTAAACCGCTGCTTCTCTGTGTGGTTCTGGAAACCGATTGTTTCAATAGATGCACTAAACCAAAAAAACTAAAACGTAATTTCGCCCTCGTGATAGCGGTATAAATTAGCTCTCTATTGATGACTTTGGCAGATTGAGCCAATAACAACATCACGTGTTCGAACTCGGAGCCCTGACTTTTATGCACTGTCATGGCAAACACTGTTTCATGTTGCGGCAGGCGAGAGGGCAACACAGCGCGTAACTCCCCCCCCTGTTCAAACCATACCTTTAGCTGATTCGTCTGCGGATCAATACAGGCAATACCGATGTCACCGTTGTACAGACGCATTTGCTTGTCATTGCGGGTCACCATGATAGGACGCCCTATATACCAGCGGTTATCGGCCTCTTTAATGGCCATTTTTTCAAAGTATTGCTCTAGTTGCAGGTTGATCTTCTCGACCCCAAAATCCCCGACCCTTAAAGCACAAAGTACCTGAAACTGACCAAAGGTCTTTAATAGCTGATCGGCTGCAAAGCAATTAGACTGCATCAGGCTTATATAATCGCTGTAGCCGGTTAAAATATTTTCTAGCCTATGCTGGGCACTGCTACTGGGAACTAATACTTCAAGGTCTGCATAATTGGCGCACAGAACTTGTTCTACTTTCTCGACATCGCCATTATTACAGGCTGTTGCCAGAGCACCTATGCCACTATCGGCAGAAAACCTATAACTTTTTTGCAAAAAAGCTAAACGATCGGCAAAGGCAAACTTTGAATATTGTGCATTGCTAAAGCCACAACTTTGCGCCAACAACTCGCTTTGTGCTTTAGAATAACAAGCTAGCTGTGGCCCCGCACAGATGTCCCCTAAGCCGCTGCCCGCCTCTACTGAAGCCAATTGATCTCTGTCACCTATCAGCACTAAGCGGGTTTGATTAGAGAGAGCGTCAACAATGCTCGCCATCATCGGCAGATCAATCATCGATGCTTCATCTATAATCAGTAAATCCAATTGCAGTGGGTTATCACTATTGTGGATAAACTTTTTACTGTTCATTCTAGTACCCAACAGCCGGTGCAATGTCTGTCCCTGCTCAGGGATCAACGCGGTGACTTCTGCAGATAGCTGCAGTTTTTGTTTAGCGTTGGCAATCGATTCAGACAACCTGGCCGCCGCTTTGCCGGTAGGGGCCGCCAACTGAATCAGCGGACGTCGCCCCGCTAACAATTGACTTTCGACATAGATGGCCAGTAGCTTTGTGACAGTAGTGGTCTTGCCGGTCCCCGGCCCGCCACTGATAATACTTAAAGGATGGCTAGTGGTAATAGCTGCTGCTATACGCTGCCAATCTGGTTGCTCTGCACTGCTAAAATATTTATCCAGTTGCGTTTTTAAAAAAACCGCATCTACAGGCTTATTGCTGTCGGTTGGCGCTGCCAATAATTTCGCTGCGACTTTACATTCGTATTGCCAGTAGCGATACAGATAAAGTCTGCGATTATCTATCACCAGCGGTGTCAATTTGCTGCCGTCGCCTATCAGTAACTGATCTAACAACGCACTGTCACAGACGCGCTCTGTTGATAGCAAACGCTGTGCAGCAGCTTTTAACGGATCCGGCCAATGCGCAATAATCTGCCCCAGATTATCTAACTCAATGCAGACATGGCCGTCGCCCAATTCACAACTTAGAATCGCACTGAGTAATAGCTGACTCTGGGAGCTATCTGCTAACTGCAACCCCAGCCACTGTGCGAACTTTAGATCTATCACTCTTATAAACTGTTGTTGCTGCAATGCGTCTAACAGTTGCTGCAGGTTATTCTCAGGGATCATACTCCCTCCTCAAATAACTGGTCGAGTTTTTCGATAAGCTCTTTTTCGGGTTTGTAATAAAACACCCCAGTGTCTGAGTTTGCTGCCATACCACGCAAAAACAGATAAAAAACCCCACCAATGTCCCGTTCATAATCGTAATTGACCAGCCTGGTACGTAGCAGTCGGTGCAGCGCTAATGTATAAAGTACGTACTGAAAATCATAGCGATGGTCGATCATCGCCAACTGCAGCGCCTGGGTGTGATAATCACTAAGCTGCTCGCCGAGAAAATTAGACTTGTAATCAACTACGTAATATTTATTGTCATGTCTCAAGGTTAAATCTATAAAACCTTTTAGCATCCCGCAAACTTTGGAAAATACTAACTCTCCGGCGCGTTTAGCCAGCGGATCATAGCGGGCCAATAATTGATTAATGGCGCTACTGTGAATTTCTTTGAAAGGTAGTACAAACTCCATTTCCACCAGCCTATCACTGTTGCTTATATCACTTAAACTAAAGGGCTCTGCAGTCGTTGACTGATCTCTAGTATTGCTGG
Source organism: Osedax symbiont Rs2 (assembly GCA_000416315.1). Classification (GTDB taxonomy): domain Bacteria; phylum Pseudomonadota; class Gammaproteobacteria; order Pseudomonadales; family Balneatricaceae; genus Rs1. Next base: position 36,608 of record ASZI01000039.1, on the reverse strand, counting down.
CAATCAGTGGCACTCGCAATGATTGATAGACAAAATCACTCAAACTGGGCAGCCAGTCCAAGTCGTAGCCGCTCAGCGCTAAGCGCTGCTCAAGTACCTGCTGAATCTGTAATTGATCAGTGCAGGTAAAATCGATTTCCTCGTAAATACTGTGCAGGAACGTTCCAGCTACAGCGCCTTTGGCAAAGCTGAAAATAGTCTTATCACTGCTGGGCAGCAGTATCTCCTGTTCTTCAGCAAAGACTTCTAAGTCCAATTTGGCACTTTCAATCAGTGGCGCCTGCTGAGCATCTCTGCTCAGCGCAGAGTAGCTAGTGACTCGCCACTGGTATTGAATTTTTCTGCTAAAGGCTTTTACTTGCAGCCGCGTTGGTGCCACTTCAATGGCCGGGGCCGCGCTGGCAAATAAATCTGCCTGGGCTAAATCTATATTGGCGCTGCCGATAATACTGATATGCTGATTCTCACCTGCTAATAGCGCCAGTGCCTCACTTAGATTAATCCCCTCTAGCAATACAGTTTCTGAACGCTGCACCACACAGGTCAATAAATAGCCTATAGCGGTCTTTTGCCAGACACTCTTATTGCGCAAACAGACATCCGCCATGCCGATAAAACAGCCGTGCACAGCCCGGGTTATCGCCACATATAACAAGCGTAAATCTTCAGCTAACTGCTCTTTGGCGATCTCTTCGCGGTGCAGCTTCGCCGATAAATCTATTATCGCCTGCCCTGTATCGTCGTGAAATAACAATCCAGTGCTCTGCCGATAGCGACAGGCAAAGGGAATATAGACTAAATCATATTCCAGTCCCTTGGATTTATGGATAGTAATTACAGTAACTCTGGCCCTGTCACTGTCTAAGCGCAGTTGCTGCTCTTGTGCCTGCGAGGAGGGTTGTAATCTTTTATCTTGTAAAAAGCGTATCAGTGCCTCATTAGATTCTAATTCGACGCTGGCCTGTTGCAGTAATTCAGCCAAATGCAGAAAATCAGTTAAGCGCCTATCCCCTTGTACGTCACAAAGCCAGCGTTTGGCCAGGGAGCGCTGCTGTAATAGTTGATGCAACATAGCCAGCACACCGCTGCGCCACCAGATCTGCCGATACTGCGAGAACTCTTCAACTAGCTGCTCCCATGCCAGCTCGTCCTGATTTAGGGTGTAAAGTTCCAGAGCATTAAGTTGGAATATTTCTGTGGCTATAGCGGTGCGTAAAAAGCGCTCATTACTGGGCTCGTTCACCGCTTTGAGGATATATTGCAGCTCGCGTGCCAGATTCAAACTGTAGACGTTGTCGCGGTTAGACATAAACACTGAATCTATCTGCAGTTGCTGTAGTGCCTGCTGGATCAGCCCCGCCTCTCTTCTGTCGCGAACTAATACCGCTATATTGGAGGGATTTAATGGCTCATTTTTCAGTTTCCCATTCAATAACATGCGCTCTATCTGTGTAGCGCAAACCAGTGCCAATTCGTTTAAATACTGATCATTATTGACACTATTAGTGCTTTGCCAAAATAGCAGCGCTGCTAGCGGCTGTCCCTCATAAGTCAGTCCCCCCGCCGTTGATTTTGCCGCTTTAACCGGATAAAAAGGAATGTCTTCGCTATAGATAAAGGCCGCTGGAGAGCGTTCAAACAGTTGATTAGTGGCACTGACCATGCCCTGGGATGAACGCCAATTGGTGCCTAGTGTATAGTGTTTTTGCACTTGTCGACGTGCCAACATATAGGTAAATATATCAGCGCCACGAAAAGCATAAATTGACTGTTTAGGGTCACCAATCATTAACAGTCCCAGCTGTTCACTGTGCCCGGGCAGGCCAGCTGATTCAGCGTCCATTGGATTGACACCGTATAATTGGTTGAAAATAGCGTACTGCTCGGGATCGGTATCCTGAAATTCATCAATAAGCGCAAAAGGGTATTGCTTTCTAATCGCCAGCGCCAGCGCAGTACCTGTATCTGAACACAGAGCCCCCGCTAGCTTTTGCAACAAATCATCAAAGCTCAGCTGTTGAAACTTATACTTTTCAGCTTGCATATTTTTTTGCACTGCGCTTAATGCACGACAAAATATCACCGCTTTAAAATCTATTTGCCGGGCGCAAAAGCCATTGATTTGCTCAAATATTGGATGTTCTGGCACATCTTCGGTCTTAGCCTTTAGTTGCAGCTGCTCACTGGAAAACTTCAATAATTCTTTAAAAGGGGCTTTGCCTCCCCGGGCAAAGTCTGCCAATTTCCCATACCAGAGCGGCAAATTTTTCTTGCTGTAACTACGCTTATCAACCGATGATTCTCGAATCAGCGCCTGCAGATCATCAGCGGGATCAGTACTGTCTAATACTTGCTGTAGTGATTGCTGCAGTTGTCGTTGCAAAGCGATAAATTCGCGCCACTGACCCTGCAGATCAAAACCCCGGTAATCTGGGCTCAGCTGCAAACCGGACAAACCCAGATAGCCACGAATCTGCCCCAGCAGCTTATCAGGGGCGGGAAAACAGGCCAGTATTTCATGGGCGAGATCACTGGGGCTATCGTATAACTCTGTGCGCCAGTAATCTAACAGCGCCTGTCTGACCAGTGCAGTGTCATCACTTAACAATTGGGCATTAAAATTGGCACTGGATTCAAATGCATGTTGCCTCAACATGCGCTGACAAAAACCGTGAATGGTAAATACCGCCGCCTGATCCATCTCCGAGGCCGCGTACTCCAAATCCAATACCGCCGCCGCATGGTCTTGATGCAGCATCAATAGCTGGGCAATAAAAGGATCATCGCTGGCACTGAGAACAAATGCAGTACGCGCTTCCTGAATACGCGCCCGGATACGCTCGCGAAGCTCTTGAGTAGCCGCCTCGGTAAAGGTAACCACCAAAATTTGATCGACGGTCAAAGCGCGATCTCGTCCCAGACCCAGTAACAACCTTAGATACAAAGCGGCTAAGGTATAGGTTTTACCTGTGCCGGCACTGGCTTCTATCAGTGCCTGGCCGGTTAAAGGCATAGTGATAGGATCCAGCAGTTCAGGTCCCAAATTAGCCGGCGCTGTTTCGCTGTGTTGATCTTGTGCAAGCTGCAAATTACCAGCTTGGGTAGTCACTTTATCTGACGGATGCATCAGTCATTCGCCTCTTGCGTATCTATCACTAAGTATTCACTAAGGGGTGCCAATATGTCATCGTTTAGCAGGCTTAATCCGGTGGCGATATCAGACCATTTCGCAAATACCCGCGCAATGTAAGGGTCATTAAATTGATTGTAATTTTTCTCTAAGCTCGCGCGGGTCTTATCCAGATCTTCGGCGTTAAATAAGCTCCAGCCCAAATCTGGCAGCCAGGACAACGGCTGCACTAACCCCTGTTGATAGATAGCAATTAACTGGTTTAAGTAGTCCAGAGCGGGCTCTTGGGGCACTGGCCTAAAGTGAAATTGTTCATTGATCGCCCGAAAGTAAGTCGGATGGCTACAGCCATTTGCACAGCTTGCCAAGTGCGCTATCCAGGTACTGATATAACTTCTGCCACTGCTATTAGCGGCGCTGTACTTCACTACTCCTATATCATACAAAGGCTCTATCCAGCCTTGCAGCTGTAGATTTTGCAGTGGCAAATCAAAGGCTAAACGCCGGAGCGTGCCTGTTAACAGCGGTTTGATCTTCTCTGCAAGTTCGACACCGTCATGCAAATTTTTGGCTAAGCTTTTATCCCCTGCCACGCCCAAAGGCATCAATCCACTGCGACTTAAGTATTGGCTATAGCTCTCTATGTCCCGTCCGGCCAGAGCATGCTTTAGCAAATTATCTCTGCTGATATAATTATCCAATCCACTTAAGGCAAAGGGCTCCTCATCCTCGATAACGGTTTCGTCATCGACAAAATTCACCTGCAACTTATGCACAAAAAAATAGCGAATCGGCTGGCGGTAGAAGTCAACCAGTGCCGATAACTGCAACTGCTCTAATGGACTTTGCATTAATGGCTGCAAGAAACTATTTTGCTGCAGCGGTTGAGCATTCAATTCAGCGATCGGCAGCCACTGCCTGGCATAGCTAAACAAACCGGCACTTTGATTAAAATAACTGATGTGGTAAGGACTCAAAGGGTGTTCTGTGGTCAAACGCTGCATTAACTGTCGCCCCTGACGCTCTAATGTCAGTAGCTGTTGACTGGACTCAATGGCACTATTGATGTTAGTCCCTACACTCTCGGCTAGAAAATATGCCTGTTGTGCGTATTCAAACAGCTCGCTGATCAGCACCGAGGGCGCTCTGTGACTGTTATCGGCGATAGAGCGGCCGACATAGCTGATATACAAATGCGATCTTGCAGAGAGCAGTGCCTCTAAAAACAAATAGCGATCATCATCGCGTCTTGAGCGGTCACCTTTACGGCTGTGCTCCGCCATCAGATCAAAGCCCATAGGGGGAACTGACCTGGGGTAATCGCCGTCATTCATACCCAGCAGACAAACCACTTTGAAGGGAATAGCCCGCATCGGCATTAAGGTACAAAAATTAATTTGCCCCGATAAAAAACGTTGCCCTGAGCGCTGCTGCGTCAAACTCTGTTGCAGATAATCCAGCACAATCTCGGCCTCTATAGGCTGTTGATAATGTACTTCTTGTAAGGTTGTCTGCAGTTTTTCCAGAGCGCTGTAGATAATTTCCAGTGCCGCTAAATCACTATCATCTGGTGCATATAAATCGTTCAGCAGTTGATTAAAAAAGCTGATCCACTGTTCTATCGGACAACTTAGCGCAAACTGTTGCTTGCACTGTTGCAGCAGATCGACAAATTTGTATAACTGCCCAAGGATTGCAGCATCTAGACCTTCAATTTCACTGTAGGGAGCAATTTCCTGCCAGGTCTGATCCACATCACCTAAGGCAAATCCGGCGAACATTCTGTCCAGTCCAAACTGCCAGCTGTTTTGCGAGAAATCCGGCAGCGACAACTCCGTTCGGTTTTGTCCATCGAGCCCCCATTTTATCCCCGACTCCAGTATCCAGTGTCGCAGCTGTGCAAATTTGTCTTCGTTTAATTCAAAGCGCCGTAGCAGCGCGGGCAATGACAATAACTCCAGCAGCTGCGACGCGCCATATCGACTGGAGGCCAGATTGAGTACACTGACAAAATTAGCGATGATCGGTGATTCCTGCTGCGCATTTCTATCGGAAATAGAAAAAGGCAAATAGGTACCAGCACTGGCCTGACCAAATACCGCTTCGACAAAAGGACTGTACAGCGAAACATCTGGCATCATCACGATGATATCTCTGGGCTCAAGATCCTGATCCCGCTCTAACATAGCCAATAGCTGATCTTGTAACACTTGCACTTCGCGCATGGCGCTATGACAGCTGTGCAGACTGACAGAAGTATCATCAATAGCGATTGCCAGGCGCGCCTCGTCGTCACTTATTGAGCTCAGTTGTGGATCAACAGCACGCCTGTTGCGCAGTGATAAAATATCGCTTTGCAGCGAGGTCAACAAACTACTGTGGTTATCATCGCTGAACAGCTGTACTTCCGGTAGTTCCATCTGCCCCAGCATAAACAGGTAATCGCGCCCCAGCTTACCCATCGATGCCAGCAGTGGATTCCCCTGCTGGTACAGACTCGTTTGTGCAGTTGTATCATTAGCAGCGGCCTGATCGGGTGCCCGCTGTTGTCGCGCCAGGCTAGCTAAATAACGCCGATCAACTATGTCACTCCAAAACGCCCTGCAGGGGTTGGCTACCATCAAGTGAATATCGCAGCGTTTACCCAATGTCACTAGTGCTTGTAAATAATTCTCCGGCAGGGCTGAAATACCAAAAACAAACAGTCGCTTGGGAATATCTTTTGCTGGAGCGCTGGCGATTGCCTGTATGAAAGCGTCATACATATTGGCGCGGTGCCAGTGCGGTAACTGACGATTACTGGTATCTGCGACCAGGGCCCGCCACAAAACCGGTTGCCAAAGCTGTTCCAGATCTGCCGGAGCATTATCGTTGCGCTCCCACTGGGCTATCCAGTCCGGACGGTAGACCAGATACTGGTCAAATAAGTCGGCTATTTTTTCGCACAGTTGATACTGCCGCAACGGTGTTTCGTCCCCTGCCAGGTAATGCTTTAGAGCCTGAAAATCACTGGCGGACAAATGCTCAGGTAAGATACGCATTAATGTCCAGGTCATACTTTCTTTGCTGTAGGCTGACTGTTTTGGCACATCCACCAGTAATTGAGAAAATGTGCGCCACAGGAAGCTAGCTGGCAGTGGGAACTCAATATTCGCGGCAATGCCTAAGCGGTCGGCTAGTTCTAACTTCAGCCATTGGGCCATGCCGGGACTTTGCACTAATATTTGTTCGGCGCAAAAAGGGTCGCTCAAAGGCTCTCGAGCAATCATCTCCACTAAGACATCACGAAGCACATCGAGGGCGTTGGAATGGTAAACTTTTAGCAAAAAAATTACCTGCAAATAATAAGGGAGTAGTTAAACTCGATACAGTTCAGGAATAGACCTGATACCAATCGCAGGCGCAATAGCGAGCCATTAATGCCTGCAGCTAGCCATCTGCAACCAAAAGTTCAGCTTTATGAAAACCTTCGTCTGTGGTCCAGTAATCTTTGCCCATTTCTACTTTTACAACGCCTGGAAACCTTTTATTAAGATATTCCACCGCATCTTCTAGTGTCTCTATATCACACAACATAACGCCGCCACGTTGGTTGTCCGTACTAAAAATAAAACTTTTCAAATTAAAACCTTTTTAATTAAATATCTACATGCACATAACGGCAGCTCTGCGCTGATTGTCTGTACTAAAAATACAGTTCTCAAATTAAAACCTTTTTAATTAAATATCTGCATGCACATAACGGCAGCTCTGCGCTGATTGTCTGTACTGAAAATACAGCTTTCAAATTAAAACCTTTTTATCAAATATCTGCATGCACATAACGGCAGCTCTGCGCTGGCTGTCTGTGCTGAAAATACAACCTTCAAATTAAAACCTTTTTAATTAAATATCTGCATGCACATAAACGGCAGCTCTGCGCTGATTATCTGTGCTGAAAATACAACTTTCAAATTAAAACCTTTTTATCAAGCATCTGCATGCAGCTCAGCGCTGGTCATTTTACGTGAGAACACCCAGACAACCAAGATAGAAATGACCACAACGACTATCATTAGCAAGTTCATGTTCCCCCAGCCGATAGTCGCCTCCAGCCAGCCTGAACTCAGTGCTGACAGAGTAACCATAGAGAAGATAATAAATTCATTTGCAGCCTGACTTTTAGCCTTTTCGTGAACACGATAGGCAGAAGTCACCATGTGAGTTGCGCTGATGAACATAAAATTCCACCCCAACCCCAACAGCACTAAAGCACTCCAAAAATGCCACAGACTCTGACCGTGGAAGTTAATCGCGATGCACATTAAAATAAGCACTGAACCGGATTGGATCAGCTTAACCGCACCGAAGCGTTTAATTAGCTTAGGGGTTATAAAGGAAGGTAAAAACATTCCCAATACATGCCATTGAATAACCCAGGCAGAATCACTAAAGTTAAAGCCGTGATGATCCATGGCCAGTGGAGTGGCCGACATTATCAGGTTCATTGCCACATAGCCGATGGTCGCGGCCACCACTGAGAGGATAAATATCGGCTGAGCCAAGATCTCTTTTAATGGTCTTTGCAGCATTGATTGAGCATTGCCGTCACTGGGCTCCGGGAAATCCGCTCGAGTCAGCAGTATAAATGCCAGTATATTAAGCCCAACCACCCCTAAAAATGATCCGGTAAAAGGGTAAGCACTGATCCAATCTTTACTTTCAACAGCCAGCGCCGGGCCTAAAAACGCGGCCAGCACTCCACCGAGCATAACATAGGAAATAGCTTTACTTTTATCCCCGACAGCACAAGACTCAACGGCGGCGAAGCGATATAAAGTACCAAAACCTATACCTATTCCGAGCAAAAATGATCCGGCACAAAACCCGACAAAACTTTGCATCATCAGCGCGATTGAGCAGCAAATGGCTCCTATTATGCCAAGCATATTCCCCAGATAGAAACCTTTGCGTCGCCCCAGCCTGCTCATTATCAGCGACGCCGGGATAGTGGCGGTCATTAGACCGACAAATTGCAACGCCAGTGGAAAAGTAATAAAGGCGTCCGAGGGAGCGAGAGTTTGACCTATCAAGGCAGCCATAGCAATTAGCAAAATATTCCCGGTTCCCAGCAGCGCCTGACACAGAGAGAGGATGACAACAGTTTTATTCATGAAATTAGTGACTACTCATATTGTTATGATTGATTTTGACAAGACCCGACTGGTAATAAGTCTGAGCTCTATTTATCTCGAGGGCAAAAGCATAATAATTCCACTGCCAAAAAGCGACATATTATGTTACAAATTTTAACTGGCTGGCAATACTAAGTCGGCTAATAGTTACTATAAAGTATTAATCGCTGTGATATCTTATACAGCAGCCCTAATTTTTTTTCTGTAGCTATAAATGTGAACGGCTGTTTATATTTACTTTGGTCACTTTATTGACTTTAATCAGCCACCTAGATTAAATTATCAGAATAGTAGTTTTTATTTCTCTGGGAAGAAATTTCAAAAATCCGTAATTATTTGTTCTATAATTATCTTACGAACCCAGCATAAGCGGCACGAGACCCTACAATGAATTTAAGTAACCTATTAGTTGTTTTAGTAGAGCCATCAAAAACCCAACGTTCCATCATTAGAAAACACTTAGCATTTTACGAAATAAATGAAGTAGAAGAGTGTACTTGTGGTCAGGAAGCATTGGATTTCATGAGCTCTCAAACACCCGACATTGTGATTAGCTCTATGCATTTAGCCGATATGACGGGTACCGACATTGTCAGTAAGATGCGTGACAACGATCAGTTGCAATCGACCACCTTTTTGCTCATCTCCTCTGAGACCCACTACCGCTTCTTAGAACCGGTTCGACAAGCTGGCGCTATCGGCATACTACCTAAACCCTTTACCAACAAAGAGCTCGGCAAAGTCCTGCATAGCACTTTGGATTATATCGGCGATTATGAGAGTGAATTTGGCGACGAAGAGTTCGAAGCCCTGAGTGTATTAATTGTCGATGACAGTAAAGTATCACGTACCTATTTTAAAAATATCTTGCTCAACCTCGGGGTCAAATCTTTAGTAGAAGCTGAGGACGGCGCCCAGGCATTGGAGATATTTCAACAACAACACTTTGATTTAATAGTCACCGACTACAACATGCCCAACGTCGATGGCATGGAACTTCTGGAACATATTAGAAAAGACAAAAAACAACCTGAGGTTCCGGTGATGATGGTAACCTCTGAGCAAAACAAGGCATCCCTGGCCGCTATTGAGAGTGCGGGGGTATCGGCGCTATTGAAAAAACCACTTTCCTACGAGGTAATAAAACGCATTATTACTGAATTAGTCCTCCAATAAAGCCACAGCACTGAGCTTTTGATCTTTGAGATGAGCCCCGGCATCCGCTGGCGCTCTGGATACTCTCAAACCACCATGCTGATATCAGCATAGGTAACGCAGATGCGATACCTACACTCATACCTACATTAGTACCTACACTAATACCTTCGCAGCAGAACTGACCGGTTAACTTTTGTGACGTATCTCATAACACTTGTGAATACGGGTATTGCGCTTAAAATCAGGGTCAATAGTACGCTCGGTAATTTCCTCTATCTCAAAAGCACTCAGCAATTCATAATCCAACTTAAACTTCCGGTAATTGTTGGAAAAAATCATTAGACCGTCTGCGCGTAACAGTCGCATACAAGCGCTTATCATCCGCACGTGGTCCCGCTGTACATCCATGACATCTTGCATGCGTTTGGAATTGGAAAAAGTCGGAGGATCCATAAAAATCAAATCATAGGCAGGACGGCGCTGCTTTTTCAGCCACTGCAGACAATCGGCCTGAATAAAGTGATGGTTACTGTCATTGAAGCCGTTCATCGCCATATTCTTGGCCGCCCAACTCAAATAGGTAGCCGACATATCGACACTGGTCGTCGACTTGGCACCGCCAATCCCTGCATGCGCAGAGGCAGAACTAGTGTAAGAGAACAAATTTAAAAAATCTTTGTCTTTTGCCTGCTGCTGTATTTCCAACCTGATCGGGCGATGATCCAGGAACAAGCCGGTATCTAAATAGTCTTTAAGGTTAATTCTAAAGCGACAGCCGTGCTCTTGTACTTCAAAGAATTTACCTAAATGCCCATGTTTTTCGTATTGCTGGGTACCACTTTGACGTTTACGTTGCTTTAACACTACCCGCTTCGGATTGATATTCAGTACTTGCGGAATCGCCGCCATCACATCTTTGAGACGTTCAAAGACTTTAACTTTATCGATACTTTTAGGTGCTACGTACTCTTGTACATGCACCCAATCTCCATAGACATCTATAGCGACCGCATACTCGGGAATATCGGCATCGTAGAGTCTATAGGCATTTATCTGCTGCTTTTTACGCCATTTTGCCAAACTTTTAAGGTTCTTCTTTAAGCGGTTGGCAAACATCTGCCCCGCTTCGCTCAACGGCTGCTGCTCGGCACTGGGCACTTCTATCGCAGTGCGCTCGGCGTAGATATGGTAGTTAAATAACTGGCTCTCCAGCGGCCCATTATTTAACTTGTACATTTTATCCGGTTTAAGGCCTATCACCTGACAGAGCTCCGGGTTACCGGTAAACACAGATGCTTTCCAGCCACCAAAATCGCTCTTTAATTGATCGCCAATGCTGCGATACATAAACATCAGCGTTGAACTGTCACCCAGGCGCTCTCCGTAGGGTGGATTGGTAATTAACAAGCCGGGGAAGTCATTGGGTGGTAACATCTGCTCGACTTTACCAGTGCGGTATTCAATCAGCTGATCCAAGCCCACATATTTGCTGTTTTCTGTGGCATTTTCCAGCACTCGAGCATCAATATCTGCACCGATGAACTTAACATCGTTGTCCTTTAGCCCTTGAGTACGGCGCTTTTCACCTTCTTGTAGCAGTGAGTCCCATAATGGTTGGTCGTGTTTTTTCCACTGCACAAATCCCCAGTGTTCACGATCGAGTCCCGGTGCTATATCAGCAGCCATCATCGCCGCCTCTATCAACAGCGTACCTGAGCCACACAGCGGATCAAACACTTGCTTAAACTCCGCTTTCATTTTCGGCCAGCCGGCTCTTAGCAGCAATGCTGCCGCCAAATTCTCTTTAAGCGGTGCGGTGCCGGCGAACTTACGATAACCGCGACGGTGCAAGCTCGAGCCCGATAGATCCAGCGATACAGATAAGCGGCCACGGTACAAATGGGTATGGATACGGATATCCGGAGTATCTTTCTCGATCACCGGGCGCACACCAGTGCTCAGGCGAAACTGATCGACAATAGCATCTTTCACTTTTAAAGCGCCAAAGTGGGTATTGTTAATCGCTCTGGAACTGCCGGTAAAACTGATCGCAAGACTATTGGTAGGCTCCATATGCTCAAGCCAGTCAATACTTTGGATAGCATCGTAGAGCTCTTCTGCAGTTTCTGCGTTACCGCTTAACAGTGGCAGTAGCACACGGTTACCCACTCTGGACCATAAGCAGGCGCGATAAGCATGCTCAAGTTCACCCGAAAATTCGACCCCAACTGCAACTTGCTTGACATCGTCTGCACCAAAACTTTCCAGTTCAGTAACCAGCAGTGGCTCAAAACCTTTTGGACAAGTCGCTAAAAACCTATGTGACATTAATTTGTACCTATAAGAGTGCCGCTTACTCAACCAGCCCTCATGAGAATTCTAAAAAGTTAACTACATCAATGAGATGTAAATTTATTCATATTTTTAAATAAAAACATGATTTTTTTTCAGTATTTATCGATTTGCAATAATGAAGTATAACTTACTGAAACTGCGACAAAATTATATTTCTAGCGGATATCAAGGATTAAACAAGCGTTTAAAAATCTGACCTAGCTGTATTTTTTTTGCTATAAATAACTAGCTTAATATCTCTTAGTCACAAATTTCCTAATAATTTTAAGTGACAGATTGAAAGTTAAGTTTAGCACTCACTTATCCATTGTGATGCAAAGTAAAAAAAATATATCCACTAAAATTGATTGCGGAGCGAGCGGTAACTATTTTCTATATTATCTAATCAAAAAGACATGAGGCAATAACATGAAGAGACAAAAACGCGACAAATCTTCTATTTTATTTTCCAGAGGATTTAGTGTCGGCCTATCGGGTAAATCCAAAGATCTCTGCCCGGCAAACTCTGATGAAAAACGCAGTCTGTGGCTCGGCGGTTGGCGCGAAGGACGTGAAGCTCACTGGGATGGAATGGGCGGTGTATCCGCCATTCAGGTAACCCCAGCAATGCATTAAGTCCAAAAAACAAAAACCAGGCTTTCTATTGAAAGCCTTTTTATTGCCTGCTATTAATTACTTATCAGCGCCCGGGTAAAGATTGAATCGCGCGCACTGACTCTGCAACTAAACTAGGCCCCTTGTAAATAAAGCCTGTGTATAGTTGTACTAAACTGGCTCCCGCTTCGATTTTTTCAGCGGCATCAAAACCTTCTGAAATACCCCCTACCCCTATAATAGGCAACACCCCTTGCAGCTCCCGCGCCAGAGTGCGGATTACCCGGATAGATTGGTTGCGCACTGGTGCTCCAGATAACCCGCCCGCTTCATGTTGTAGCGGTGAATCTTCAATCCCCTGGCGAGACAAGGTTGTATTAGTGGCAATAACGCCATCCATTTCATAGGTCTTCAGGGAGTCGGCCACCATGGCTATTTCTTCTTCTGTCAAATCCGGGGCTATTTTTACTGCGATAGGCACATATTTATCATGCAGTAGTGCCTGCTTTGCCTGTTCATTTTTCAATACTTCTAACAAGCTGTTTAAAGCCTCACCAAATTGCAGTGTGCGCAATCCCGGTGTATTCGGCGAAGATAAATTGACGGTTATATAGGAGGCCCTGGAGTATACTTTACGCAGGCAATATAGGTAATCTGCATTTGCCTGCTCATTTGGAGTATCTTTATTTTTGCCAATATTAATCCCCAACACCCCTTTAAAACGCGCCTTATCAATGTTTTTCAACAGGGCATCTACACCCTCATTATTGAACCCCATACGATTGATAATAGCGTTGTGCTCAGGAATTCGAAATATTCGCGGTTTAGGGTTACCCACTTGTGCTCTGGGAGTTACTGTACCTACTTCCAGGAAACCGAATCCCATATTTGAAAGCCCATCAACAGCTGCAGCGTTTTTATCTAACCCTGCCGCTAAGCCTACCGGGTTTGGAAATTTAATACCCATCACTTCTACAGGTGCATACAGTTTTTCAGCGCCGAGTAGTTTTGGCAACCCTAATACTGCAGCCAAGTTCATGCCTTTGAGGGCTAAATTGTGTGAATACTCAGCATCTAAGCCAAACATCAGAGAGCGAGTTAATGGATATAACATAGGAATTCAGGTTACCTTAAAATTTCGCACATTATATGTCACTGCGACAGATTTTTATAGGCGTAATTTTAGCGCCTTTTGATCTTGATTGGCGCCGTTGGCAATTACTTGATCAATCACTGAAAACAGCTATTCTATTTGCTAATCTCAGATGGATTCCTGGATTATTAACTATGAAAAACAAGCTACTATTGCTTATTATCTTTCAGTACCTGGATTGATTTTATCAGCATTTTGACTTATGTCGGCTATCAGCTGGCACTCTCTTCTGTGGGCGTAGCATTGGTAACTATTGCGATGCTGGTCCCAAAAGCTATATTTGCCAGGGTCTTTATCGGCGCTATCAAACGCTATCAGGCGAAACAGATACTGCTAATTTCCACCGCAGTGCGGGTAGCTTGTACATTTTCGTTGATTTGGGTCGAAAGCCTGCCGCTATAATTAGCCATTTTGTAAATACGCTCTTTCACTATTGGCTTCTTAGAGCCGGTCACGCTCAAACAGGCCAAATCCTCGATTGTAGATTTGAGATCACATTTTTCATCAGCATTAAACTTGATCAATACTTTGAGCAGAATTCTCGCCCCTGCGATAGGCGGTGTTATCGGTATTTACTTTGGGGAGACCCCAGTTTTTTTACTCAGCGCGATTCTCGGCTTAACAGCTTGTGCTGCTAGCGAATTTCTACCCAGTCAAAGGCCAACAGAGCAGCCGGACAATGATTCTCAAACCTCCTCCAGTCGTCAGGCGGCCGATTATTTAAAGAAGACACTGATCTTGTTGGGGGTTGCCATTGTCATTATCAATGGGGTTTCAGCTATGTTCACCAGCCTATTACCCTACGCTTTTAACTATTACGAGATTCCGAAAATTGCTTTTTCACTGGCGATCACCGCCTCGGCACTGGCCGGAATCTGCTGCAATTTTTATATTTAAAAGCGCCCTCCCAGTGTCAGCAGCTTTCCTGTTAAAGTGATTTTTCAGGCGTGGATGGCCATAGCCGTCAGTCTAAGCGTATTAGTTGCATCTTAAGCGTATTAGTTGCATCCCTTAGCTATCCGCTATTTTCTGTATATATCATCTGCGGTTGTTTTTTTCTGATCTCTCTTTTTCGTACCTATTATGAAGTATATCTGACCAGTTACTTCTATTCTCTGGACACTGAAATTTCGGTTAAATTTATTACCATCAGGCAATCTTTGGCCTCCTATGCTGGAATAGCCATCACCTTACTGGCCGCCGTGAGCTTGAATAAGGAACAGCCCAATTTTTTTCATGTTAAGCATTACCTGCTCATCATTTTTTATGGCGATAATTTAGTGCTTTAACTGCAGAGCGTTAATCGCGCCTGTTTAAAGCACAGACGCACTATATGCTACAGCTCAAGCACACTGGCTATACTGACGCTATGGCGCTGTTCGCATCTTCATTCTGTAAAGTGTTAGACTGCGCCAACAAATAGCTAGCGGCTGTACTTTTATCATTGGGCGACATTAATGTTTAAATATTTTGAAAGTTTAATTACTCCTTTTCCAGACAGCTCAAAAGATCAACCACCTGACAGTCTATTGGCTTTTTGCCGGCACTATAGCCGGGGCATGGAAAAGTATTTGTTAATAATGGCCATGTTAACTGCCACACTGGCGGTCGGCGAAGTATTCTTGTTTAGCTTTATGGGTGACTTAGTCGATTGGCTCAGCGGCCAACCCGACCCTGCAATACTGTCCGAGCGCGGTGACTATTTCATCGGTATGACGGTACTGGCTTTAGTCGCGATGCCTGCATTGATATTGCTGCATACAACACTGATTCACCAAAGCATTCTGGGTAATTACCCGATGGCGATCCGCTGGAGCATGCACCGCTACTTACTCAATCAGAGTATCGCCTTTTATCAGGATGATTTCGCCGGCCGATTGGCTACTAAAGTAATGCAGACCTCACTGGCAATTCGCGAGACCTCCACCAAATTACTGGATGTCTTTGTCTACATTATTGTCTACTTTACCGCGCTGTTGTTCCTGATTGCTCAGGGAGATACACTGTTCCTGTTACCGCTAATTTTATGGCTGCTCAGCTATATTTTTATTCAAAATCACTTTATCCCAAAACTGAAAAAAGTCTCTACCAGGCAAGCCAATGCCAGAGCAGAAATGACTGGTTGTGTAGTAGATAGCTATACCAACATCGCCACTGTTAAGCTTTTTTCTCACACTGCCCGTGAAGAAACTTACGCTAAAAGCAGCATGGATAATTTTTTAGTAACTGTTCATCAACAGATGCGCCTGGTCACTAAGCTAGGATTTTTTGTCCAGTACAACAATCTGATCTTAGTTTTTAACATTTGCGCTCTGTCGGTCTACCTGTGGCTTGACGGCAGTGTCAGTGCCGGCGCTATCGCAATTGCTGTCAGTCTGTCGCTACGTTTAAACGGCATGTCACAGTGGATAATGTGGGAGATGAGTTCGCTGTTTGAAAACCTAGGTACGGTGGTTGACGGGATGAACTCTCTAGCCAAACCGCAGAGCGTCAAAGACGCTGTCGACGCCAGCACCTTGCAAGTAAAGCGAGGTGAAATTGAGTTCAAAGCTATCCATTTCAACTTTAATAGCCAGCTATCACTGATTGAAGGCCTGAATTTATCAATTAAAGCCGGGGAGAAAGTGGGTCTAGTCGGACGCTCGGGGGCGGGGAAATCAACCTTGATTAATCTGTTGATGCGCTTTTATGATTTGCAATCAGGGCAGATTTTAATCGACGGGGTCGATATCAAATCGGTTACTCAGGAGAGCTTACGCTACAACATTGGCATGGTCACTCAAGACACCTCACTACTGCACCGCAGCGTCAAAGACAATATTATTTACGGGCGACCCGACGCCAGTGAACAGCAAATGTACAACGCTTGTAAGCAGGCCCAGGCCCATGATTTTATTCTGGAGTTGAACGACCCAGCAGGCGGCAGCGGTTACCAGGCTCAGGTAGGAGAACGCGGTGTTAAACTGTCCGGCGGCCAACGTCAGCGCATCGCCATTGCCAGAGTATTGTTAAAAGACGCCCCGATTTTGCTGTTAGATGAGGCAACCTCAGCATTGGATTCAGAAGTAGAGGCGGCGATACAACAACACTTACAGCAACTGATGCAGAACAAAACTGTTATAGCTATCGCTCACCGTCTGTCGACGATCGCCGCTATGGATAGACTGATCGTCATAGATCAGGGGAAAATAATTGAACAGGGCAGCCATAGAGAACTGTTGGCCAGAAAAGGTGTATATGCGCAACTTTGGGCGCATCAGAGCGGCGATTTCTTAGGCGAACAGTAAACAGCGTCCGTCTTAGCTAAAGCGGCTGTTTACCGATATCTTTCGATTAATGCTCTGTTTGTTTGCGCTCTTCTCTGGGTGTAATGTCGTAGTGATTTTTATAGGCAGTGCTAAAATAAGAGGCGCTGGAAAAGCCACACAGCAAGCCAATTTGCAAGATGGTTTTATCGCTCTGGCGCAACAATTTTCGAGCTTTAGTCAGGCGCAGTTCAATGTAATATTTAGCCGGAACATTGTGTAAATACTTTTTAAACAAACGCTCTAAATGGCGCCTTGACAGCTTCACGTGATGAGCCAGATCATCAGTACTGAGCGGCTCTTCAATGTTGGCCTCCATCAGGGTTACCGCTTCAATTAATTTAGGTTGGTTGGCGTTGATTCTTGATTTTATCGGTATTCGCTGCTGGTCATCAGAGCCACGGATACGCTCACAGACAAACTGCTCAGAGATAGATGCCGCCAGATCCATATTTTGTTGCCGACCGATTAGAAACAACATCATATCCATAGCGGCAGTGCCACCGCTACAGGTATAGCGCAAGCCATCAATTTCAAACAATCTGTTGGTCACTTGAGTGCGGGGAAATTCTTGTTTGAGATTTTCAATGTGCCACCAGTGAATAGTAGCCCTATATTTATCCAATAATCCGGCGCAGGCCAATACATAGGAACCTGTACCTATGCCCCCTATCGCCATCGCGCTGCCCGCTTGCCTTTTCAGCCAGTCGATGACCGCCTCATTACCGGTACGGGCAATTGGACTGGCGCCGCAGACAAACACTGCATCGTAGTAAGGCAGCTCTTTCAAACTGTATTCCACTTGGATCTGCACACCACCACTACTAGTCACCGGCTTGCCATCATGACTGATAAGCGACATCGAATAACAGTTTTCGCCGCTGATCCAATTAGCCATTCGCAGTGGCTCCAACGCCGATGAAAAGGCGATCAAGGAGAAATTCGGCAACAGCAAAAATCCGTAGCGGAGCTCCTTTTTAGTAGTTTTTTCTATATTACTCATGCACAAACCTAGATCTTTTAAAATAACGGCACAGAAACTAACGTATTCGGACGCTATTTTAAACTAATTAGCATCAGATGGCATTATTTTCCAACTCCATGTCGCTCTAATTAAATTTTCCCTCTAGCTTTCCCTAGACAGTGCGCTCATAATTAACTCACCGAAATTGCGAGCTACAAGAGCTCGAACCAAAGGTAGAATTTGTCACTGCGCTAAATACTCTATCCCTAGTAGAAGTGACAAAACATGATAGTAATATTTTGCCGGTATCTGTCTTTTAACAGTTAGCGGCTTACACTTAAGGACTAAAAAGATGACTAAGCAAAGCGTAGACCGCGCAGTTTTTGATAATGTAATGGTGCCTAACTACAACCCACAGCAAATGGTGCCTGTACGCGGTCGCGGTTCGCGAATCTGGGACCAGGACGAAAATGAATACATCGACTTCGCCGGTGGCATTGCGGTTACAGCTCTAGGTCACTCACATCCAGCACTGGTCAACACCTTAAAAGAGCAAGCTGAAAATCTCTGGCACTTAAGTAATGTTTTCACTAACGAACCGGCTCTGCGTCTGGCGCAAAAGCTAACCGCTGCAACTTTTGCCGATAAAGTCTTTTTCTGTAACTCCGGTGGTGAAGCTAACGAAGCTGCTTTTAAACTGGCGCGCAAGTACAGCTACGATAACTTCGGCCCACAAAAACACGAGATTATCTCTTTTGAGCAATCTTTCCACGGCCGCTCTCTGTTCACTGTATCAGTGGGCGGACAGAAAAAATATCGTGAGGGATTCGAGCCGGTACCCGCGGGCATTACCCATCTGCCTTTCAACGATATTGAAGCATTAAAGGCGGCAATTTCAGAACGCACTTGTGCAGTAGTAATGGAACCTATTCAAGGGGAAGGCGGCATCATCAATGCAGACCCGGCCTTTGTAAAAGCTGCTCGTGAGCTCTGCGATGAACACAACGCATTGTTGGTTTTTGATGAGATTCAAACCGGTGTAGGCCGTACTGGCAGCTTGTATGCATACCAGCAACTTGGCGTTACCCCGGACATTTTAACGACGGCAAAAGCGCTGGGTGGCGGATTCCCTATCGGTGCAATGCTGACGACTGACAAATGTGCAGTCAGCTTAAATTTTGGCACCCACGGCAGCACTTACGGTGGTAATCCACTGGCCTGTGCAGTAGCCGAAGTCGTTATCGATCATATCAATCAGCCAGAGTTACTCGAAGGCGTCAGCGCCAAACGCAAGTTGTTTGTCGACGGACTTGAGGCGATCAACGCTAAGTACGGTATTTTTCAGGACACGCGTGGCCTGGGACTGTTAATCGGTGTTGAACTGATTGAAAAGTGGCAGGGCAAAGCGGCATTATTTATGGCGGCAGCGCGCGAACAGGGATTGATGATGTTGGTAGCAGGACCTAAGGTTTTACGGATGGCTCCATCGCTGATCATTCCAGATCAAGATATCGTGTTAGGTCTTGAGAAGCTAGATGCCGCAATTGCCCAAGTACTGGCCAGCGAAGCATAATTGTACAAAATTCAGCAGATCGCTAAGGTTTGACACAGACCTTAGTTGTCTGATGACAGTAATCAATTAGACAATCTTGAATTTCCCTGGCGTTATAGTCCAGGGAAATTTTACCTGCCTCAACCAGCATTTCTATTTCTGCCGACCCAGCGACAACGAGGCAGCAAAGCAATAGGGACACCAGTATGTCAACTACAAACCTCAAAGATAGCGATTTTGCCCCTTGGCTAGAGTGGATCGACGGTCAATATCAGCAAATGCTCGATCGCACTATCGAGCTATCACACATCAACTCCGGGAGCTTCAATCCAGAGGGGGTCAACAGCGTTGCAGACAAACTGATCGAATACTCTAAGGTGCTGGATGCCAAAGTAGAAATACTGCCTGTCGCCCCCTTTAAACATATTGACAACAGCGGTATTGAACAGCAGCTGCCAATGGGCAATGCAGTGCGACTAACGAAACGTCCGGATGCCGAATTACAGATATTCTTTTGCGGCCACTTAGATACAGTCTTTGCTATAGACTCTGATTTTCAAACCACTCAATGGCTGGATGACGAAACCTTAAATGGCCCAGGTGTTGCTGACCTTAAAGGTGGCTTGATGGTGATGCTGACTGCTATTCAAGCACTGGAGCGCAGCCCTTTCGCCGATAGAATTGGCTGGGAAATCCTCTTTAATCCGGATGAGGAAATCGGCTCTCAAGGCTCTGCAGGGTTCATTGCTGAAGCGGCCAAAAGGGTCAACTTAGGGATGATATACGAGCCCAGCTTTCCCGATGGTAACTTTGCCGGCGCACGCAAAGGTAGCGGTAACTTCAGTGTCATCAGTCGTGGCAAACCAGCACACGCCGGTCGCGAGCATCACTTGGGGCGCAATGCGGTACGGGCCATGTGTGATTTTATCAGTGCGCTTGACGACCTCAACGGCCAGCGAACTGGAGTCACGATCAACCCGGCACTGATAGAGGGAGGCGGGGCTAACAACGTCGTACCTGATATGTGCCTGTCGCGTTTTAACATTCGCTTAGAGCAACCCGCTGACGAACAGTGGTGCCTGGATAACATTCAAATTATCCTCGATCAGATCAATAGCCGCGACGGTATTTCTATCCAGATGCATGGCCAGTTCGGCCGCAAGCCAAAAGTATTGACTGCGACCAACACTAAGCTTTTCGAACTCGCCTGTGACTGCGGTGCACAGCTGGGCTTAGATTTGACCTGGCTGCCTACTGGCGGTTGTTGTGACGGCAATAATTTGGCCGAGGCCGGCATCCCCAATATAGACACACTGGGCGTGCAAGGAGGCAAAATTCACTCCAGCGATGAATACCTAAAAGTTAAGAGTTTAACAGTGCGGGCCAAGCTCAGTGCACTGCTGCTGATGAGACTGGCCACCGCTGAAGATTTGAGTTGGTTAGATAAAAAAGCGCCGGCTAACTAAGATGTTAGTCGTTCGCCCGGTACGTTTTGACGATCTGCCGGAAATTGAGCATCTGGCAGTGACAGCGGGTGACAGCATGACCACGCTGCCCAACAACCGCGATCACTTAGCGCAGCTGATCAACGCTACGCAGCAATCACTGCAGCATCGCGTGACAAAACCCGCGGGACAGAGCTATCACTTTGTCTTAGCGGACAGTGCCACGGGTGAGTTGCACGGAATCGCCGGAATAGAGGCTTGCGTAGGCTACGACAGTCCTTTTTACAGTTATCGCTGTGACCAGGTCGAACATCATTCAGCTGAGTTACAAATTCGCAACACCGTTGCCACACTGCGTTTATGTCAGGATTACCAGGGAGCCTCAAGGCTCTACACTTTCTTTCTACCGGGAAACAACGCTGCCAGTGAAAGCTTCCGATTGCTGTCACTGTCCAGGCTGATGTTTATCGGTCAACACTTGCAGCGCTTTAATCCGTTATTGATGTTGGAATTGCAGGGAGTTCAAGATGCGCAAGGTAAATCTCCCTTCTGGCAGGCACTGGGGCAACACTTTTTCAATATGGACTTTCATCGGGCCAACTACCTCAGCGGTATTAACGCCAAGGGATTTATTGCCGATTTAATGCCCCATTACCCTGTGTATGTTCCGCTGCTCAGCGACAGTGCTCAGCGGGTCATGGGTTGCACTCGACCAGATATGCAACAAGTGCAACAGTTGCTTACAGCAGAAGGGTTTTCTGAAAACGGCTACATCAGTATTTTTGATGGCGGCCCTACCCTGCAAGCAAAGATCAAAGAACTGCGCAGCATTGCCTGCCAGTTTGCCACTGTGGCGGTCATCACAGAGACACCAACTGCAAGTAATACCAGCAAGGTGTTGATCAGCAATAATTTATTGCAAAGTTACGCTTGTATCTACGCCGAGGTCGATCTAGCGGATATCCGTTTGAGTAGCGTGCAGGGCGAGCAGCTGCAGGTAAGCGCTGGCGACACTTTGTATATTTTGCCACTGGCAGAAACTTAATTTAATAACTTTACCGACAATTTAAGCACGGGAGATTCGCATATGATGATCATACGCCCAATTGAGAGCCGCGACGGCGAGGCGCTAGCGGAGCTAGCCAAAATCACAGGCCCTGGATTTACCTCTTTACAAGACAACAGCGAAGTAGTCAGTAACAAGTTAGCCACTGCACTGGCCGCTTTCGAGCAGCAAGAGCATAGCGGCGAAGCACTTTTTCTGTTTGTCCTGGAAGACCTGGTGGAGCAGAAAATTGCCGGCATCTGCGCGATTGAAGCCGCCGTCGGACTATCCGATCCCTGGTATAACTACCGCATCGGAACCTTAGTGCATGCATCCAAAGAGCTAAACGTCTACAACCAGATGCAGACCCTGACGATCAGTAATGATCACACCGGTTACTCTGAACTTTGCACCTTGTTTTTGCACCCCGATTATCGTCACTCTAAAAACGGCCACTTGCTGTCTAAGTGTCGCTTCATGTTTATGGCGGAGTTTCCGCAGTTTTTCCATGAAAAACTGGTTGCCGAAATGCGTGGCTACTCAGACAAAAATGGCATCTCCCCTTTCTGGGAGGGCTTAGGGAAACAGTTCTTCTCGATTGATTTCACCACTGCCGACAAAATGTCTTCTATCGATAAAGCTTTTATCGCCGAGCTGATGCCTAAATATACTTTGTATACCGATTTACTGCCAAAAAGTGCCCGCGATGTCATCGCTCAGACTCATGAAAACACTATCCCGGCGCGTAAGTTACTTGAGCGCGAGGGGATGCGTTATACCGGCTATATCGATATTTTCGATGCAGGACCGACACTAGAAGCTAACGTCAATGACATCCGCGCTATTAAAGACAGCCGTTATGCCAAAGTAAAAATCAGCGACCAGGCCACTGAAGGTGAATTATATCTAGTCAGCAATACTGACTTTGAAAATTTTCGTTGCACTATGGTCGCCGTTGGCGAGCAGGGCAATAACTTAATAACTATGCAAACGCAGACCGCCCAAGCATTGGGTGTAAGTGCTGGCAGTACTGTACGTATTGTCCCACTGGTCGCACAAAAGAGGTAACTGTATGTCTAATTCCGTATTTATTGATGGTGTTTGGAGCGAGGGCCTGGGGGCTACGCTAACATCACTAGACCCTGCCACTGGCAATGTTTTCTGGCAGGGAAACTGCGCCAGCAAAGATCAGGTCAATCTTGCAATTGTTTCGGCGCGTACAGCGGCGCCCACTTGGGCGGCCACCTCTCTGGCCGATCGCTGCGCTATCGTCGAGCGCTTTGGTGCCCTGATTGTTGAAAACAAAGATCAGCTGGCGCGTATAATCGCCCAGGAAACCGGTAAGCCTTTTTGGGAAACTAAAACAGAAGCCGGTGCTATGGCCGGGAAAATCGCCATTTCCATAAAAGCCAATGCCGAGCGTACCGGAGTCACTGAAACCGATATGGGTGCCGTTAGAAGCACTCTGCGTCATAAGCCACACGGTGTCGTCGCAGTTTTTGGTCCCTATAACTTTCCCGGCCACTTACCTAACGGGCACATAGTGCCGGCAATTATTGCCGGTAATAGCGTCATCTTTAAACCTAGCGAGCTGACCCCGCGAGTGGGTATGTACATGGTAGAGCTGTGGCAGCAGGCGGGTCTTCCACAGGGCGTACTAAACTTAGTGCAAGGCGAAAAGGACACAGGTATAGCGCTCGCTGCCCACCCTGGGTTAGATGGATTGTTCTTCACCGGCAGCTCTAACACTGGTGCATTATTGCATCGCCAATTCGCCGGCCAGCCGGAGAAAATACTAGCGCTGGAGATGGGCGGTAACAACCCGCTTATCATCGGTGAGATCAGCGATCTGCGCGCAGCTGTAAACGAAACCATTCAGTCGGCTTACATAACCACCGGCCAGCGCTGCGTCTGCGCCAGACGTCTGTTTGTGCCTAACACCGAGCAGGGCGAGCAATTCTTAGCACTACTAACCAATGCCGTCGCACAGATTAAAGTGGGTGGCCAATTCGCCGATCCCGCGCCTTTCATGGGCAGCCTGATCTCTGAGCAAGCTGCAGATAACATGGTCACAGCGCAAAGTAATTTACAGCGCTTAGGTGGACAAGTATTAGTTTCTTTACAGAAGCTACAAGCGGGAACAGGTCTGGTCAGTGCCGGGCTGATAGATGTCTCTAAAGTGACTGAGCTTCCAGATGAAGAACATTTCGGCCCACTGCTGCAAGTGATTCGCTACGATTCGTTTAACCAGGCAATCAGCGCTGCTAACAATACCCGTTTTGGCCTGGCAGCGGGACTGTTTAGCGACAGTAAGATCCAGTATCAGGAGTTTTATAAGCATATCAGAGCCGGCATAGTTAACTGGAATAAACAGACAACTGGCGCCAGCTCAGCGGCACCTTTTGGTGGCGTTGGTGCCAGTGGCAACCACAGAGCGAGTGCGTACTACGCCGCTGACTACTGTGCATACCCAGTAGCTGGTATGGAAACGGACACTCTGGTTATGCCCCAGACACTGTCTCCCGGTCTGTCTATTTAATCTCATCCACAGCGCCGACGTTACTGTTGGCGATGCATCAAAATACTAACCAGCGCCATTTCAGCGGCGCTAGTTTTGGAGTCTAAAATGAAAGCGATTGAAGCTAACTTTGACGGTTTAGTGGGACCTACTCACAACTACGCTGGATTATCATTTGGCAATGTCGCCTCTGAAAAAAACCAAGCTAACCTGGCCAACCCAAAAAAAGCAGCGTTGCAAGGGCTGACCAAAATGAAAGCCCTGGCGGACATGGGACTAGTGCAAGGGGTACTGGCCCCGCAAGAGCGTCCTGATATCAATACATTACGCAAACTTGGGTTTAGTGGTAGCGATGCCAATGTGCTGCAACAAGCTGCCAAGCAAGCACCCAGAATACTGGCGACTTGCTGTTCTGCCTCCAGTATGTGGACCGCCAATGCCGCCACTATTTCCCCCAGCGCAGATACTGCGGATCAAAAAATTCACTTTACTCCAGCCAACTTGAGTAATAAATTTCATCGCTCTATTGAGCATCAGGTGACCGGTCGCATCCTCAAGGCAACCTTTAGCGATGAACAGCATTTCGCTCATCACGACGCACTGCCCAGCGTCGATCACTTCGGTGACGAGGGGGCGGCAAATCACACCCGCTTTAGTCACAATTACGCACAGCGCGGGGTCGAATTTTTTGTCTACGGCAAACACGCTTTTGACAGCACGCAACCGGCACCAAAAATCTACCCAGCCAGACACACCATAGAAGCATCCCAGGCTGTAGCCAGATTACACCAGCTAGACGATCAACACGTGGTCTACGCTCAGCAAAATCCTGACATCATTGATGCGGGAGTGTTTCACAATGATGTGATTGCAGTCGGCAATGCCAATATCTTGTTCTGCCACCAGCAGGCCTTTTTAAATCAACAGCAAGTAAAGGCACAGCTGCGAGAAAAGATGGGAGATAACTTCCACATTATTGAAGCCCCAAGTTCACAAATCAGTGTCCAAGATGCCGTCACTAGTTATTTATTTAACAGCCAGCTACTATCACTGCCCTCTGGAAAAACGGTATTAGTAATACCTCAGGAATGTGAAAACAACCCGGCGGTCTGGCAGTATCTGCAATCTTTAGTGCAAAGTGACAGCCCTATAGATGAAACTTTGGTCTTTGACCTGAAGCAGAGCATGGCCAATGGGGGTGGACCGGCCTGTCTGCGTTTACGCATCGTTATGAATGAGGCGGAACAGCGCGCTGCCAACCAAGCGACATTCATCAATGCGCAGCTCTACAGCCGTTTGAATACTTGGGTGGAGACACATTATCGCGATCGTCTGACCGAGGCAGACCTTGCCGATCCACAATTATTGCTTGAATCACGCGGCGCCCTGGACGAGCTGACACAAATCCTTCAGTTAGGTTCAGTATATCCATTTCAGCGCTAAAACCTGCCCCATAAAAAAGCCGCGGCAACAGCCACGGCTTTTTTATCGACAACCCACTGATTAAGTTAATCCTACAGATCGACGCTTGCTGCAGTTAGCCATCCAAATCGGCGCTAAGTGCAGTCAGTGATTTATAAAAGTAGTCGGTCAACTCTGGCCAGCGCTGCTTATCTTGGGTGATATGCACTGTGGCGGTACCGGCCGCCCTGCCCGCTTCCAGATCAAACCTAAAATCACCCACCATCACTGCATCTGACACTTTCACTTGCCACTGCTCTAATAGCTGAGTTAACCCTACTGGGTTAGGCTTGTGCGGCGCTTGATCGCGGCCAATTATAAAATCACTGTCAAAATATTGCGCTACCCCAATCGCCTGCAGCGAGAGCAGCGCCATCTCTTTAGTATTGCGGGTAAAAATCCCCAGCTGACAGTTTTTCTCGGCCAATTGTGCAATCAGATTTTCCACCCCGGTAGCTGCTGACGCCCTGGCGGCGTAATGAGCCTCCAACTTGTCTAGCTGCTGCGTTAAGATCAGCCGCTGCTCACCTTCAGTTTCGGCGATAGTCTGCAGTATATCGGCGTTCTCTGCCATTCCCAGCGAACTGCGCATCTGTGCAAAATCGTGCACTGGGTTGGTCAAAGTGCCATCCAAATCAAATACCCAAGCGGTTTTACTGCGTAACCTATGGCTCATACAAACTCTCTCACTTTATTTGTTGGTTTTAGCATTTATTGATAGCAGCTCTAAAATATTGTCCACTTTATCTTCCAATAGCTGCAATCTATCTTTATGTTGCTCTGCACTGGCATCTTCAGCGAGTGCCCGCTCTAGATTGGTTAGAATCAGTTGACTGTCTTGCACGTTGTGCAGTAAATTCCTGGAGCGCTTTTTACTGCTGTCAGTCAATTGCCCGATCCGACCAAATGCCATTTTTAACTGCTTTTCCAGCTGTTCCATACTGCTACTGACGGTCATTAACTCTGCGTTTAAGGCGCCGCTAATCTCATTCACTTGCGTCTCAAGTTTAGTCGCCACACCCTTAAATCGATGGTAGAACAATTCGGCTTCGCTTTCCAAGAAAATATTCAGCATCTCACTGGGGTACAGAGCTCGATTGCGCCCCTGGGAGCGAATGCTGTATTCACCACGAGAATTGCAAAATGGACGGTGTTGATTGGCGGGGGTTTCGATACGCATTATCGGCAGTTTTTTTAAATTTTCAACGTATACATTTATTTCTATACTCGGTGTGCATTCCAGCGCTTTATTGACCAGCGCGAGTCTGGCTTTATCGTCGACACTACAACCGACCACCCGACCGCGCTGCAAGCCCGAAGCACTAGTATATTCGTCGACGCCAAGCAAAAGTGTGCCACCCCCTCTAGCATTGGCAAAAGCGACAAAGTCGCTACTTTTGACCCCGCTGACATCGCGCTTGAAATCTACGGCTAAATTTTCATTAGCTGCCAGCATTTTCCGGGTTCTGGCTGTTAATCCTTGAAACTCTGTTTTTGCCATAAATAACCTGAATAGCGCAACCGCGCTTGCCACTATTTAAGCACTCATCCAATGAAGAGAAGCTTGATCGGCGATTATTGATGTTTAACTGCTAGAGACTGCGACAGTCAAAAATATTACAAAAGTGTACAGACTATGACAGCTATTGAAATCAATAGCTGTTCGGCGGGAATTACAGCCCTGGGACTAACGCTGCGCTTTAGTTATAAATTGCATCGTCAAAAGGATCGATAGGTGCCTCTAACATTTGATCTTCAGTGTGGTACAAAACCCGACCTTCAAATCTCAATCCTTTGGCAGCAAACCAGCGCTCAGCACTTTCGCGGCCCTCTTCAGCATTGCTTTTTTGCATGCTGGCAGTGATCACCCGATAGAAATATAAGCCAAATAAACCGGAGGCAACTCCCATAAAATAGGCCGAGCCCATGGCAAAAACCACAGCGACGATGGCTGCTATCCACACTCTGCTGGCCTTAGATGTTTTAAACTTCTCGTTGTATTGCAGGTATAAATCGTGAAACTTTATATAGCGACGGAAATTTTGCTGTAAATCAAACTTATCATCATTGGAAATTGTACGCGCCATCATTTTATCCATGTTAAATTTATCAATTACTGCAACAAAATAGGCTGCAGCCTGTAGCTTAAACTGTCACTTTACTGCGCCGATGTATACCGCAGCTAAAGCGTCAACACTATAGATTGACCTTAGCCTAAGTTACTAGTTCTATCAATCTTCTAAAAAAATATAACCGCTGCTGACATCGATCAGTTTTCCAACAAAAGTAGGCCTTGGAAAACTAAATCTAAAGCCGACGGCGCCATACTAGAGCGCATTAAGCCAAACTTTTACTGACCACTTCAAATACATCCGCAGATAACTCGCCGCTTTCCATAATACGCACTAACTGTGCGCGCATTAATACTTGGCGCACTTGGGTATAGCGGCTCCACTTGGACAGTGGACCAAGTAGGCGCGATGCCAACTGAGGGTTAGACTTATCTAAGGCAATAATCTGATCGGCAAGGAACAAGTAGCCGCTGCCATCTTCGGCGTGAAAATTGACCTGATTTTGCATGCAAAAAGCACCGACCACAGAGCGTACTTTATTAGGATTGACAAAATCAAAGGCCGGGTGTTGCATCAGCTGTTTTACTTTGTCCAGTGAACCGGCTTTAGGGTCTGTTGCCTGAACCGCAAACCACTGGTTGACCACCAAAGTATTTTGCGACCACTTATCATAGAACTGCGCTAACAGATCAGCGCCGGCTTCGACAAAATTAGAGTGAGCAACTTGCACCAACGCCGCCATACTATCCGTCATATTATCGGCATCCTGATATTGCTTAAGTGCCAATTCCAAGTAGCAATCTTTCTCAAGCGCCATCAAATAACCTAAACTGAGGTTTTGCAATTGTCTTTTTGCAATGCACTGAGCACTTGGCTGGTAGGGTTCTGCCGCTAATCTGGCACCCTGATAAGCCGCCAGAAACTCTATTTCCAGCGCCGCTGCTAAACGCTTGCGAACAAACTCTCTAGCACGGTGTATATTACCTACTTCAACTTCATCACAAAGCTCTGCTAAGTAGAGTTCCGAGGGAAGAGTCAACACTTGTGCCATCATTGCCTTATCTAATGATCCATCGGCTAACACAGCGCGATAAGCGTCTATCAAACAATCATCCAAACACAACTCAGCACCTTGTTGCAGACTTGCGACCAATTGCTGAATAATATCGACCCCTAGCTTTTGTGCCGCCTCCCAGCGATTAAAACCATCAGAGTCGTGACTGATCAAAAACACTAACTGTTCGCGAGAGTACCGGTAGTCTAATTTCACCGGCGCACTAAATCCTCGCAACAGTGAAGGCACAGGCTTCACCTGGATATTATCAAAGCTGAAGGTCTGCTCGGCTTTGGTCACTTCTAGCAAAGCTGTACTGCTGCCCGCCAAGTCTATATCTTCACCGTTTTCATCCAACAGACCTAAGTTAAATGGCAGGTGAAATGGCAGTTTCTGATTCTGACCAGGAGTCGCAGGGCAACTCTGAGCAATAGTGATCTGATAGCGCTGTTGCTGCTCATCATAGCTATCTGTAATAGTAAGTAACGGGGTTCCCGCCTGGTCATACCAGTTTTTAAACTGGGTTAAATCTCGACCTGAAGCGTCTTGCATAGCACTGATGAAATCATCGGTAGTCACTGCTTGTCCATCGTGGCGCTCGAAATACAAATCGCTGCCCGCCCTGAACTTTTCTGCTCCCAGTAAGCTATGCACCATACCGACTACTTCAGCGCCTTTTTCATAAATAGTGCGGGTATAGAAGTTAGATATTTCAATAAAGGAGGCCGGGCGGATTGAATGCGCCATAGGCCCTGCGTCTTCTGAGAACTGCCCGGTGCGCAAGGTCTGCACACCCTCAATACGCTTCACTGTGCGTGAATTCATGTCCGAGGAAAATTCTGCATCGCGAAAAACCGTAAAACCTTCTTTCAAACTGAGCTGAAACCAATCTCGACAAGTAACCCTGTTCCCGGACCAATTGTGAAAATATTCATGGGCAACAATCGCCTCAACTCTCTGGAAAGTCGCATCAGTAGTTGTCTGTGGATGGGCTAAAACACAGGAAGTGTTAAAGATGTTTAATCCTTTGTTTTCCATCGCACCCATGTTGAAGAAATCCACAGCCACTATGTTAAATAGATCCAGGTCGTATTCTCGACCAAACATTTCCTCATCCCAACGCATTGATTTTTTAAGTGAGATCATCGCGTAATCCAACTTATCTAAATCTTTCTCATCGGCGTATATTTTTAAGCTAATCTCTCGCTCAGACATAGTCACAAAGGTATCTTCAATGTGCGCTAAATCCCCTGCTACTAAGGCAAATAAATAGGCAGGCTTTGGGAAAGGGTCTTGCCAGGTAGCCCAATGACGGCCATCTTCACCCATGCCGTGTGCCACTTGATTACCGTTAGAGAGCAGTACCGGGTAATCTTTCTTATCAGCACTAAGGGTGGTTTCAAACACTGACATCACATCAGGTCTGTCCATATAGAAAGTAATGCGCCTGAATCCTTCTGCTTCACACTGAGTACAGTACATACCACCTGATCTGTACAGTCCTTCAAGAGCAGTGTTCTTGTCGGGATGTATGATAGTAACCACTTCCAGCTGCAACTCATCGCTCAGACCACTGAGCGTCAATCCTGTATCATCGCGCTGGTACTGTTCAGGTGAAAGCTCTGTGCCATCGATAGCAATTTTTTGTAATTCTAACTCACTGTCACCCTGTAAAAAAAGATCGGCACTTTGATCGCTGGCATCTGGATTGCGTCTTAGAGATAAACGCGCTGTCACTTGAGTAAACTGCGTCATTAATTCAAAATGCAGTTGTGTGTGTTCTATCAAAAATGCGGGAACTTGGTAATCTTTTAAATATATAACTTTGGGTTGAGACATGAATAGAACCTCTGAACGATAAACTGTTTTTATTAGGAAAAATATCAATAAACCGAGTGTAACCTCTCACAAGGCAAGATTTTTGAGAGCTTATGTATAGACTATTTCCTCAACCATATTATAGAGACTAACAAGACATATATTTACTATTGTTTAGTAAAAAGCACAGTTTTGTTAGCGATAGATGAATATAGTTAAAATCTTTGATCGTAAGTAGTTAGCAAAAAATTAAGCTGACAGCGAGGACTGTAAAAAAGTATCTGAGGCGGGGACGACAAGTCGGAATTCAGCAACAGACCGCCATTAGACGGTCTAGAGAGGAGGATAAATAAATTAACTACAAGTGCCAATTTCAATAGCGTAGGAAGTGTATTTGCGTAAATTGATCACTCCGCTGTCTAAAATCAAATACTGACCTTTGATGCCCTTTAAAACTCCACTGATTTTGGCCGTTTTATCCAGATTATGAGAGCTAACTTTAGTCGGGTACTCAAGCACTGGATAACTCAACTTTTGCACTGGCACACCTGAAATCGGCACTATGCTCAGTAAACCGTGCTCAGCGGTTAATTCAGCCAGTTCTATCTTACAAGTTTCCATTAGTTGATCGCGCATTGCAGTTAGATCAATCTCGGTAATTTCGCCTTTTAGCATCTTGCGCCAGTTGGTTTTATCACTGATATGCTCAGAGAAGATTTTCTCGACCAATCCAGATTGTTGCCGGGTTTTTACCCTGAAGATAGGCAGGGCTTCTACTGCCCCTTGATCTATCCAGCGAGTAGGCACTTGGGTGGCCCTGGTGATGCCTACTTTGACTCCAGAAGAGTTAGCCAGATAGACAATATGTTCATTAAAACATACTGATTTACCCCATTCTTCGTCCCGGCAGGTACCTAAGTGGAAGTGGCATCGATCCGGGCTCATCATGCATAAGTCACATTGCGGCAACTTTTTAAAGCAGGGAAAACAATAACCTTGGCTAAAGCTTTTTTTGCTGAGGCGACCACAGTGGCTACAGTGAATTTCACCTAAATTTTCCAGGTATATTTCCTGACCAATAAGTTCATTCATCAACAGTGGTTGATCATCTAACTCTAAGTAATATTTAATTGAATCGCTTAATTCGGTACGCATTTTCTGCATCGTACCTGTTCTAAGAATCGGCATAGGTTCTTGTCACACCTGTATGTATGCTCTCATTGATTGAGATTTATTGTTCAGGCAATATCTCAAGTTAACGGCTCAAGCTAACTCGGATACGGCTCTGTTTAGATATTTTAGACGCTGGCTAGAACAGTCATCAATGGAATTTAAGCACTTGCTCGTTCAGGGGATCTGCCCCTTTCATAGTACCGTCTTCACGGCTGCGATCTATAAAGCCAATCCGCTCTTGTTCCGGTAAATTTTGATCGTAGTGGATTACCGCCCGCATACAAATTTGCAATTGATCAGCAGACATTTTTTTACCATCTGGCCACTTACCCAGTTCAATAGCTGTTTTAATTGCCTGATGCATCTGCGGGGTCATGCGCGTGATTAATTCTTCGTAAGTCATAATGTGGCTCGATATTTTCTCTAAAGGTATTTTAAAATCAGAAGGCAGCAGCGTATTTACAGAGCAATAGCCAGTTTACTGACGAGTTACCTGCGTTACTGTCTATTTGTCGGTGGCTTTCAAACTGGTTACGTTAACGACAGCCAGAACAACCGCAGCGATCAGCCCAGCCACCAATCCGCTTAAATGAGCAGTGTTAGCAATATCACCAAGTCCCAGACGGGTTAACAACCCGGAGTAACCTAGGACTAAAAAGACTACCATAAACCCCATCAACGCATTGGAAACAACCAGCAGTTTTTTCTCAGTCATTTTATCCCAGAGCCAGGCATAGGAGATCAGAGCGTACACAACCCCCGACAACCCTCCAAAATAGGGGCCTGACACTAAATACTGGACAATATTTGAGCTTATAGCTGAAAAAATAACGATACCCAGCAGCACTAAGCTTTTTTGTTGCTGCTCAATTACAGTACCTATAACCCAAATCCATAATCCGTTAAAGATCAGGTGAATAATACTAAAATGCATAAAGATCGGCGAAATAAATCGCCACAACTGCATTGACTCCAGTGACTGATTTAGGCTGTTATAACCGCCAACATAATCAAAGTCGGTGATACTAAGTAGCTTGCGCAGCTCTATATTCTGCCCAAAATCTATGCCTAAAGTCAGTAACAGACTACTCACTAATAGCAACAGCACCAACGGGATCTTTTTAAAGTCCACCGCTCGGGAATTTTCTGTGGCCGAGTTGCTGCCAATCTGGGCTACCTCTCGAACCAGTTCGGGGGTTAATTCACCCTCTTGTTGCCAGTGCTGATACAGCTGTGTCACTAATTGCGCGTTATGTTCATCTTCCACGATCAGCACTTGGCTCTGCTCAATCACTACTCGATGGACAATTTTCATCTTCCACAGCTGCTTAGTGAAACCGCTTAGGTCTACATCTAGAGGGGCACTGAATACTACAATCATTTTATAGACTCACGACTTTTAATTGACGATGTTTAACTTGCGACTCACTACTCGCGACTTCCTACTCTGACCTTTTTCTATCAAACTTCTGTGCGTACATCGACACTGACAAACTTATCAGCCTGTAATACCTGCTCAAAGTCGTAGCGGTAGGCGACCAATTTACCAAATTTAACCGCACTATAATCCAGACAGGCGATGTTGCCAGTCAGTGGTGCCGGTACTCCTTCACACCAGTAATGGCCGATAAACAAGGTTTTTTCATCGTGGGCATAATAGTACAAATCATCTTGCTCTTGCTTAGATAGTACTCTATTGACCATATTCGCCGGTAATGGATCCGGCTGAAAAACCACATCCCCGTATAACTCAGGACTTTTTTGCCAAAACTTTGTTCTGAAAAATTTCCTGACAAATCCATCTCGGCAAGTCATAGTTTCATTGTTGGGCAGCCTGATTTGAGTACCTCGTAACAACCTGTCCATGACCGTCCATTCAAAAGTATCTCGTACCGCTGAATGATACAAAAACTCTGGATTGATGGTATTGCCACCCGTTGTGGATAACATTTTTGCAATGATTTCTTTGTGCCAGCAAGCGTGCACAACCCTAAATTTTTCAAATTCAAGAAATACCGGTAGCTTCATCATCCACTGGTAAAAATCTTGTTGATCCCGAGGGTGGTTTGCTAGCTGATCTAAGGTTTGTTGCAAAATACGTTGGTGCCTGGAGGTGTGCTCACGCAGGTAAGGCATATGCACAGACTCACCTGAGGTACTGTAGCTTAGATAATTATACTCATGATTACCCATCACAATATGGGCATTACCGGCGTCGACCATATCTCGAACTAAATGCAGCGCTTCACGGATTCTCGGGCCCCGATCAATAATATCGCCCAAAAAAACGATTTTTCGACGCGGGTGAAAATACACCCCATTGCGTTTTGAATACCCTAACCTGACCAGTAAAAGTTTCAGTGCTAAGGCACAGCCATGCACATCGCCAATGATATCGTAACCTTGGGCTTCACATTGTTGGATCATGTTGATGAACTCGCGTTTCGAGCGGTGAGGCCAGCACTCCATCCCAACTTTTCGCGGCAAGTGCGGTAGAAGTTGTATCCTTCTGGATGCAGCAGTTGTAGCCGGTGCTTATGCTTGCTTAGCCTGATCACATCACCCGGCGCTAAGTTAATACTCACTTGGCCATCGCAGGAGACCAGTGGATAAGTCTCATTTTCTTCGCTAATAATAATTTTTAGCTCGCTGTTTCCATCAACCACAATCGGCCTTGAAGACAAAGTATGCGGAAACATAGGGACTAACACTATCGCGTCCAGTTTAGGGTGCATAATAGGTCCGCCGCCCGATAGCGAATAGGCCGTTGAGCCAGTGGGAGTCGCTACGATCAAACCATCTGATCTCTGGGTGTAGACATAATCGTCACCCACAAACAGATCAAATTCAATCATCTTGGTGGCTTTACCAGGGTGTAGAACCATATCATTGAGGGCGTCTGCCTCCCCTATGATCTTGCCGTTCCTGGAAACTTCTATTTTTAATAAAAACCTATATTCCTGGGAGTATTTGCCGTCTAAAATTTCTGCGAATTTTTCTTCGAACTGGCTGGGAGATATATCAGTTAAAAAGCCTAACTGGCCTCTGTTCACCCCAAGTACGGGGACATCGCTTCTGGCTAATGCTCTGGCCGCACCCAGCAAACTACCATCACCGCCGACAACAATCACTAAGTCACAAAGATCGCCCATTACTTTTTGCTTGCAGGTTTGCAGACCGTGACCCGGCATTAAATCGGCAATGCGCGCATCTAGAACAATATGAAATTCTTGGGCGGATAAAAAGCTGATCATATTCTTTAAAGTATCTACGACTTTTTTACTCCCTAATCTACCAATAAAGCCGATTCTGCGAAATTTATCCATCTATAGGTCACCTAGATTAGGGAACATATGATCAAACCCGCAGTGCGATAGCAGACTTGATCATATGTTCCTTAGCTAATAAAGCCCAGAGTATAGAGCAAAACATAGCCCCCAGATAGACACTGAACTAACAATTAGTATTGGAATTTGTGTTCAGTTTTATCCCTTTCAAAAGATTGCTGCCTATGCAAAATCAACAGTAGTAGGATTATCTGTAAAGAGTCATTAACAGCTTGATAATGATAATTATTCACAAACGATCTCAGCGTCTAAAGGTAAGTTAGCTACACACCAGTCGCTAATCTAATTTAAAACCTCTGCGCCCTTGTAAACCACCCGAGTGCAGTAGTGCGATAACTGAGCCCGGCTTAAAATAATCAGCAATAACTAACTCATCAAACCTGCGCCACATCTTGGCAGTGTATACCGGCTCCAATTGAACTTGGTGTAACCGCTCTATGTTTTGCATCTCTTGCAAGTGAGCAACTTTTGCCTTGCCGTAACCACCGTAGTGCCCATCCAGGTCTAAGTGCCATTGGCAACCGGCAGCGACAGCCGATTTTTTAAGCAACTCATTAATATCATTCTTTAAAAAGCCAGCGCCTTTTAATACCGGTATACCGAGTATTGAATCAGTGCTCTGCGCTGCAGCTATTAACCCTGCCAGCGTTCCGCCTGTTCCAAAAGCCGCTACCAATGTATCAATTTTTGGCACAGTGCTTTCGATCAGACCCATCAGTTCTGCTACACCACTGAGGGCATCAATGCTCGAACCACCCTCAGGGATAACTAAGCTATTGGGATACTCAGCGCTTAACTGAGCTAAAAACTCAGCACTGGATTTTTCTCGATACTGTTCTCGCGACAAACTTTTTAAATGCATCCCCCAGCGCCTGGCGTCTTGCAGAGTTTGATTGTCTTCACTCCACTGACCGCGGATAAAACCTATTACAGGTAACGATAAACTGTTGCAGGCAAAAGCCAAAGCGTGAATATGATTGGAGTAGGCACCGCCAAAACTGATGATCTGTTGGTAACTTTGACGCTGCGCTTTTAACAGAGAATACTTTAATTTAAACCATTTGTTTCCGCTTACTTGCCGATGTACTTGGTCGGAGCGAATTAAATATACAGATAGGTTTTTGTTGCGATACAAGTCGCAATCTAACAATTGACTGTTAAGCGTTAATGCTGAGTGAAAATCCATATTCTTAGCCCAAAAAAGCTTGAAATTTAACAGAACTGAAGAGGATATTACAAAGAGGATAGAGATAATACAGGGATATATGATAAGTGGTGGGAGTGGAGAGG
>ASZI01000038.1 GCA_000416315.1 Osedax symbiont Rs2 | reverse complement strand
CAGTAGCGGTTGTTAATAAGATGTTGGTAGCTTGTTAATAGCTTGTTGATTGTCGTGTAATAAATATTCCTAATTAGTTTTAGATCTATTGAAAACTAATTCTCCTATGCTATACCCTTACTATCTAGTCTTTGAATATCAACAACGGATAGCCAACAAAATCATGATGGATCATATTTATAAAGGCATTTTGGATTCCCTCGACAGCTATATTGTAGTAATAGAAGATAATGGAAATATCTCATTTACTAATAAAACTTGGGGGCAGCTGGGCAAGTGTTTAGGCGCTACCAGTGATGTCGATTGGACAGGAAAGAATTACTTTTCTTGCTGCTCAATTTTACAGTTAAATTCAACTGATTATGCCAGCCTGTGTCAACAGCAAGTGGCAGAATTGTTACTGGGCAATCAATCCGAATTTACTATTACCTTATCCAGCTGCAGCATAGAATCAGAAATTTGGTTAGAAGTTACAGGATCTATGGTTACATTAGGTAATAAGCGTTACGTATTGCTGAATCATAGCAATATCATCGACCGTAAAAATGACCATGCCGAAATAGAAAAGCTCACCCTGATTGATGTAGAGACCGGGCTGGCAAATCAGAAAAGTTTTCATGCATTTTACTTTAATGAATGGCAAAGATCGAAGCGCAACCGCTCTGAAGTGGCGCTGCTGATCGCAGAAATGGATTCTATTGACCTCGAAGAGCAACACAGAGCTGCGATCGCAGATGTGTTTTCTCGCCATGCACGTCGCGCCTGTGATTTAGCTGCAGTTCTGCAGGGCAGTCAATTTGCACTAGTACTAGGCCAGATCGGCACCGTCTCTTGTGAGCTTGTTGCGCAAAGTATCTATCAGGAGATCACCGCTTTACATTTACTGACAGGTGCCGGCCAAGCGATTAATATCAATATCGGCATTTCCTCGGCAACACCTACTTTGATAGATACATCCGACATGTTAATTAATTCGGTAACAGTGGCCTTAGAGAAAGCTAAAGCCTCGAATCAGCAATGTATTAATCATCATTGTCCGACGATTGTCTTAAAAAACCTGCCCCTGATGAAAAGCTGAAAATCTGTGTCAGCAATAGTGCTGGCCTAATGATCTTTAGTCGCTCACTCACTGCACTTTTGAAATTCACAAGCTCGCTAAAATTGGCCGCATAAAGCTTCGTTTGTAACTGATTATGCAGCGATTTTTCTCTGCGTAAGCAAAGGCCTCGCGGCACTCATCGTCGTCATTGAGTTGCTCTCGGTAGCTCTCGTATTCAGCTAGAGATGCAAAGCTGAACAGTGCATAGGCAATGTTATTGGCGCCTTCATGGGGCAGGAAATAGCCGTGATGAGTACCGCCTGATTTATTCACCAGCGGTATCCATAGTTTGGCATAAGTTTCAAATTGATCGACTTTATAAGGGTCGATCACATATTCTAAATAACAGGTAATCATCTGTTCTGCCTTGTCTTTAATTTAATTAACCAGTAAATAAATCCGATACTTACAAGAGTAGGCACAGGACTTATTCAGATCTGCAGCTTAATCAGTAACTAAGCTAAACCCTTCATCTATCCAGCCTGTCACACCGCCGATCATTTTCTTCACCGGGCGCTGCAATTTCGCTAGCTTAATAGCGGCTTTTTCGGTGCCGTTACAGTGTGGACCCGCACAGTAAACGACAAATAGGCTATCTTCTGGAAATTGTTGCAGGGCCTTAGCGTTTAGGCGTGAGGCTGGAACGTTGACCGCTGTGGGTAAATGACCTGCTGCAAATAGCTCTTCACCTCTAACGTCCAGCAGAATAAAATCCACTCTTGAATTGCTAATTGCATGATGCACATCCCAACAATCGGTCTCATATTGTAAAAGTGTCTGGAAATGTTGTAGTGCTTGCTCGCTGCTGGCAGCGGCGACTCTGAATACACTTGAAGCCATCAGAAATTCCTCGTTGAGTGATTGAGAGGCTATTATCGGGCAATAGCTTGGTTTATAATATTGGCTTATATGACAATGTTAGTTAATATCCAGCCAAAATTTTTCAAAGGTTCTTTTATGCATTCAGTCGCAATCCTCACCTATGATCAGGCCTCCTTTTTTGAGTTAGGTTGTGCCGTAGAGCTATTTGCACTACCTAGGCCAGAGCAGAAAAACTGGTATTGTAGTGAGATAGTCAGTTTTGAATCCGGCGACTTATCTTTACTGGGACAAGTGCAAATGCATGCAAAACGCATTAGCAGTTTAGATGCTTTTGATATTTTGATCGTGCCCAGTTGGCCTGTGGCTAATAAACAGCCCAGTGCCCAACTGGCCGCAGCTGTCTGCGCTTTCGTCGATGCGGGAAAACGGATATTTTCCTTTTGCTCGGGGGCATTTCTATTTGCCGAACTGGGTCTGTTAGCCAATAAAAAAGCGACGACCCACTGGAAATACGCCGAGCTTTTCAAGCAGAAATTTCCCGATGTGCAATATCAGGAGAATGTTCTATATGTATATGACCACTGCATAGGCACATCAGCGGGTAGCGCCGCGGCGTTGGATTTAGGTATCGAAATTATACGCCAGGATTTTGGTTATCAAATTGCCAACCAAATAGCCAGACAGTTAGTGTTATCTGCGCATCGCAGCGGTGGTCAGTCACAATTTGTACAGACACCGGTTTTGAACTCCCCTGGGCAATTCTCTAAATCATTGGATTGGGCGGTAGAGCATTTAGCCCAAAACATAGATATTGATTCTTTTGCGGCAAGGGCCAGCATGTCCAGGCGCACTTTTGATCGAAAATTTAAACAAACTTTGAACTTGAGCCCAAAAGACTGGCTGACCCTGCAGCGGATAAATTTAGCTAAGAGTATTCTGGAGACACAAACTTATGCCATTGAGCGTGTCGCAGAGCTGTCAGGATTTAACAATGCGATCACTATGCGTCACCATTTTCGCAAACAGCTGGGAGTTTCGCCGAAAACTTATAGGTCGCAATTTTGCGCATCCTCTGAGCGCAATGCTTAGCTTATTAAACCGCTATTTCGCAGTTTTACCTTTATAACAAGGATATATTCACTGATCAGCCGAGTGGCACAGCAATTTTTTAATGCATATTGACCGCTTCTTCCATAGTTCTATATCCGGGAGTTACACTTACAGGCTGGCTGCGCCACCCAACTGCGCTGCAACTTAAGCAGGCAATCCAAGGCGATGCCGATGGAAGAAATAACTAGCATTGGGGCGTGCATAGATAAATCACAGGCCAGTTTCTGTTTTAAAAAAACGCAGGGAGCCAACAAAGCGATATTGTTGTTTTGTTTCCAGCCCAAATCCGATCCGATACCGGCTCGCAGCTCAGCAGTAATCGCTGAGCTAGTTCATTCAACAAACATTTGCAGCTTTTAGCCAATCACTTATTTGCGCCGAAAACCCCAGCCAGTCCAGGGGATGGTTTTTTCCTAATCAGATCGTCACTGCAGAAATACTTAAGCTGATCCACAGACATTGTCTGCCTATCTGTATTCCTATCTAACTGCATCACAGATGTAAGGCCTTGCCGCATATTCCATAGCATCGACAAATGTATCTGGGGTAAATGCCTAGAGGCGTTTTCCAGTAAAAGCCCGTTTTTGCTAGCGGCTTTGAGCCAATGTACGCAAAGATCTAAATTACCCTTACACAGCCTTACCAAGAGCAGACTGTATTTGTGTCACTGGCTAATTAATATGGAGAAAAATACAGGAGATAGGTTATGGGATTAAAGTTAAGTGTTGCAGTCATGTTGTTGTGGTTATGCGTTTTTAATCAGCAGATGCTTTTTGCTGCAGATAAGGAAATTACCCAGTTGTCGGATATTTATAGTGGCAGTAGTAATGAGATTGAAATCAGGGTGATCTGTCATGTTTAAATTTATTGCCTCACTGCGTTTTAGGCAATTTTTAGCAGTGCTATTTAGCTTGTGGATTTTAGTGGTGGTACTCGACCAGATTGAGGCTCCAGTGGTCAATCCTCAATCGCCAATTGTTGCCCAGCCCACCTATCTTAGTGCAGTACCAGTAAAACTTGTGCAAAGCATGCCAAAACTAGTGCGTTTAGCGTTGGTGGAACCGGTAAAAAAGTTGCAGATAGTCGCTCAGGTTTCTGGACAAGTGACCAGTGTTAGCGAGGATTTTCAGCGTGGCAAATCACTGGCTGAGCAATCCAAGCTGATGTCTATCGATCCGCTGCGGGCCAAAGTAGCCCATGGGCAAGCACGGGCGGACTTTATCGCTGCCAAGATTGAATTCAAAAAAACCAAAATTCGCTACGCCAGTAATAAATTGATGCTTTCACTGGCGAGGTCTCAATTGCAGCAAGCTGCTAGCCGATTAGAGCTGACAGAGCAGCAGTTGCAAAATGCCGTGGTAAAAATGCCAATCTCGGGTGAATTGAGCCAAATACATGCCTACCTGGGAGAGTTTATTAGCGCGGGACAACAACTGGCAACAGTTCTTCCCGATCGTGATCAACAGATAGTCATTCGCCTCAGTGATAGCGCTTTCTCGAAAATAGACACCATTGCAGCTGCGCAGGAGATACTACTCAAGAGCTTAGATAACAAACAATCATGGACTGCAAAAGTAATTGGCATCAGTCAACAGACCCTTAATTTGCAGAGGAGCTTGTTCGTTGAGCTGAATCAATCTGCAGCAGGTGATCCGCTGCACGGCCAGTTTTTACATGCCGCGTTGCCACTTAAAACCTGGCCAAAGATCTATGTGCTGCCAGAGAGTGCCCTGACATTTCAAGGAGAAATTTGGTCTATAGATCAGCACCAAAAAGTGCATAAAAGAACACTCGATCAATATCATATATCGGATAAAAAAGTTTATTTCTATCAAGCAGATAACCCAGTGTCAGAAGCGGTTATGTATCCATTAGATTCGCTGGTGGAAGGCATGCAAA
>ASZI01000037.1 GCA_000416315.1 Osedax symbiont Rs2 | reverse complement strand
ATCCATTCCTTTTGAAAAACTTCCTCCATGTCTACTTTAAACATATGTGGGTCGTTATACAGAGGTTGTGGCAGTGACAAATTACCTTTGCGTGAGGCTAATAAACGGTACATCTCACTGCGCGCTTGCGGGTAATCGACAAACTTAATATTGATTAAATCGTGTTGGTTCACGTCGTGGATCCTTTGGCTCTGGTTTTAATTGTTGTCTCGCCACTGCCAGGGCAATGGTGAATTATTGGCTATTGTTAATGGATGCAGATGGTGGAGCAAAACAGCTGTAAAAAACTGTCTGATTGCGACCAAGATCTATCTTATATTCGACCTGTCATGCAAATAATAGTGAATCAAACTCAGTGCTTATCTAGGCTTACACCGAGTTGAGCAGCTTGTTGTCGTTATTGGACAATAACTCGGGCGGCTCTGAGAAGATGATGGGGGCCAAATCGTCACTTGAATATAAAAAAACCATGGCGGTTTGACCATCAGAAAATCTTTTAGACGAGCAAGAGAGTATCCCATGAGTAAAGCAGCTACAGTGCAAAACCATTCCTATTTACATGACATCAATACTAAAACTTGGAGCAACGGTCGCCATATGGTCCGCTGTGTAAAAGTGATTGAAGAGACCGCCGATGTAAAAACATTTTGTTTTATGGCTGAACAGCCAGTGATGTTTTTCTTTAAGCCCGGTCAATTTGTAACCCTGGAATTGGAGATAGAGACACAACAAGTGATGCGCTCATATACTATCTCGAGCTCGCCTTCAGTGCCCTACAGTTTTTCTGTGACAATCAAGCGTATTCCCGGCGGACTGGTATCGAATTGGCTACACG
Organism: Osedax symbiont Rs2; assembly: GCA_000416315.1. Taxonomy (GTDB): domain Bacteria; phylum Pseudomonadota; class Gammaproteobacteria; order Pseudomonadales; family Balneatricaceae; genus Rs1. The sequence goes on along the minus strand of ASZI01000037.1, from coordinate 29,727 downwards.
ACAACCTGCGCGAGGGTGATGAGCTGCCAGTGCACGGCCCGGTCGGGTTGTTTAACTGTATAGATCACCCCGCGGACAAAGTATTGTTGCTCTCCGGTGGTGTGGGAATCACCCCAGTGATGTCTATGGCCCGCTGGTACTTTGATACTAATGCCGAAGTGGACATGCAGTTTGTGCACAGTGCCCGCACCCCGGCAGACATTATTTACCATCGCGAACTGGAACATATGTGTTCACGGATCAGTAATTTTTCACTCAGTTTTATCTGTGAACGTCAGGAGACTGGGCAGGCATGGTCGGGTTACCGGGGTTATCTGGATGTCGATAAACTGTCTATGATTTCAGCTGATTTCATGCAGCGCGAAATATACTGCTGCGGCCCCGAAGTGTATATGAGTGCGGTTAAGAAGATGCTCCAGCAAGCTGGTTTTGATATGAGTCACTACCATGAGGAGTCTTTTGGAGCCACCCCGGTTGAGGTTGAGCAGGAGGCGCTAGATCACGCTGAAATCGCCGTCGATGTTGCCGATGCATTGGATGCAGCCGATATGCTCAGTGTCGAGTTCAGTAAAAGTGGTAAAGCGATCCAGATTCACCCGGGAGAAACCGTGCATAGTGCCGCTGCTAAACTGGGATTAACTATTCCTAAGGCCTGTGGCATGGGGATTTGCGGTACTTGTAAAGTACTCAAGGTCGATGGTTCTGTCGTGATGGAACACAATGGCGGGATTACCGATGAAGACGTGGAAGCGGGGTATATTCTCTCCTGTTGCTCGGTCCCTCCGTCAGATGTACGCATCGAACATTAATAGCGGACAAATTTATAAACATTCAGCTGTCGTAGATTAGTAGTACTTTGTCGCTGTGCTGTAGAAGCCCAGGGACAACACTCGCTAGTATTGCAAGCAGTAAAATTTCGTTGCCCCTGCGGGATTTATTCAACATCTGATGATGTTCTGTGGGGCTTTTTTAGCAGTGCACTGATAGCGATTTTAGTGACTAGTAAGCACTGCTAAGCAATGCAACATTCATTTAATTCAAGGATTCACCCATGCAAAAATACTCAGGATTCGGCTTGATAAACCACGCCTTGAGTCATCACGAGAACTGGCAGCGAGTATGGCGCAACCCTAAGCCGAAGAAAAAATATGATGTAATCATCGTTGGTGGCGGCGGTCACGGCCTTGCGACAGCTTATTATTTGGCCAAGGTGCACGGTATTACTAATATCGCAGTGCTGGAAAAAGGCTATTTAGGCGGTGGTAATACCGCGCGTAATACCACTATCGTGCGCTCTAACTACCTGTGGGATGAATCGGCGAAACTGTATGAACACGCGATGAAACTATGGGAGGGACTCTCTCAGGATCTCAACTACAACGTGATGTTTTCTCAGCGTGGAGTATTGAACTTAGGTCATACATTGCAGGATATGCGCGATATTGAGCGCCGGGTAAACGCCAACAGATTACAGGGCATCGATGGCGAAGTACTAGATCCACAGCAGATCAAAGAAATAGTGCCGATGATGGATTGCTCGGATCTGCCGCGCTATCCAATTATGGGTGCTTCATGGCAGCCCCGCGGCGGCGTTGCCCGCCACGATGCGGTGGCTTGGGGCTATGCCCGCGCCGCCGATGCACTGGGAGTGGATTTGATTCAACAGTGTGAAGTGGTCAATTTCATTCAGGAAGACGGTGCAGCTACTGGGGTGATGACTAAAACTCACGGGGTGATCAGTGCCGATCGTATTGGCTGCGTCACTGCTGGTAACTCTAGTGTCATGGCGGCGATGGCCGGCTTTAAACTGCCGCTGGAATCGCACCCGCTACAAGCGCTAGTGTCAGAGCCGATTAAACCTATCTTAGACACTGTGGTTATGTCCAATCATGTACACGGTTATGTGTCGCAATCAGATAAAGGCGATTTGGTTATAGGTGCCGGTATCGACGGCTATAACGGTTACGGACAGCGCGGCAGCTATCACACTATCGAACATACTGTGCAGGCAATTGTCGAGCTGTTCCCGGTATTCAGTCGGGTGAGAATGAATCGCCAGTGGGGCGGTATCGTTGATACTTGTCCGGATGCCTGCCCAATTATATCAGCGACGCCAGTGGAGAATTTGTTTTTCAACTGCGGTTGGGGTACCGGGGGCTTTAAGGCGACACCGGGATCTGGACACGCTTTTGCTGCCACACTGGCAGCGGGTGAAGCTACTGAAATGACTAAACCATTTTCTATGTTCCGCTTTCATGACGGCGCGTTAATTGACGAGCACGGCGCTGCCGGCGTTGCTCACTAAGGAGTCATCTGATGTTTTATATTTATTGCCCGCACTGTGAAGAGCACCGTGAAGAGGAAGAGTTTCACGCGTCGGGGGAAGCGCATATTCCACGTCCATTGGATCCAGAGAGCTGCAGCGACGAAGAGTGGGGAGAATACATGTTTTTTCGCACTAACCCGCGCGGCATTCACCATGAGTTATGGGTACATGCAGTGGGCTGTCGTAAGTTTTTCAACATGACCCGCGACACTCAGAGTTACCTGATTTTAGAAACTTATAAAATTGGTGAAAAACCTAGTATAACCAGTGCTGCAGCCAAGTTGCAGGCACAGACCAAAGTGCAGGAGGGCGTTTAACATGGCACAGCAAAACCGCCTAATAGAGGGTGGCCGTATTGCGCGCGACTCGGTTATTAATTTTAGTTACAACGGCAAGACTTATCCAGGTTTTGTCGGCGATACACTGGCATCGGCAATGTTGGCCAATGGCATAGATGTAGTCGGCCGCAGTTTTAAATACAGCCGCCCACGTGGCATCGTAGCCGCAGGTGCAGAAGAGCCAAACGCGATCATGCAGCTAGGTGCCACTGAGGCGACTCAAGTGCCTAACGTGCGCGCCACTCAGCAAGAGTTATTCGCCGGTTTAGTCTGCCAGGCAACCAATGGATGGCCGAATGTAGAATTCGATATGATGAGCAGCTTGGGCTCTGTCGGAGCCAGTGTGATGCCGCCGGGTTTCTACTACAAAACCTTCATGTATCCAAAGTCTATGTGGAATACTTACGAGAAATTTATCCGTAAGGCCGCAGGCTTGGGACGCTCTCCATTAGAAGCTGATCCGGATAGGTACGATCACTACAACCAACACGCCGATGTGGTCATTGTTGGCGCGGGCCCCGCGGGATTGTCTGCTGCACTGGAGGCAGGTCGCAGTGGTGCCAGAGTGATAATAGCCGACGAACAGGCGGAATTTGGCGGCGCTTTGTTACATTCTAAGCAGAGCGTTAACGGTATGCCAGCAATGGCATGGGTGGCTAGCGTGGTTGCAGAATTAGCGGCTTTAGACAACGTTATGATGCTGCCAAAATCTACAGTTAACGGATATCACGATCACAACTTTCTAACCATTCACCAGCGCTGTACCGATCATATTGCAGACCGTGCAGAGGCCAATGTCTCTCGTCAGCGGATGCACCGGGTGCGTACTAAGTGGGTGGTATTGGCAAGTGGCGCACACGAGCGTCCACTAGTGTATGGCAACAACGATGTGCCAGGGTGCATGTTAGCAGATGCAGTATCTACTTATATCAATCGCTACGCAGTAGTGCCGGGTAAACAGTTAGTCTTGATGACCACTAACGATGGCGGCTATCAGGCGGCTTTCGACTGGCATCAGGCAGGGCGTGAAGTAGTAGCTATTTTAGATACCCGCAGCTACCAAGGTACTGAAACTAGTGCAGTTATAGACCGAGCACGGGAGTTGGGCATCAAAGTTCTGACCGGCTCAGCGGTCGTTGAAGTGCAAGGTAGCAAGAGAGTCTCTGCTGTCAGTATCGCCTCGCTAAACAGCCAGGGCGATCAGCTAACGGGACCTGTCTCTCAGCTTTCCTGTGACACTGTCGCCAGTTCCGGCGGTTGGAGTCCGGCGATACATTTATCTTGCCACACCGGTTCCAGACCCGTTTGGAGTGATCAGGTGATAGGCTTTATCCCTGGGGATACGGTACAGAAACAGTTAATTGCCGGCGCCATTGGCGGCACTTTTGACTTGCAGTCCTGTCTTGCACAAGGCACTAAAGCAGGTGCGCAAGCGGCTAGCAATGCCGGGTTTGACACTAACTTGGATGTTGCAGCCGCAACGGCCGAGTCAGTGGCAGAAACAACGCCTATGGCACTGTTTCACATTCCACACCCGAAAGAGACCAGTAGAGCACCGAAGCAGTTTGTAGATTTACAAAATGATGTAACAGCAGCGGGTATTGAGCTGGCCACCCGCGAGGGCTTTGAGTCAATAGAGCACGTCAAGCGCTACACCGCACTGGGCTTTGGTACTGATCAAGGCAAGTTGGGTAACATCAACGGTATGGCGATCGCCGCCAAATCGATGCAAAAAACTATCCCGCAAACAGGCACGACAATATTTCGCCCCAACTACACCCCTGTTACTTTCGGTGCTATTGCCGGACGCAACTGCGGTGAGTTATTTGATCCCAAGCGTTTTTCGGCGATGCACCAGTGGCACTTAGACAATGGTGCTCTGTTTGAAGATGTTGGCAACTGGAAGCGCCCTTGGTACTTTCCTCAGCCAGGTGAGAGTATGCAGCAATCACTGGAGCGTGAATGTCTGGCGGTGCGCGACAGCGCAGGGGTATTAGATGCATCTACACTGGGTAAAATCGATATTCAAGGTCCGGATGCCCGTGAGTTCCTCGGACGTGTCTATACCAATGCCTGGGCTAAACTGGCGGTAGGAAAATGTCGCTACGGTTTAATGTGCGGTGAAGATGGTATGGTCTTTGATGACGGTGTTACCGCTTGTCTGGCCGATAATCATTTTGTGATGACCACAACCACTGGCGGAGCCGCCAGAGTACTAGAATGGCTGGAGATCTACCAGCAGACCGAGTGGCCTGAGCTGGAAGTGTATTTCAATACAGTCACCGATCACTGGTCGACTATTACAGTCACAGGTCCCAATGCTCGCAAGATATTAGATGAAGTGGTTGACGATATCGATTTGAGTAATGACTCGTTTAAGTACATGGATTGGAAAGCTGCCACAGTGATGGGGGTTCCGGCCCGTATTTTCCGCATCTCTTTCACTGGAGAGCTGTCCTATGAAATAAACGTGCAGGCTAACTATGGCATGCGTATCTGGGAAGCGGTGATGGAAAAGGGAGCAGCTTTTAATCTGACCCCTTACGGCACAGAGACGATGCATATTTTGCGAGCGGAAAAAGGTTTTATAATCGCCGGTCAAGATACCGATGGATCAGTACATCCCTATGATTTAGGTATGGGCTGGGCAGTATCACAGAAGAAGCCTTTTAGTTTTATCGGCAAGCGCGGTATGGCCCGTGAAGACTGTGTCAAAGAAGATCGTAAACAGCTGGTGGGCTTAATGACAGCCGAGCCTAAGAAGGTAATCCCCGAGGGGTCACAGGCAGTAGATGATCCAAAGCAAGCGATACCAATGACAATGTTGGGGCACGTAACCTCCAGTTATTACAGCGCCTGTTTAGGGCACAGTATTGCCATGGCATACATTCGCAATGGACATAAACGCATGGGTGAAACTGTCTACTCCCCACAAGCCGATGGCAGCGCTATAGAAGCGACTATCTGCAGCCCAATATTCTTAGATCCTAAGGGAGAGCGTCAAAATGTCTGATAGCGAAAACAACCCGGCTTTTAACTATGCGGCCAGTGTCAATTGTATGGATCAGAGACCTGCAGCGCAGAGCCAAATCGAGGGACTGAGTCCTTTGCATCACGCGGATCTGGCAACTGTGGCCAAAGCTCAGTTGGGTCAGGCTGGTACCATACAGTTGAGCGAATTAAAACTGCTGGGTCACATAATACTGCGCGGCAACTTAGACAATCCCGGTTTTACTAGTGGGGTACAATTGACTTTAGGTATGGCGCTACCAGGCACATTGCAAATGGTTTCGGATGCAGATATTTCGATTCGCTGGATTTCACCGGACGAGTGGTTGGTAGTAGTGCCGGGCGAGCGCAGCTATGAAATTGAGCAGGCGCTGGTCAATAACTTGCAGGGGCACTGTGCAGTGGTCAACGTATCGGGAGGGCAAACTATTTTGCGACTTGAAGGCGAAGATGTGCAAAAGCTACTGCAAAAGTCAGTACCTTTAGATGTACATCCACTGAGCTTTCCCATCGGTAAAGTAGTGACTACTGTGTTTGCAAAAACCCAGGCAGTCATAAGCCGCACCGGTAATCAGCAGTGGGAGCTAGTCATCAGACGCAGTTTTTCCGACTATGTGTGGCTGTGGCTGCAAGATTGTTCAGCTGAATTTAAGCTGGTGATCAGCGAGTAATAAATTAATACAAAATAGTCCTCAATCTACGACTTAGGTCTGATAGATGGGGGGCAATGACTGTGATTAAATAGCTTTACTTTGATCCCGGTGGCAGTTTTAAGGTTCTGCCATCGGGTTTTTTTATGCCCGCAGATTAAGCACTAGTAAGACAAACTTCCAACTTCCAACTTCCAACTTCCAACTTCCAACTTCCAACTTCCAACTTATGAGATATGAGTTATGACTCCTGCGCGCAGGCCAACTTAGCTCCTGGCTCCGAAACACCTTTGGAATCCTCTGGATTATAGAGGGCACAGCTCTCAAGTGACAGACAGCCACAGTAAATACAACTGCCTAATTGAGTCTGTAAATTTTTTAGACTGTTAATCTTCTCCTCTAATTTTTGATGCCAGGCTTGTGCCATCTCTTCCCACTGCTGCTTTTTTGGTGCTTTATGTTTTGGCAGATGTGCCAGCGCCAATGAAATTTCTTGTAGGGTTAGTCCTACACTTTGGGCCGCTTTAATCACCGCTATGCGCCGTAATATCTGCCGGTCATAGCGACGTTGATTGCCCTGATTTCTGGCACTATAAATTAAGCCTTTCTGCTCATAAAAGTGCAACGTGGCGACGCTGACGCCGGCGCGCTTAGCAACTTGCCCAATACTCAAAATCATAATAGTTTTCCGTGAATAGTTCTTGACCTAAAGTTAACATTAGGTTGTAGAGTAGCTCTTCCCAATCATAAATGACACTAAACATCATGAAAAATAAATCTATTCCCTACTTAACAGGACAATTTTTCGACGGCATTAGCTCTGGTTTGTTTATGCTGGCACTTCCCTTGGATAATGCTGCAGGAGCCACATATGGGGACATTTGTCGCGGTCACTGCACTGTTTTGCACAGGGGCTACTTTTATCAGTACCCCCTATTTTTCAGCACTTACCGACAGGCACTCACGTAAACTGATATTAGTGCTTGTGCAAGCGGCGCAGTCGGTAAGCGCATTGCTCACCGCTATATTGTACTGGTTTGATTTCGGCTCACACTGGCTTCTTGCGGGCGCTCAGTTGATCTTCTGGGTCTCAAGCAATCTGGCCTGGCAGGTAAATAAAGCTTTCACTCAAGAGAACTATGTTAAAGCAGAATACGCAAAAATTTCGGGTTATCAGGAAGTTGTTATGCAGGGAACGACTCTAGGAGCAGGAGCTTTGGGAGTTGTTCTACTGGAGATCTGGGGGATAGCAGAATTTTCGCTCTTTGCTGCCTCAGCATCTGCGCTTGCAGTATGTTGCTATCTGTTGACGCCCTATAATCGTCAGCTCAGAACAAGCGCTAAAGCACCTCTGTTGAGTCAAATAAAAGAGCTCAAGTCAATCTATTGCGAAACACCGGCATTTTACGCTTTTTTATTGATATCTTGCCTGTCCTATCCGGTACTTACCTTCCTGGGAAAGCTTGTACCAATTTGGTTCTCAGAGCAAAATATTTCAGGGAACTGGTTCGCATTGTTTAGTGTTGCACTGGGGTTGGGATCACTGATCACGGGGTTGTTGATATCGCGGCTGTTAAACTTGTTTTCTCATCAACGGATAATGCAGTGCTCAATAATGCTTTTAGCCCTGATATTATTGTTAATGAGCGGTGTTACACAGCCGCTGACTATTATTGTGCTGATGATTTTCTTTGGCTTCTTTAATGCGCTCAATAGAATCGCTCGAACTAACTGGATGCATCATACTACCTCAATTGCACAACGTGGCCGCATAGATGGTGGACTGGCGATGTTTACCACTGCAGTGCAAAGCCTCAGCTATGTATTGATCGTATTTCTTGCTCATTTTGATGCCATTGATAACGGATTTTTTATTGTGGGACTTGTATTGTTCTGCTGCCGGACTGGATGCTAACACTGAGGAATAAAATCAGAGACTCTCTGCTACTGGTTGCAAAATGATAATCAGTAGCAGGTAGCGATAGGCTGTGGTATTTAAGAGCGACATTCACTGCAGTTATTTTATACTGAGAAAATAAATACCCGGATATTAAGCTTTAGTAGTCAATGGCTTATAAAAGAACCAGTGTTTGTATTTGTACCCCAGAGGCCGTAATTTATTGAGCCTAATGATCTTTTGTCATGTATTGTGTACGGCTAACTCAGGTTATCAAACCCTATTAAGAGACTGATATGCAAGTAAAAGCCACACATTTCTTTTTGATTTTAGTCCTGGCCATTGTCTGGGGCAGCTCCTTCACTGCAGTAAAAGTGGCAGTCGATGAATTTACGCCAGTGCAAATAGCTTTCATTCGGGTATTAATTGGCGCCATATTGGTAATGGCGGTAGCGGTATTTAGTCAGATAAATTTGCCCAAAAAATTGGTCAACTGGTCGCTACTATTACTTATTGCTCTGTTCAGTAATGTGATTCCCTTTTCTCTGATTGGCTGGGCCAGTACCCAAAGCGATAGTTCAACGGTCTCTATCTTGATGTCTACCTCTCCGATATTCGCTTTAGTAGTGGCACACTTTTTTACCAGCGATGATAAGTTCACTGCCTGTAAACTGATTAGTGTAGTACTGGGGTTCACTGGAGTGTTAGTGCTGAGTTTGCCATCCGGGGCCTCGTTGGGTAGCGGTGAGCTACTGCCAAAAATCGCCACGCTACTAGCGGCGTTAAGTTATGTGATCGCCGGAATGCTGCCAAGAAGGTTGAGTGAAAACCTTGGAGTGCCCTCTATTACTTGTACGGTGCTCTGTTTGAGTTCGATAATGCTTGCACCTTTTGCAATTGGCCAAAATTTTTCAGGCCTTGCCAGTTATTCCAGCGAGAGCATAATAGCGGTACTTTATCTGGGGATGTTTTCAACAGCGTTAGCCCTGTTAATTCGCTACAGTTTAATATTGCAAGTGGGATATACTTTTGTCTCTTACACTGGATTCCTGGTTCCGGTGTTCGCGGTGATTTTTGGCGCTTTTTTATTGGACGAAGAACTCAGCAACAATGCCTACATGGCACTGATTCTGGTATTGGCGGCACTGGCAGTCTCCAGATTGGATACCGCTAAATTGGTGGCTTTTATCTCTTTAAGCCGCCGTTCAAAAGGATCGTAGGGTACTGCATAAGTTGGCATAATCAGATGTGGCTTGCAATGGATGTGGTTCGAATAAAATACCAATATCTCTTAGGCTGTATCGAATACATTTTGTGCTCCAGGTTGGATATTCCCTTCTTTTTCAGATGGGTCCGTGTAATTGCAATATTTCTCTGCTCGTTACACCCAGATAACTACTTCAGACTGTCGGTTGTTTTGGCTGCGCAATAGGAATAAATATTGAGACAGTCGTTCCACGGTTTAGCTTTGAATCTATATCAATAGTATACCCAGCCTGATGACAGAGTGCGGATACAATACTCAGACCTAGGCCGTAACCGCCGTTTTCAATCGCATCGATATCGTCGCTCCTGGTCACTTCTATCAGATTCTGCACCACCTTGGCGTTCATTCCTTTTCCGCTATCGCTGACGCTTAATATTAGTTTGTCAGCTTGATGCACTATGCTCATCTTAACTTCACCGCTATGAGTATGTCGCACCGCGTTCCTGACTAGGTTTTCCAGCAGGCGCCTGAGGATGACCGCTGAACCTGGGTGGCGGATGTTGGATTGGGCATAAACCAGGCTGAGGTTTTTACCTTTGAGCAAAGGTGAGATTTGATCGTTAATACAGCAAAATAGTTGGTCAAAATCCACTTGTTCAGATTCGCTGGTAATGGAGTTAATACTGTCATCTATCAGTTGTTGAGTGATATTGGAGATAAAACTGAGCCCGTCTTCGATGTTGCTGACAGTGCTGTTGTGTTGCTCTTTGTCTCTTAGCATTTCAAGATGAAGTCTGATGCTGTAGAGACTGTGCTGAATATCATGGGAGCTGTTTGACAAACGTTTAATAGAATTTTCGGTTCCCGCGATTGCGCTGTTTTTTTCCTCGGTCAACTGAGCAAAGCGAGATACTTCAGCCAGTCTCTCATTGAGTGTTTCAATCCACAGCTGATTGAATATGTCATTTCGGGAACGCATTGCATCAAGGCGCATATTCACGGCGATGCAAAGCATGATCGCCTCAGCTACACAGAGTAAGGTTATGGTTTCTATCACCAGCAAAAAAATGTCCAGAGATTGGCTAAAAATGGCATACATCATAGGTATCGTAAAAACAATTACCAGCAAGTAACTTAGAAAATATGGTAGTGCGTAGGACTTTCTTTTTTTTAATTTGATAATGCCAATACAGAACATCACAGAGATAGTAAGGATAAAAGCCACAGGCAGGCCGCCTTGGAGGAGGTAAGTCCTAAAGGGTTCAACCCCGCTAAAACATATGCATAGAAGGGCAAGCGCGGCGTTGCAAAGCAGAATTTTATCAATAGCAGGGCTGTTTTTTGTATTGAAAAAGCTACGAGTATAAAGCGCAGCAAAGCAGATTAAACCCAACAGGCTGATGATTGAAATTGAATTGTTTATATAAGCGTTGCCTACCCAGAGGTAGTTTATTCCTATACCTGACTCAACAATGATAAGAATAATGATGAAAGCTTCTTGCAGCGAATACAAAGCCAGATAGGGCTTTCTCAGAGAGAAGTACATCATCAGGTTTACGAAAATCAGGCTTATCAATAAACCCAGGCAAACCAGAATCAAAGCTATGCCTTGCTGATGCGCCCAATAAGCCCTCTCAGGAGTATTAATGGTTAACAGGAAAAAGGTTGTTTTGAGCGAGCGCAGTTTAAAATACAGTACCGTTTCGCCAGCTTCGGGAATGTCAATTAGTGCTGTCGCTGAAACGGGTTGGTAGTGACTGTTATAGGTTATCTGGCCATCGTTAGAGTAGACCTTTTGCAATAGAGAGTTGGATTTCTGGTAAATTTCTGCCGGGGTGAAGTGCCGGTTACTGACATTCACAGACCAGCGAGTGGTTGATGACGGATTTTTTAGCACGGCTTTGATCCATAGGGTCGCGGTGGGATGGCCAAAGGATGTGGGGTTGCTGCTCAGGTTATTGATCAGATTGTCATTAGTCGCTATGTCTTCAATAAGCAATGCGTGCCGGGGGTCCTCGAGGCTGTAAATTGAGCTAACATAAGGAGACTGGCTTACGTTAGAATGGTAGAGTCCGAGTTTAGGGACCAGTAATAATAGCGAAGAAACGATTAGTATTAGAAATGTTACAATCGACACTAAAATCCATAGATTGTGTGTGTGATTTATTTTTGAAAACATAGCTGACCGAAGTATAATTTAGAGTTGGTGTAGTTTAAGTGATGGGAATGAAAAATGTAATCCTTGCAGACGATGATCAGATTCTCCATCAAGGGTTATCGATGTTGCTGCAAAAAAATGGTTTTAACGTTGTTGCCAGCGCGAGTAACTTTGCTGATCTCAAAGAGTTAATACAGTGCCGGGAAGCCAATTACATCGTCTGTGACTGTAAAATGCCCGGCGAGGGCCCGGCTAACCTGCTGCAATATTGTAAGCGTTTTTTCCCCAATTGCTCGGTAATTTTTTTAACTGGATTATCCTGCGGCTTTTTGTTCAAACACCTAGTGGATTGCGGTGTAAACGGCCTAGTCAGTAAAAAAGACAGTATTCATACGCTGATAGAGTGCTTATCTGCGATAGAACAAGGGCAGAGTTTTTACTCGCCATCGGTTACTGAATGTTTGCAAAACTCGGTTATCCAGCTGACAGCCAAAGAATTTCAGGTGTTTGAATTGATTGTCAATGGCCACTCTAATAATGCTATAGCAGAAATACTCTCAAATAGCCCCTCGACTATCGGACGGCACCGGGAGAATTTGTGCCGAAAACTGCAGGCGAATTCTATTGTTGATCTGATGCGTATCGCTCATCAAAGCGGTATGTTCGATAGCTAGGTAGCTAAACATCTGCAAAGTCTTAAAAAAGCAATGATTCACCCAGTGGCTGAGCAGCTATTGTTGCTATTTCCCTGATGATGGCAACGAAGATTGTGATCGCTAAGTGTTAACTTTGCTCTGTTGTGTTATCAAATCCATACTGAACAAATTATCGAATAATTATCTAGCAAAATCTGACGCTTAGATATAATAAAAATACTGTGCTTTTTTGGTTGGATAAGAGATGTTATGCAAGTAATATTAGACTAGCAACGCTGTATTATTACGGCACTCTCCTTTTTTGGGCAACAACAAATACACTTGTGAAAACGGGTAAAGTTCAGGAATATAATAATTAATAACTTAAAAACAAAGGCTTGCTCGTAGAATGTTGTTGATGATTGATAACTACGACTCTTTTACTTATAACTTGACTCAATATTTAGCCGAGCTAGGGGCTCAAGTGTTGGTCAAACGTAATAATGAAATTAGCCTGGCAGAAATAGCGCAACTGCAGCCGCGCTCTATTGTTATCTCTCCTGGGCCCTGTACCCCAGATGAGGCGGGGATCTGTGTCGCTGCAATAAGTGAGTTTGCCGCTAAGATACCGATATTAGGCGTCTGTCTTGGGCACCAGAGTATTGCCGTGGCCTTCGGCGCAAAAGTGGTTAGAGCAAAAAAGGTGATGCACGGTAAAACCTCGATGCTTAAACACAACAATCAAGGACTGTTTCAGGGTCTGGATAATCCACTGCAAGTGACCCGATATCATTCGCTGGTGGTCGAGCCAAAAAGTTTGCCAGATTGTCTGGAAATTACTGCCTGGACTGAAAATGCAGACGGTAGCTTAGCCGAAATTATGGGGCTGAGACACCGGGAATTACCGATACAAGGGGTGCAGTTTCACCCGGAATCAATATTGACCATTCAGGGGCACGAGTTGTTAAATAATTTCGTGACAGCCAATAATACTGAGGCGTTTAGCCTCAATTAATACAGTTGATGAAGAATTTATAATGGATATAAGAGAAGCATTAGCAGCCGTAGCTGAACACCGAGATCTGAATACCGCCGAGATGCAAAAAGTGATGATGCAAATCATGACTGGGCATGCGAGCGAAGCGCAAATGGGTGGGTTTTTGATGGGCCTGCGGATGAAGGGTGAAACCGTTAAGGAAATAGCCGGTGCAGCCAGAGTCATGCGCGAGCTGGCGATTCCAGTGAAAATTAAGCATCAGGCGGCGGTAGATATTGTCGGCACAGGCGGCGACAGCGCCCACTTATTCAATGTGTCCACCGCTTGTGCCATTGTGGTCGCAGCCGCTGGTGGCTGTGTCGCTAAGCACGGCAACAGATCGGTGTCTTCAACAACCGGTGCCGCTGACTTGCTGGAAACTGCCGGTGTCAATCTGAACTTAAGCCCTGAACAAGTCGCACAATGTATCGATGAAATAGGTGTGGGCTTTATGTTTGCCCCGCAGTATCACAAGGCAATGCGTCACGCGATTGTGCCGCGCAAAGAAATGGGGTTGCGCACTATCTTTAACTTGCTGGGACCACTAACCAATCCAGCGGGGGCCAAGCATTACCTGCTGGGGGTATTTGACAAAGCTTACTGCCTACCTATCGCAGAAGTTATGGCAGAACTTGGGGCAAAACATGTATTGGTGGTGAGCGCCAGTGATGGCCTGGATGAGATTAGCCTGAATGGTGAGACCTATGTGGCCGAATTAAAAGAGGGAGTGATCAGCCAATACACAATGACTGCCGCAGACGCCGGGCTCAATCCGCAGAGCTTGAACGGCTTGCAAGTGGCCACTGCCCAGGAGAGCTTGTCGATGATCACCGCAGCCTTTAATGGTCAAGATTTAAAAGCGGCGGACATGATTGCCCTTAACGCCGGAGCTGCGCTGTACGCCGCCGATTTAGCCGAAGACATCAAAGCTGGCGTGATAGTCGCCAAAGAAGTGATCGGCAACGGTAGTGCGGCGCTGAAGTTTCAGCAATTAGTAGAATTCAGTAAAGCCTTTAACTGATCGATAAAGAGAGCACTATGTCCGATATACCGACAGTCCTGAAAAAAATAGTACAGCGCAAAATCGAAGAAGTAGCCGAGCGCTCTGAGCACAAGAGCATTGCCGATCTGGAAAAGAGCATCGCAGTGGCACAAGACAGTGATCAGACGCCACGGGGCTTTGCCCGGGCAATGCAGCAGAGCATTGAACAGGGGCGTCCGGCAATTATCGCCGAGGCAAAAAAGCGTAGTCCCTCCAAGGGCTTGCTGCGCGACCCATTTATTCCGGCCGAAATCGCCAGATCTTATCAGAGTGGCGGTGCTACTTGCATGTCAGTACTGACCGATGCCGATTTCTTCGATGGCTGTGAACACTACTTGGTTGAGGCAAGGGCTGCCTGTAGTCTGCCAGTGATTCGCAAGGATTTTATTATTGATCCCTATCAAGTGTTTGAGGCGCGCGCTATTGGTGCTGACTGCATACTACTGATTGTTTCCTGTCTGGAAGATCGGCAGATGAAAGAGTTAAATAATTTAGCCCATCGCCTGGGTATGGACGTATTGATTGAAGTACATGGTGGTGAAGAGCTGGAGCAGGCACTGAGCTTGGATAATAAGTTGCTCGGCATCAATAATCGCAATTTACATACCTTTGAAGTGAGCCTGGACAATACCTTTGAATTGCTCAAATACATTCCAAAAGATCGCATAGTGATCACTGAAAGTGCGATCCACAACCGCGATGATGTGGCGGCGATGCGTGCCAAAAACGTACACGGATTTTTAGTCGGTGAAGCTTTCATGCGCGCCGAAGATCCGGGTCGCAAGTTACAAGAGTTGTTTTTTTAACATATAGATAGAGGTATTAGATGCAAGTAACCACTAAATGGGATGGCGATGTTCGCTTTCAGGGCAAAACTGAATCTGGCTTTGATGTGATGATGGATGGCGAGCAAAAGCAAGGCGGCAGACCCATGGAAATGATGTTGCTGGGTGTCGCCGGTTGCAGTAGTTACGACGTCGTTGGCATTCTTAAAAAATCACGTCAGGACATAGTGGATTGTGTAGCGGTGGTCAGCGCTGAGGGAGCCGATGCGGTGCCTGCAGTGTTTACCAAAATCCATATTGAGTTCGCTATCAGTGGTCGCAAGCTTAAAGAAAGTCATGTTGAACGCGCGGTCCGACTCTCTGCAGATGAGTACTGCTCCGCTTCACTTATGCTCAAAGCCGCTGGTATTGAAATAAGTCACAGCTACAAAATAATCGAAGTCGATTAATAGCGAATCATCCACAGCCAGCAGTAATTATTCTGCTGTGGATGAAGTTGGTTTTTTAGATAGACTTTACTGCGCCGCCATCGGCGCGGATTAGCCCCCCGGTCATATAAGACGCACATTCACTGACTAAAAATGTTGCCACTTTGGCAAACTCTGCCACCTCTCCAAAGCGTCCCATAGGGATATCAGCCAGAGAAGCTGTAACAATTTGTTCAACACTTTTAAGTTGTTTTTCAGCCGCGGCCTGGTTCAGCTGTTGCAAACGATCAGTGGCTATTCGCCCTGGCAGTAAAGTGTTGACAGTAACTCCGTCACTGGCGACTTCCAGGGACAATGTTTTGGACCAACCAATGATTGACGCTCTGATGGTATTTGATATGCCCAGTACAGGGATCGGCTGTACTACACCCGATGAGGCTAAATTGAGAATCCTTCCCCAGCCACGCTGGCGCATCCCCGGCAAAAAATGCCCGGTGATACGAAAGATGCTACTGGCCATAGTAGAAAATTGTTGCTGCCACATAACAGTATCTACTGCGCTGATCGGGCCAGGTGGTGGCCCACCACTATTGTTGACTAAAATATCAATACCGCCGAATTGACTATGCAGTTGTTCGGCCATTGCATCGATTGAATCACAGTCACTGAGATCGGCGACGATGTAGCTAGCGCTTCCCGCTGCGATCTTTTCGAGTTTTTCCAAGGCTTTTTTTAAGCTAGGCTCAGTACGCGAGCAGATGATTACTTGTGCACCCTCGGCTTTTAATTGCTCGGCGATGCCAAAACCTAATCCACGGCTGGCACCTATGATTAATGCGCGTTTGCCTTTTAAACCTAATTCCATCTTTCCTAACTCCTCAATTGGGTTAAACGTTTGTCTAATCTACTCAACATTCGGTCGAGTTCAAAATGATCCTGTTTTTGCATTTGTGGACCGGGTTGGCGGGTGAGGGAACAGGCGATAGCGCCTCGGCGGCGGAGCACTTCCTTGCGCACGGCCAAACCGAACCCCGGCTGTTGCTCGTGACGCACTAACGGCAGATAAGCTTCAAATATGTCCTCTGCGAGATCCAGCTTGCCTAGGCGCTGTAGCTGCCAGACTTCAACCAACATCTCCGGAAATGCGAACCCGGTCATGGCGCCATTGGCTCCTCGTTCCAGCTCCTGAGGCAAAAAGATTCCGCCATTACCTACTAAAATACTCATTTCTGGCACAGCAGCTCTGAGCTGGGTTATTTTATTAAGTCCCGGCCAGTCTTCATGTTTGAGCATTACTAGTTGCTCAAAATCTGCAAAAAGTTTTGCCAGCATCGGCACTGAAATGTGCACATTGGTGGCCAGTGGAAAATCTTGATAGCAGACCGGCACCGATGCACCGAGTTGTTGCATGCAAGTGGCGTAGTATTGGTACAATGACTGTTCATGTTTAATGCTCGGTGGCGGAGCTATCATCACTCCGGCGGCACCAGAATCCATGGCTGAGTGAGATAACTGCACTAAATTATCAATCCCGGGCTGACTGACCCCCACCACTACTGGCACCCGCTGATCGACAATCTTCAGTACATGTTGCATAAAGGTAATAGTTTCAGCGCCGCTCAGTTTCGGAGCTTCACCCATCATGCCGAGAATAGTGATACCGGTGACTTGCTGTTGCAGATAGAACTCAATTAATGACTCAGTGCTGTGCAAATCCAGACTGCCATTTTCGCTAAAAGGGGTTGCAGAAATAACAAATACACCACTGCTCTGGTGATTAATCTTAGTCATTATTAGCTCCAATAATCTGTGCGCCAAAGTTGCTGGCGGGATTTAGCTCGCTGACGGCTTTGCCGCTGGGAATAGCGTACTCCGATAGAGCGCAGTGCACATAAGCACCGGATCCGCGCTTAACCTGCAATTGATTGTCAGCAATCACTATGCGTCCACGGCATAAAACAGTCTCTGGCCAGCCGGTCACTTTAGTGCCGCTGTAGGGGGTGTAGCCTGCTTCATCGTGTAACATCTCGGTGCTCAACGTTACTTGACGCTGACTGTCCCAGATGACGATGTCTGCATCAGAGCCCACAGCAATAGTGCCTTTTTGCGGGTAGATACCATACATTTTAGCGGCGTTTGTGGCAGTTACAGCGACGAATTGGTTCAAGCTGATGCGGCCAGTGCCGACCCCGGCCGAGAAAAGCATCGGCATGCGTATCTCCAACCCAGGGACCCCGTTGGCAATTTTATCAAAACTAGGCTCTTTACCAGCGGATAGCTTGCCGCTAGAGTCGAATCGATAGGGCGAGTGATCGGATGAGAAAACTTCGAAAGTTCCGTTGCACAGTCCCCTCCAGATCGTATCTTGTGCCGCCTTGTCTCGTGGCGGAGGGCTGCAGCAGTACATAGCGCCATCCATCCCTTCACGATCTAAATCTTCGGCGGTCAAAAATAAGTACTGCGGGCAAGTCTCGCCGTATATCTTTAATCCGCGCTCTTGAGCACGGCGAATTTCAGCAGTAGCTTCAGCGGATGAGACATGCACTATCAACATTGGCGTATCTAATAATTCGGCCAGAGAGATGGCTCTGTGGGCGGCTTCACTCTCGGCGATGCGCGCGTGACTGATGGCGTGATATTTTGGCTGGCTGTGGCCTAGGGCCAATAATTTATCGGTTAGCCAGCGGATAACATCATTGTTTTCAGTGTGGATCATCACCAGTGACTGCAGTTCGCGGGCGCGAAACAACACCTCGAGAATTTGATAGTCATCCAGCTTTAAGGACTCGTAAGTCATATAGATTTTAAAGGAGGTGACTCCCCGGTCTATCATTTCTTCTAGTTGATCACCCATCACAGCTGGTGATGGATCGGCAATAATAAGGTGGTAGGCGTAATCTATCACCGATTTTTCAGATGCTCGGCGATGATAGTCATCAAAAACATCATACAGACTCTGGCCTTTGTGCTGAGCGGCGAAAGGAATGATAGTGGTAGTGCCACCAAAAGCTGCCGAGCGTGAAGCGCTATAAAAATCATCGGCAGTCATTAGTCCAGAAGACGACTTTTGCTCGATATGACAGTGGCTGTCGATGCCTCCGGGGGTGATGATCTTGCCCTGGGCCTCTATTACTTGCACCGCTTCACCCAAACTGGTTCCAAGGGCGACTATCTTACCGTCTTGGATGGCAATGTCTTGCACTGTGGTATCTGCCGCAGTTGCTACTGTGCCACCTCTGATGATCATATCGTACATATAAGACTCTCCGAGTTAGTGTTAGAGTATGGTATACCACTGGTATACCATGTCAAGATCTGGTTAAATAGTAAAAAATAACCGACAATGGCCAAATTTAGTCAGTAAGAAATTTATGAATCAGATCAAAAGCGGCTTAAGTGCAGCGGTATATCAAAACATTTTAAAGCTAATACTTTGCAGAGAGCTGCCAGGTGGCGCTCTGATTAAAGAGCGCCAGCTGGCGTTAAAACTGGATGTTTCGCGCCCCCCAGTGCGCGAAGCTATAAACCAGTTGGAGGCGCAGGGGCTGTTATCGAGAAGTGCTGGACAGCTGCAAGTGGTAAATATTGGCGTGAATGAGTTTATGGAGATCCTCAATGTTCGTGCTTTGCTAGAAATCGAAAGCGTGCGACTGGCCTGTGGACGGGTCGACTCAGAACTAATACAACTGTGGCGCAATATGATTACTGAGCTATTAGCGTCGTCAAGTAATACCGCTGAACAACACTGGAATGTCGATGATGCTATCCACAATGGGATAGCGATGAGTAGCGGTAATAAATTGCTGGCGCAGATGTTGTTAAACCTGCGCATGCGCACTCGGATGTTTGACCATTCACAACTGCCAAAGCGATTACAACCGGGCTGTACTGAGCACCTCACCATTTTGGATGCTATAGAAGCCAACCAGCCGGAAGAGGCAGCGCAGGCGATGCAGTTGCATATCAATGCGGCAAAACAGAGTATTTTAAATTATTTACAAGGTATCTGATTGGATATTAGAGGAGTGTACTAATGGTGGGGCCTAAAAAAAATATTTTGGTGATAAATCCAAACTCTTCGCTAACTATGACTGCGGCTATTCGCCGTGGTCTGGAGTCGATTTCGTTACCAGAGAATATTAGTTGGCAGTGTCAGCATTTATCGGCGGCACCTATTGGTATAGAGACTGCCGCTCACATAGAAGAAGTGATTCCGCTGTTACAACAAGTGGCATCCGCTAAACATTGTGATGCGCTAGTGGTTTCCTGCTTTAGCGATCCGGGGGTAGCGCAGTTGCGCAAAGATTTAGCTGTGCCCATTTTTGGTATCGGTGAATCGGCCTACCAGCAGGCGGCTAGCGTCAGCCGTAATGTTGGTATTATCTCTATCCTTGATGCCTCCGTTGGAAGGCATAAGATAGCTTTGCAACAGCTTGATTTACTATCATATATAACAGCAGATATAGCACTAAATCTGTCAACTACGCAGTTGCACGAAACACAAATGGTGAGCAAAAGGCTCAAAGAAGTCGCCGCGCAATTAGTTGAAAAAGGCGCAGATTGCCTGGTGTTGGGCTGCGCCGGTCTGGCTGACTATCGACAGATGCTCAGCAGTGCGATGCAACTGCCAGTGATAGAGCCAAGTCAAGCGGCGCTATTGGCCGCTGCGGCAAGTTTCGATATTACACTAACGTAAACTGGCACAAAATTGTTTGATACGTGTGCAAGCTTCCTCTAGCAGTTGCTCACTGGTAGCGTAGGAAATTCTGAAGTTGGGGCTCAGTCCAAAAGCAGATCCCTGCACCACGCCAACCCCAGTGTCTGCTAATAACGCGTTGACAAATGCATCGTCGCTGTCCATTAACACTCCATTGCTGGTGGTTTTTCCTATCAAGCCTTTGATGCAAGGATAGACGTAAAAGGCCCCTTCAGGTTTAGGGCAGTTAATGCCGGCGATTGCATTGAGCTTATCCACCACAAGATCTCTTCTGCGGCTAAATGCCTTCGCTCTGCTGGCTATAAAGTCCTGGGGACCATTTAACGCTTCCACCGCTGCCCATTGGCTGATCGAACAGGGATTGGAAGTGCTCTGGCTCTGCAGCTTGCGCATTGCTGCGATCAGCTCAACGGGACCGGCACAGTAACCAATTCTCCAACCAGTCATTGCATAAGCTTTAGATACTCCGTTCATGGTCAAAGTGCGTGGATACAGCCGTGGTTCCACTTCGGCGATACTGTGGTAGTTGAAGTCGTCATAGACCAAGTGCTCGTACATGTCATCGGTGAGTACCCAAACTTGTGGGTGACGCAGCAGCACTTGAGTCAGTGCCTGCAGTTCCGCTTTAGTGTAAGCGGCACCCGATGGGTTGCTAGGGCTGTTGAAGATAAGCCATTTGGTTTTCTTGGTAATTGATGCTTCCAATACTTCTGCGGTGAGCTTAAAGTTATTTTCTATAGTCGCTGGTGCGAAAACTGGGGTTGCTCCGGCCAATAAGACTATGTCCGGATAGGAAACCCAGTAAGGGGTCGGGATGATCACTTCATCGTCGGGGTTCAAAGTCGCTAACATGGCGTTGTAGATGATAGGTTTACCGCCAGGGGCGACAAATGCCTGTTCGAGCTCATAGTGCAAATTGTTTTCACGTTTAAACTTGTCGACAATCGCCTGCTTCAACTCGGGGATGCCATCAACGGCAGTATAGCGGGTCAAATTATTGGTAATTGCGGCAATCGCCGCCTGTTTAATGTTATCGGGTGTGTCAAAATCTGGCTCCCCTGCCGCTAAGCTAATGACATCTCGTCCCTCTATACGCATCTGAGCTGCTTTGGCTGTTGCGGCTATAGTTGCAGATGGTTGGACACGTGCTAGTGATTTGGCGGTAAAGCTCATGATGATGCTCCCAAGTGTGAATAACGCTGAACAGTAAAGAAGAAGTCTACAGTATCAGTCGGGTATATGAACACGGGTGTCGTATTTGACCCGGTTCATAGAAATAAGGGTACGAAAATTTCGCAAATTCTGTTCTTCATAGATAACCCGCTGACAAAAGTCTTCATAGCTGGGCATATCTGGCACTACTAACACTAATACAAAGTCGACTTCGCCAGTTACTTTGTAACATTGGTGTACTTCCTCGGCCAGCTGGATCCTTTTGGTAAAAGCGGCGTTTAAATCCAGGCGGTCTTGCTGCATCATTATTTCCACTATCATGTGCAAGCTTGTACCAAAGGCCCTTTCGTTGAGCAGAGCAACCTGGCCACAGATAACTCCCTGCTGTTGCAAGCGCTTGACTCGCTTCAAACAGGCTGGAGCAGATAATCCGACAATCTCGGCAAGTTTTAAGTTACTGACAGAGGAGTCTCGCTGCATTTGCCTTAAAATGGCCTTATCTAATCGATCAAGAAACATAATTAATAAAACCAAGATAAAAGGAAATTTATATTAGTTTAATACAAGAATAAATGGAATTATTTCTTTTGCTGCACACTATAATAGCTACCTTATTAAGGCCGAATTAAAAGGTATTTTTGGATGTATAACACTGTACTAAAAGGGTTGTTTAAAGAGGTAAGCGGGGTGTATTTAACGCTGTTGAAGGTAATGGTACCTACGCTGATTGTGGTAAAAATTCTGGATCTGTTAGGAGGGACCGTTTGGCTGGCGGCTCTGCTGTCGCCTTTTATGCAGTTTGTCGGTCTGCCAGAGCAGATGGGTATCATTTGGGCGACGGCGATTTTAACTAATATATATACCTCTATGATAGTGTTTGTAGATGTGACCGCTAATATGCAGCTCAGTGTAGCGCAAGTGTCGGTAATGGGAATCTTGATATTGTTGTCCCACTCTATTCCTATGGAGGGGGCGGTGGCAAAAATGGTCGGAGTTAGCTGGCGACTGACTATAAGTTTGAAGTTAGGAGGCGGTCTGTTACTGGCGGCATTGATTAATTACCTCTATAGGGAGTTCGATTATCAACAGCAACCAGCGGTGCTGATGTGGCAGAGTCAGCAGCTAGAACAGAGTCTAGGACAGTGGGCTATGGATCAGTTGCTAGTATTGGGCAGTATCTTTTTTATTATATCTGCGCTGATGATATTGCTGAGAGTTTTACGGCTGATCGGAGTCGAGAAATTGATGCAACTCGCGTTATCCCCATTACTTAAGCTATTAAATATTAGCAAAGATGCCAGCAATATCACCATAATAGGAATCACCTTGGGTCTGAGTTTTGGTGCCGGGCTGCTTATATCAGAAATTAAAAGCGGCAAAATCAGCAAACGAGATGTGTTGTTATCCATAAGCTTGTTAAGCTTGGCGCATAGCCTGATTGAAGATACTTTATTGATCTTGCTGTTGGGGGCTGACGTCACCGCAATATTGTGGCTGCGGATCGTGTTTGCGGTACTGGTAGTCGCTCTGATGTCCCAATTTTTAGGGCGAGCTAGTCATAAAGCGGTGAATAGTGAAGTTTAAAAAACTAACAACACGAGGCGCTATCAGGCGGCTAGTTGTCGAAAAAAAGTAAAAATGCTGCGCAATTAAAAATAGTTGAGACATATGTCAGGGCAAAAAATAAATTCCAAAATTTAGTTTGTTTAGAAAATAAATTTTGTCTCTTCAATTATACCGTTAACCCGGTACTCGGGCAGTTGCAGCCATTTGCCTGAAACTGAAAATCTACTGAATACAATTGAGAGCGCAAGTAGAGCTGTTCAATTAAATAAATATGCTTGCTTTTAAAAAAATACTGCGCATAATGCTGTGTATTCATACAGTGTTTTGCGCACTAATTACAAAATTGCTCTTCCAGCCCAGGTGAAAAAAATGGACGATAACAGAAAAAAAGCTTTAGATGCCGCTCTCTCGCAAATTGAACGTCAATTTGGAAAAGGCGCCATTATGCGCATGGGTGATCAGCCGCGCGAGGTGATTCCCTCTGTCTCCACTGGTTCTCTTGGGTTAGATGTGGCGCTTGGCATAGGCGGTCTGCCATTTGGTCGTATCGTTGAAATTTACGGACCTGAATCTTCAGGTAAAACTACCCTTACTTTACAAGTGATTGCAGAAGCGCAAAAACTGGGTAAGAGCTGTGCTTTTATTGATGCAGAACATGCGTTAGACCCAGGTTATGCGGAAAAATTAGGTGTCAATGTTGATGATCTGCTGGTATCGCAGCCAGATACTGGTGAGCAGGCACTGGAAATTACCGATATGTTGGTTCGCTCAAATACTTTAGATGTGATCATTATTGACTCAGTGGCTGCCCTGACCCCCAAAGCAGAGATCGAAGGCGAGATGGGCTCATCACACATGGGGCTACAGGCGCGATTGATGTCACAGGCGCTGCGTAAATTGACCGGATCAGTTAAAAATGCCAACTGCCTATTGATTTTTATCAACCAAATTCGTATGAAGATTGGGGTGATGTTTGGGTCTCCGGAAACGACGACTGGTGGCAACGCGCTGAAATTCTATGCATCTGTACGCTTGGATATTCGTCGCATCGGAGCGATCAAGCAAGGTGATGAAGTGATAGGCAACGAAACCCGGGTTAAAGTGGTGAAAAACAAAGTTGCGGCGCCTTTCAAGCAGGCGGAGTTCCAAATTTTGTTTGGTAAGGGCATCTATCGAATGGGTGAGCTTATCGATATGGGAGTCAAGCAAGGGTTAGTGGAAAAAGCCGGTGCATGGTACGCCTATAATGGTAGTAAAATAGGTCAGGGTAAAGCGAATGCGGCAAAGTATCTAACTGAGCACCCTGAAGACGCGCAGGCAATCGAAGCGGCGATTCGCGAGCAGTTGTTAGTCGTTGAAGATAAAGCGGATAAAAAATCAGAAAAAGCAGAAAAAAACCCAGCCGCTGCTGCTGAAAAATAGTTAATAATCGCGGATTAATCGGCAGTGTTTCCAGTTAAGAAAGATATTCAATACCGGAGCACTACTGAAATTTTGCTGGCAGTCATTAGACTGCTTGCAAGACGCGAACACTCAAAACACGAATGAGCACAAAAACTGCAAAAGCGCTGCCCAGACTTTAGCTTGTTAAGCCAAGTCATCGATGATTGCGAGCAGCAGGGCTATCAGAGCGACTTGCGCTGCGGGCAAATGCTGATGCGCTCAAAGGTGAACAGTGTTATGGATTGCGGCGGGGTACCCAAGAACTAAAACAAAAAGGGATCGACACTGAGCTGGCAGAACAGTTGTTGGAAAATGCTGAGCTGGATTGGTTTGCGCTGGCAACAGATTGTTTTAATCGAAAATATCGCTCTAGATACAACCCAGAAGATCGAAAGAGTATAAAGCGCTGTATCCGCTCGATGTCTGCAACAGGTTTTTCTATTGGTGAAATTTACTCTGCCATTAATTGCCGCGAGGCTGATTTTTATTAGACCTGAATGATTTTCTCCCTGCAGATTTTGATCTGCTTATTTGCTGACATAGCCTGTTAGCAGATCCTACCCATTGGGCAAATAAACAGATTTTGCACAGCCTGATCTTTGACTCAACAAGCCATTTCACAACACAGCGTTCATTCTCAGTACACAGCTGCTTCGACGACCAAGCAAAAAGCCTCGTTAGCATAAAGCATTGATAAAAAAGATCGGTTATTGATTTGTATATTATTGATAAATAGTTCGAACAATTAATAACCACGATATATAATGAGCCGCTATTTTTTTGCATAAAGAGCGCTAGAATCAGCCCTTGGGCTGCATTTTTATTTTAATTGTTCTCTATGTGTTTGTTATATAAAGATTACGGATAAATAAAAGTCGTTGCTATGAAATACATGTCAAGTGCACAAATTCGTCAAGCGTTCCTTAAGTTCTACTCTGAGAAAGGCCATGAAGTTGTGCCTTCTAGTTCTTTAGTTCCGGGAAATGATCCAACCCTTCTTTTTACTAATGCCGGGATGGTGCAATTTAAAGATGTTTTTACCGGAGATGAGAAACGTCCCTATACTCGGGCAACCACTGCTCAGCGCTGTGTGCGTGCGGGCGGCAAACACAACGATTTAGAAAATGTTGGCTATACCGCCAGGCATCACACGTTTTTTGAAATGCTCGGCAACTTCAGTTTTGGCGATTATTTTAAGCGCGATGCCATCCGTTTTGCCTGGGAGTTCTTAACCAAAGTATTAGGTTTGCCGCAAGAGAAACTCTGGGTCACAGTGCATCACACAGATCAAGATGCAGAAGACTTGTGGCGCGATGACATCGGCATAGATATGAGCAGATTTTCTCGCCTAGGTGAGGATAATTTTTGGTCGATGGGGGACACTGGCCCCTGCGGAACAAGTACTGAAATATTTTTTGATCATGGCGCCGATGTTTGGGGTGGGCCTCCGGGCAGTGAAGATGAGGACGGCGATCGCTATATTGAAATCTGGAACTTAGTGTTTATGGAGTTCAACCGCGATGCCAGTGGCGAGCAAACTAAGCTTCCCAACCCCTCTATCGATACCGGCCTGGGTTTGGAGCGTGTTTCGGCGATTATGCAGGGCGTGCATAGCAACTATGAGATAGATTTATTCCAGAGTTTGTTAAAAGCTGCGGCCGCTATTATTGGTACTGAAGATCTTCAAGCTAAGTCGCTACGAGTGGTAGCCGACCATATCCGCTCTTGTTCTTTCCTTATTTCCGACGGTGTGTTGCCCTCCAATGAAGGGCGCGGTTACGTATTGCGCAGAATATTGCGCCGGGCGATCAGGCACGGGAATAAACTGGGCGCCACAGATGTCTTTTTTCATAAGTTAGTTGCGGCTCTGGCTGAAGAGATGGGCGATGCCTATCCGGAGCTGCGTGCACTGCAGGGGCAAATTGAAAAAGTTATCCTTAAAGAAGAGCAGCAGTTTGTTAAGACTCTGGATAATGGGATGCGCTTGTTAGAACAAGAAATAAAGAAACTTAGCGGTAGTGAAATCCCCGGAGCAGTGGTCTTTAAGCTCTATGATACTTACGGATTTCCAGTCGATTTAACTGCAGATGTGGCCAGAGAAAATAAACTGTCAATTGATATGCCCGGATTTGAATTAGAGATGAAGGCACAGCGCGAGCGGGCCAGAGCATCGGGCTCCTTCAACACTGATTACGATGAAAAGCTGCAGATTGAAGGGACTACCAGGTTTAGTGGTTACCAAGATCTGAGCGGTTCAGGCACAATTATCGCTATTCTAGCTGATGGAGAATCCGTCCCCAGTTTAAGTGCAGGACAAAAAGCTACGATTGTTTTGGACAGTACTTCTTTCTACGCAGAGTCGGGTGGCCAGGTTGGTGACAGTGGGGTGCTCGGTGGCGAAAACTTATCCTTTATGGTTGATGATTGCACTAAACAAGGTGATCTGCACTTACACCAAGGACAGTTATTAAACGGTCAGCTAAGCGTTGGACAGACCTTGAGCACAACAGTAGATGCGCCACAGAGACAGGCGAGTGCATTAAACCATTCGGCAACCCATTTGTTGCACGAAGCACTGCGCCAAGTGGTAGGTGAGCATGTGCAACAAAAAGGCTCGCTCGTTGATCCGGAAAAGCTGCGTTTTGATTTTTCCCATTTTGAGGCGGTCACGCCAGAGCAAATCCTTGAAGTTGAAGCTATAGTTAATCAACAGGTGATGGCAAATACACCAGTGATTACCCGAGAAATGGATATTAGTGCTGCTAAAGCTCTAGGTGCCCAAGCATTGTTTGGCGAGAAGTATTCAGAGCAAGTGCGTGTAGTGAGTATGGGTACCGATAACTTCTCGATTGAGTTGTGCGGTGGTACTCATGTGCAACGTACCGGTGATATTGCTCTGTTGAAAATAAAATCAGAGGGGGGGATTGCCTCAGGTGTGCGTCGCATTGAAGCGGTAACAGGTCAGGGTGCTTTAAAGTTGGTCAGCAGCATAGATAGTCAATTGTCACAAATTGCCTCGCTGGTGAAGGGCCCAAGAGATATGGTGCTGGAAAAAGTTAAAGCTCTGGCTGACAAGAATCGCTCGCTGGAAAAGCAAATTGAGCAATTAAAAAGCCAGATGTCCGCGGCTAAAGGTGCGCAGTTAATTAATAACGCACAACAAATTAATGGCATGAATGTGCTAGTTGAGACCTTGCAGGATGTTGACCCTAAGTCGCTGCGAGAAACGGTCGAAAAATTGCGTGATAAGTTAGGTAATGCTGTTGTGGTCTTGGCAGCAGTTGCCGATGGTCGGGTAAGTTTGGTGGCGGGGGTCAGCAAAGAGCTGACTTCAAAGCTTAAAGCCGGAGATATGATTCGTGAATTATCGGCGAAAGTCTCTGGTAAAGGTGGCGGACGGCCGGATATGGCACAAGGTGGCGGTACAGATGTAGAAGCTTTGCCTGAGGCACTGCAGTCTCTGTTGGATAGTTTACAGCAGTAACAACTGGTGATGGCTCGCAATTTTTTTGTCGGGCCGATATTTAATAGTTTAAGTAATAGACGGAGAGAGCAGTAGCGATGGCTCTATATGTACAAAAATACGGCGGCACTTCAGTGGGCTCAGTTGAGCGTATTCAGGCAGTTGCCGAAAAAGTTAAGAAATTCAAAGACCAGGGGCATGACATTGTAGTGACAGTGTCGGCGATGAGCGGAGAAACAAATCGCTTAATTACACTGGCAAAAGAGATCCAGAAGGTGCCCAGTGCAAGGGAGATGGATGTGTTATTGGCCACAGGTGAGCAAGTCACAATTGCACTGATGTCAATGGCGCTTGAGCAGCAAGGTTTAAAAGTGCGCTCTTATACGGGCAGCCAAGTACGGATACTCACCGATAATAGCCACGGCAAAGCCCGTATCGAAGATATTGATGTGCAAAAAATTCGCGCTGATTTAGATGCCGGTACTGTGGTGGTAGTTGCAGGCTTTCAGGGAGCTGACCAACACGACAATATAACTACCTTAGGTCGTGGTGGTTCTGATACTACAGGAGTGGCACTAGCGGCGGCATTGAAGGCCGATGAGTGTCAGATTTACACTGATGTGGATGGGGTCTATACAACGGATCCTAGGGTCGTCGAAGGGGCGCAGAGGTTGTCTGAGATTACCTTTGAGGAAATGCTGGAAATGGCAAGCCTTGGGTCAAAGATATTGCAGATACGCGCAGTTGAATTTGCGGGTAAATACAAAGTACCGTTACGGGTGTTGTCCAGCTTTAAAGATGGCCCCGGAACATTGATAACTATAGAGGATGATGACAACGTGGAAAAGCCGGTAATATCAGGTATAGCTTTTAACAGAGATGAGGCTAAGTTAACAATCATGGGCGTACCAGATATCCCAGGTGTGGCGTCTAAGATTCTCGGTCCGATCAGTGAGACGAATATCGAGGTCGACATGATCTTGCAGAATGTCGCCGAAGATCAGACCACCGACTTTACCTTTACGGTTCATCGCAATGATTTTGATCAGGCGCAAGCAGTGCTGCAACGTACTGCGCAGCTTCTTAAGGCCAGAGAAGTAAAAGGTGATAACAAGATTGCCAAAGTCTCTATCGTGGGTGTAGGGATGCGCTCACACGCCGGCGTAGCTACTAAAATGTTCGATGCATTAGCATCCGAGAACATTAATATCCAAATGATATCTACATCTGAAATTAAAGTGTCAGTGGTGCTGGCAGAAAAATACCTTGAACTGGCCGTAAGGT
Organism: Osedax symbiont Rs2; assembly: GCA_000416315.1. GTDB lineage: Bacteria > Pseudomonadota > Gammaproteobacteria > Pseudomonadales > Balneatricaceae > Rs1. Next base: position 570 of record ASZI01000037.1, on the reverse strand, counting down.
CGCTACATTCGGCATTTGAATTAGGCCGAAATGACACAATCAGTGAATGACGCACTAATGCAATTGCTTTATAGTATTTGCAAGCTTTAGCGCACATCAATTGTTGTAAGTTAATGGATTAATGGACAATTGAGACCTGTGCTTTTAAAAGGTTAATAGGAGATCTACAAATGTTAATACTTACTCGTCGTGTTGGTGAAACACTGATGATAGGTGACGAAGTTACCGTCACTGTATTAGGTATAAAAGGTAATCAAGTCCGTATTGGTGTTGATGCTCCCAAAGATGTTTCAGTGCATCGTGAGGAGATTTACCAACGTATTCAAAGAGAAAAGGTGGAGCAAAGTAGTTAAAAGAACTTATTTTAAAATAATTATTGATTAAGGGTTTCTATTTTAAAATCAGTCTTGTATAGTGTGCGCCTCTTGAGGTGAGGTGGCCGAGTGGCTGAAGGCGCGCCCCTGCTAAGGGTGTATAGGGGAGACTCTATCGAGGGTTCGAATCCCTCCCTCACCGCCATTTATATTCAAACATCAGAGCCTCGACTTATATCGGGGCTTTTTTGTATCC
>ASZI01000036.1 GCA_000416315.1 Osedax symbiont Rs2 | reverse complement strand
CCCACCTTTTACAAGGCAACAGATGATGATGGCAAAAAAACCGGTAGAGAGTACATGCTGATTAGCAATGCCAACGTCTCGAATAGCGGTGACGATGCGTATGCCGATACAGTGGCAGTGGATGCTTTTCCGGCGGCTACTCCAGGAAAACGTACATCCTGGCGTGAAATACGTAGCGATTAATTATCAATAATGGAGCTCATGTTATGCGCAATATATTTTCTCGTCTGCTGCTGATAATCGCTGTTGTATTTTCGACTAATGTTTTAGCCGCGCCGCAAACCGGCCGAATTGAGAGCATCGATCAACAGGCCAGGGAGTTCAATCTAGGGGCAGCCCGCTACCGGGTACCGCTACAAATTCCAGTAAAGATTCTTGGCTTAGCATCAGAGCAAGTGCAATTTTCCACTTTAGTAAATGGCCTGCAGGTGCAAGTTCGCTATGTAGGCAGTAGCACTGAGATCCGATCAGTCATAGAAATAACCTTAGTGCCAGAATAGAAAAATCAACTGCTAGATATCCGCTGGCAGTCTTCTACTTCCTGTGTTAATCAATAGTGAAAACAGTTGCTATCAGTGTCAATCTGAATTAATTTAGATGAACGCAAGATGAATGACGCAATTTGCTGCACTATTCATTTTAACATCTAATAATTAATACAAACTTCGTCACAGCTGTCGTCGCTCTGTCCTCATCAAAGCGCAGCTGTGGGCCGTTAATATTAAAGACACTATGTGGATACAGATGACTATCCGACACTGCGGTCAATCGCTGATTGAAGTTATGGTTGTGCTGTTATTGATATCTATGTCACTGACAGGCATGGTCGGTGCAATGATAACTTCGCAACAGCTGAGTCTCATTGCAATCCAAACCTCTGACGCCGTACAGTTGGCCTCCAATATATCTGACCGTATGCGCCTGAACAAACGTGAATTGCTACGCCAGGGCAGTGTCTATTTAACCCCAATAAATCCTCTGCAGACTAACATTCAACTCTGTCTGAATGAACAGAGCTGCCCACAGCGTATGCAAGCGTTGCAAGACCTAAATGCATGGCACTTGCAGCTAGTGCACAAGCTACCAATGTATAAAGCAGTGATCTGTCGGGACAATACTCCGGTAGATGGCAGTTATTTGCTAAATGATGGTTGTGATCGACGCAGCAATAGTCCGGTAGTTATAAAGCTCTGGTGGCTAAGTGTTGCAAGGGCCAATAATGGTCAGCAATTTTTTACCTTGGTACATGCTCTGTGAATCGACAGCATGGCTTATCATTGGTGGAATTGATGATAGCTTCGCTGTTGGGATTAATATTGAGCTCGGCAATTTTGAGCACTTTATACGCAGCAATTGCAGCAAACAAATTAAAAATCGCCGCTGAGAGTATTCACGAGAATTCTTCGCTGGCGATGTATTTCTTAGCGATGGACCTCAGGGCGATTGATTTCAGCGGCTGTTTAGAAGCGGGTATAAGCAGTGCCAATATCGTCTCCACTGGCAGCATAGCCGATCATTTGCAGCGCTATGGCGTGATTTTTGCAGAACATAAACAGTATAAAAATTCAGACGCTTTTAGTTTTGTCAGTGTTCTAGATGCGGGGTCTGAGCTAAATCAAAGCATGTCGAGTGTGCACAGTAGTGTTGATTTATTGGCGGACAGTGCTGTGGCCAATACCCGGGAAGTATTGATCACAAATTGTCAGGTCGCTGATTTGTTTGCGGTATCGGGTCAGTGGAACTCACAGCTTTACCATGATGTGCCGGATAATAGTTCGGCAAATCTTAGTGCAGCCTATGCTCGCGGGTCAATGTTATATCCCCTGTCTGTGGTCAGTTACAAAATTTCCCGCGGGGCGAGTGGTCGCGCGGGCTTATATAGAAAAGTTAACAGTCACTATTTTCAAGAGTTGATCCCCAACGTTGAACAGTTACGAATATTTTATGCCAGTAAACAAGGGTTGGATAATAAAATCATCTATCGCAGTAGTTCGCAAATTAACGATTATGCAGGGGTCACAAGCATTCACTTACAACTATTACTCAGCTCGCCAACGCAGGTGCTAATGCACAAGAGTTACTATCAAAACTTACAGGGGCAATTAGTAAAAGCTGCGGATCGGCGTTTATACAAATCATTCGAAATTACTGTAGCGTTGCGCAATCGGCAGTTAAGTCGTGAATAAAGCGCTTTTTCCCCGCGAAAAAACAGCGTTAATAACCAGCTCTGGCAATTTCTCCAGACAGTGCGGCAGCCTAATGTTATTGACCTTAGTGGTGATATCTCTGCTGGCAAACATCTCCTTGATAGGAATGGAAAACGCTATCCACAGTAACAGATTGACCAGTAGCTTTATGAGTAGTTCTATCGCTTTACAAAGAGCCCAGAGGGCAGCCAACTTGGCGGAAAGCAGCATTGATCGGCAAGCTGACTACGCGCTGACTAGTCGATTTGAACCCATCCGACTGGGACTGTTTCCACAATTTTATAATTCTGGGTCACAGCGCCAAAGTAGCTGGCAGAAAATATTGAAAAATGAATTATGTTTCAGTAATCGCCATACTGTGATGCAGAGCATAGGGGTAAAGCCCGATGGCCAGCAAAAAAGCTTAGCCACAAACAAAAAAGTAATCAGCGCATATTTGATTGAGCAGTTATTGATTGAAACAGAACCAGCTGCCAGCTATTACCGGGTGACGACTTGTGGGCTAGGTCTGAACGGGTCGACATTGGCGGTTGTGCAGACAATCGTGCGCTATGATACAAGTTGGCAGAGAGTCTCATGGCAGCAACTTCATTGATCGACATTGCGCTTAGCCAGCGGCGCATTGCCGGCTATAGCTTATTCGAACTATTAACCTGTTTAGCTATTTTATCTATAGTGCTCTTTTATGCACTGCCGCATTTAGCGGTAGCCGTTGAAAATGGTCGGCTAGAGCGGCGTGTTAATCTTTTTACTGTCAGTATAAAAGCAGCCAAAACCCAGGCGATAAAAACCAGTAGAGAAATAATAATTTGTGCCAGGCAAGAAAAGCTACAAGCCTGTCAACCCAGTAGTGTCAGCGGTGCCTCTGACTGGAGTAATGGCTGGATAATTTTTATTGATAGTAACGCCGATAAGGTTTATCAACCAGAGGAGCATTTGATTAAATTGGTCGACCTTAAAACGGCTCTCTGTCAGGTCACCTGGAATCGGGGTAACTACTTAAGTTATTATCGCTTTGGCATTTTGCAAGGCTCCCGCGCGGGTAGCTTTACTATTACCTGTGGTGATAAGCAAACCCAGCTAGTGATTAACTGGGTGGGGAGGGTTCGCCGGGTTAACCGTAAATAGTGGGGATCGGCTGGCGGTTATGCTCGGTTTTATTGTATATATTGATAATACGTTGCTCGACGTCCTCACTGACATCTTTTCCCTCAAGAAAATCATCCAGTTGATCATAAGATAAGCCCAGCGCTAACTCGTCAGCCTTTTGCGGTGCCAGGTCTTCCAAATCTGCGGTAGGGGTTTTATCAACTAAAATACCTGGAGCGCCTAAAGCGTAAGCCAGCTGTCTCACCTGGCGTTTATTTAAGCCAAACAGAGGTGCTAAATCGCAGGCACCATCCCCCCACTTAGTGTAAAAACCAGTGACATTTTCTGCCGAGTGATCAGTGCCCAAAACCAGGGCACCGATAATGCCGGCAACATGGTATTGAGCGACCATGCGGCTACGCGCTTTTACATTGCCCTTGGAGAAATCGACGCCACTGGCACTGCCGCATTCTATGTTTGCAGCACTTAATCCCTGCAGTACTTGTTGCTGTAATCCATCGGTTGCCGGCTGGATATTAACGGTAATGTTATTGGATGCCTTGATAAAATCTAACGCTATTTGCGCGTCATCTTCATCTTTTTGTTCTGCGTAGGGGAGACGAACCGCGATAAACTGGTAGTTATCTTGCTGGGTGTTCAACTGATCGACTGCCAGCTGAGCCAGCTTGCCACAAACGCTGGAATCGACACCGCCGCTGATACCTAACACTAAATTTTTCAATCCAGAGTTTTTAAGTTGGCTCTTTATAAAATCTACCCGGCGTTGAATTTCAAACTGAGGATCGATTGTCGGCAAAACCTGCATTACATCGCAAATAGCTTGTTGGCTCATAGTATATCTCTGGCTGGAAAACGACAGCTCAAAGGATATTGAACTGTCGGGTTAGACGTGGGCTGACTAGTCGAAAATACCCAGTGAAAGCTTGTTTAGCCAAGTTTTTTCCTGGCTATCAGAGGAAGAGTTTTCCTCAGAGGTATCTGCACTAGTCTGCTTGGGTATGGCTGGCGTCCAACTCGGGGGCTCAGAGTCGTTGGATCCAAGTAATCCAAAAGTCGCAGTGCTGAGTAAGTTAACTGTAGATTTGTTGTATCTTTTGATTGAGTAGTTGGGATAGTTTTCCGACAGAACCAATTTTGCGTCTGTGGCTAGGTCATCCATCTTTAACTGAGAGTATGCCTGAAACATGATTTCCAGAGCTCTGGGGGTGGCCAGAGTTTCCTGGAAATTTTCTACTACATAGCGTCCTCTGTTGGCGGCGGCGACAAAGGCACCTCTGCGCATATAGTACTCAGCCACTTGCACTTCATGGGTGGCCAGGCGGTTCTTCAAAAACAACATGCGTTTATTAGCGTCTTGCGCGTATTGGCTATTGGGATAACGACCTACAAGTGTAGCAAAAGAGTCAAATGACTCAATGGCAGCACCGGGATCTCTCTGGTTAATATCTATAGGTAAATACTTATCGAGAAAGCCGGAGGTCTGTTCAAAAGCGGCCAAACCTTTCAGGTAGTAGGCATAGTCTACATTTTCATGCACCGGATTCAAGCGAATGAAGCGCTCCGCAGAGACAATGGCGGCCTCTGCTTCGCTGTTTTTATAATAGGCAAATATCAGCTCTAGCTGCGCTTGTTGTGAATACTGACCAAATGGGTAGCGAGCTTCAAGTAGCTCAAGTTTCTCTACCGCCAGTTGGTAGTTCTCCTCTTTGAGGGCATCAATAGACTGGGTATACAAAGTGTTCTCTGGAATATCGGGCTTCTCTATTTCCGGCCCAAACAGTGAGCAGGCAGTAGTTAAAAGGCAAAAACTAACTATGAAAAAAAATTTTGTAAAACGCATTGAATTTAATCCTAACAACAAGTCGCAGTTATTTTTATTCTGTTTGAAACAGAGTAAGGCCCGCAGAAAACCATAAGTATACAGAGCACATATTGTAACGGGTTATATTTGGGAAACAAGTGCTGTTATTTAATCAGTGCACAGGGCCAGTTTCAGGTATAATGCGCCAATAATGTATCCTCAGAAGTGGAAGCTGGAAAGTAAATGTCAGAAAAAATAGAGTTAGAGAGCCGTGTCCCCAGTGAATATACAGGTAAACGTTTAGATCAAGTGTTAGCGTTGCAGTTCCCAGAGTACTCACGTTCGCGTTTGACCGCCTGGATTAAGGATGGAGCGGTGCTGGTGGATGGTAAAAATGTCCGGCCCAGAGAGAAGCTCTACGGTGGCGAAAAAATTCAGATCAACGCTGTCATCGAAGATATGGAAGTACATCTGGCTGAAGATATAGCGATTGAAATAATCTATGAAGACGACGACATATTAGTAGTAAATAAACCTGCCGGGTTAGTAGTGCATCCTGCAGTTGGCAACAGAACGGGTACACTGCTGAATGCTTTGCTGCACCATTTTCCTGCTATTGGCCAAGTTCCCAGGGCGGGTATCGTGCACCGTCTGGACATGGATACTACAGGTTTGATGGTGGTGGCAAAAACTGTTCAGGCGCAAACCGACTTAGTCGGCCAGTTGCAGGACCGCTCTATGGGGCGTGAATACGAAGCCATAACTAATGGTGTGATGACCGGTGGCGGTTGTGTCGAAGAGGCCATGGGGCGCCATGCCACTAACAGGCTTAAGATGGCGGTAGTCTCTATGGGTAAGGAAGCGATTACTCACTTCCGCTTGCTGGAGAAATTTCGGGCTCATACCCATATCAGGTTGAAGCTGGAAACGGGTAGAACCCATCAAATTAGAGTGCATATGGCGCACATTCACCATCCGTTGGTCGGTGATCAGACTTATGGGGGGCGCTCTCGTCTGCCAAAAGGGGTTGAGATAGAAACTGTGGAGGCGCTTCGTGCGTTTAAACGTCAGGCGTTACATGCCAAAAAGCTCGAGCTATGGCACCCTGCAACAGGAGAGCAAATGAGCTGGGAGGTTCCTCTACCGGATGATTTTGCACAATTACTATTAGTGTTGCAAACAGATGCTGAAGGCCACGAAGAATACTAATGCGTAAGATTGCTGCCAGCTGGCCAGTAGCGGACAACATAGTCGCTTTTACAACCACTCGAGAGGCTGGGGTCAGCATAGAGCAGTACCAAAGTTTTAATACCGGTTTACATGTAGGTGATCAACCTGCTGCAGTACAGTCAAACCGAGATTTACTACTGGACGATATGGGTATTTCAGATGCCCAATGGCTGGAGCAAGTGCACGGCATCCAGTGTATCAAAGCCGCGCGCGATAAATCAGTGATCGCTGCAGATGCCTGTTGGACTGATGAAGCTAATTTGGCCTGCATAGTGATGACTGCCGATTGCCTGCCTGTTGCTATGAGTCAAGGCGCTAATATCGCGGTGGCCCACGCTGGCTGGCGTGGCTTGCTGGCGGGGGGATTAGAGTCTAGCTTGGAACATTTGGATACTGCTGATACAGATATCTGGCTGGGACCTGCTATAGGTGCCAATGCCTTTGAAGTAGGTGAGGAAGTTCGCGAATTATTTGTCTGCGATAACCCGACAGCAGCTACTGCGTTTGTAGCCGCAAGGCAGCCAAATAAATGGTTCGCCGATTTGTATAAGTTAGCAAGAATCAAACTGGTCGATGTCGGCGTAGATCCGCAGCGAATCCACGGTGGTGAGCATTGCACTTTTCAACAGAGCGAACAATTCTATTCCTACCGCCGCGATGGCAGTACCGGAAGAATGGCAACGGTTATTTATAGAGCAGAAAATAGTTAACAAAAAATAACCAATTGTAAAATCTATGCACAAGTGTTCCCTTCCTTGAATAAATAAACCTTATTTACTGTTTATTAGTTAAAAACCAGCAAATTTATGCGCTACTTTATCTATACACTATGTTGCAGAGCTTCTAGTAACAAATTAACTTTTAGTCGGCGACTACTGGTCATCAATTGATGCAGGAGGGCGGTAAGCCCAAAGATTAATTTGTCTAAGAACAGACAGAATCAGAGTATTTGATGGAGTTAGACAGATGGCAGCAGCAGATTTTTTATTACAGTTAGGTCAATTAACCACCGACAGTGTAGCGTCCTTAACAACCTCATTTGCCAATTTGCCAAAGAGTAATTATTTGGATGGTGCTTTTAGATTGCGCCGCTACTCTCATTTCACTTATGCGGCAGAATCACTGCAAGAATTACCACTAAAAGCTTTTTCACAAAATCAGCAGGTTAACAAGTTTCAAGGTGATGTGGCCAGGGAATATCAACCGATTGAATCTGCAGTAGTCAGCAGTAGTGCGTTTTCTGAGATGTTCAAAAAATTTAAGCAGATGGCTGATATCACTGACGATACGCCTATTGAAGTGCATCAAATGCGTATTTTGGGAAAAACTGGCGCCAGTACTGAAGCGGCCCCGGAAGGCGTACACCAGGACGGCTTTGATTACCTGGCTGTCTTTGTTATAGAGCGCAAGAACATCGAAGGTGGGGAGATCTGTGTACACCCAGCGCGAGAGCAGGCGCCAATAATGAAGCATGCCTTCGATAAAGGCGAGTTCGTAGTACTGAACGATCGCCGTTTTTGGCACAGTGCGTCGGCCTTGCAAGCGGCCAATGATGACCTGGCCTACATGGATGTATTTGTATTGACCGCCTAAAGGCATTAGTGCACAGAGTATTTCTGTCTGGAAATACTCTTATCTTTCGGGCAGCTGCTGCGAAAGCGATTCTTTACTATCGAAAACTCCTACCACTAACCTCGTTAAAGGCGCTGAATCTTTAGATTCAGATTGCCGGACTATCCTCACTGACGACTTTCTACTTTGTTAATAAAAATGCTAAAATTTCGAATCTAGTGCAATAATAATGTTGGGATTATGGATACTTTAGATAAAACAGATCGAAAAATCTTAGCGCAACTGCAAAAAAATAATAACCTCTCCGCGGCTGAAATTGCCGAGCGAGTAGGGCTCTCTCAATCTCCTTGTTGGCGGCGGATAAACAGACTGCAGGAAGAAGGGTTTATTAGCGGCGGTGTCGCAACTTTAAACCGTAAGAAATTGGGGCTCAAAGTAGTAGTGTTTGTGCAGGTCAAATTATCTATGCACGGTTGGAACATGCTCAACGAGTTCGAAGAAGCTATTGTCAGCTTTCCTGAAGTGTTGGAGTGCTGGACTATCTCCGGAGGCATGGACTTTACCTTGCGGGTAGTGACTAAAGACATTGATAGTTACGAATACTTCTTAAGACGTAAGCTATTACAGCTACCGCACATCAAAGAAGCACAGAGCCACTTTACTATGACCGAAGTTAAAAACACCACCGAACTACCCCTGGAGCTAATTTAGCAAAACTCCAGTAATAACCTAAAAACACGCACAAGCGCATATTTTAAAGTGTGCATTGTTTGCAATACATTATCGAACTAGCACTGATGCTAAATTAGTGCACAGCGATCTGGAACAGTCATATGAAAATAATAAACGCCACTCAAGTACAACAAGTACTGCAATACCCGCAATTGATTGCAGCATTGCAGTCAACTTACAGTAAAAAATTTGGCATGCCTGCCAGACAAGTATTTGCCTTGAGCGAAGAATCCACTAACTCTGATGGATTTGCTGTATTACCTGCTTGGAATGATGAAATTATCAGCGTAAAGGCCTTTACCCATTTGCCGCAGAATCCGGCAAAGGGCTTAGACATGATTCACGCCCAAGTGATGATGTTTGATCGCAGTACAGGTCAGCCATTGGCGCTGGTGGATGGCACAGAACTAACCTATTGGCGCACCGCTGCTATATCGGCATTGGCGGTTAAATTACTTGCCCGTGAAGACTGCAAAACCTTACTGATTTTTGGCACCGGGCATTTGGCCCCGCATACCGTGAAGGCGATTAGCTGTGTCAGGAATATTGAAAAAGTTTTAGTCGCTGGGCGCAGCCAGGAGAAAATTACCGCTACTATCGCCGAGATAAAAACACTGTTAGTGGGTGTTGACTGTACAGCGGTGACTGACCTGCAAGCGTCAGTTGCCCAGGCAGATATCATTAGTTGTGTCACCGCTGCCGCAGAACCTCTATTTCCAGGAGACTGGGTCAGTGCCGGGACTCACGTAGACCTGGTGGGCAATCATAGCCCGGATAAGCGAGAGTGCGACAGCCAGTTAGTACTAAAGGCCAAGGTCTTTGTCGATAGCAAACTTAATGTCATGGCAGAGGCAGGGGAAATCCTGATCCCTATTGCTAAGGGGTTGACCACTGAAGCTGTTATCCGGGCGGAGCTTTCCCAGCTGTGCACGGGGCAAGCTAAAGGACGAGAAAACAGCGCTGATATCACTCTCTTTAAAGCAGTGGGAACGGCTCTGGCTGACCTTGGCGCCGCACAATTAGTATTACAGCTGGCAGACTGAATTTGGCTATGACCGCTTCAGCTACTTCAAGCACTTGAAATAAAACTAAAACTCCCAATATATAAGGGATCCAAAAGCGGTCAACTTTTGAATCTGACTTAGAGTGATCTAAGGAGTTTGTATGCATCCTGAGAAATTTACAGCCAAATTACAACAGGCGATTGCCGATGCCCAGTCACTGGCAATCTCTAAACAACACAATTTAATTGATCCACTGCATTTACTGGCGGCATTTATTGCGCAGCGCGCCAGTACTATCCATACCTTGCTAGCCAGACTCGTCGACTTCCCGCTATTACAATCCAGTGTCGCCACTGCAATTGATGATTTACCGCGTATTACTTATGCAGATACTGATGTGCGATTATCTCAGCATTGCAGCCGTCTCTTCAATACGGCCGAGCGTCTATCACAACAGCGAGGTGATCAGTTCATCGCCACCGAAATAGTATTGTTGGCAATGCTGGATGGCCATACCCCAGTGTCGAAATTACTGGCCAAAATCAGCCTAAATAAAGACAAATTACAGGCTGAAATAGATAACTTACGCGGTGGTGACAAAGTGCAAAATGCTAACGATGAAGATCAGAGACAAGCCCTGGATACTTATTGCATCGACCTGACCGAGTTGGCCGAGCAGGGCAAGTTAGACCCGGTCATCGGACGTGATGATGAAATACGTCGCACTATCCAAGTTTTACAGCGGCGTACCAAAAATAACCCAGTATTAATAGGTGAGCCGGGGGTCGGCAAAACTGCAATAGTTGAAGGGCTGGCGCAGCGCATTGTCAACGCCGAGGTTCCCGAGAGCTTAAAGCACAAGAGAGTGCTGTCACTGGATATGGGGTCTTTATTAGCCGGCGCTAAATTTCGCGGTGAATTTGAAGAGCGCTTAAAAGCAGTGCTTAAAGAACTAGTCAAAGCGCAGGGGCTGATCATCCTGTTTATCGATGAACTGCACACTATGGTCGGCGCTGGTGGTGGGGAGGGTTCTATTGACGCAGGTAATATGTTGAAGCCGGCCCTTGCCAGGGGAGACTTACATTGTGTCGGAGCCACCACTTTAGACGAATATCGTAAATATGTAGAAAAGGATGCTGCACTGGAGAGACGTTTTCAAAAAGTAATAGTGGATCAACCCGATGAGCAGAGCACTGTGGCTATTTTGCGCGGTCTGAAAGGGCGCTATGAAGTGCACCACGGGGTAGATATCAGTGACTCCGCCATCATCGCTGCGGTCAAGCTGTCGCAGCGTTATATTACCGATCGGCAGCTCCCGGACAAGGCCATTGATCTGATAGATGAGGCGGCCTCTGGTATTCGCCTGGAGATGGACTCCAAACCGGAAGAGCTGGATAAGTTAGAACGAAAAATTATCCAGCTAAAAATGGAGCGTGAGGCGCTGAAAAAAGAGCGCGATCATGCGGCAGTGCAACGTCTAAAAGAATTAATTGTAAATATTGATAAACTGCAGTGCACTTTTGCCGATTTAGAGGAAATTTGGCTAGCCGAAAAAGCGGTATTGCAAAGTGCTCAGAAAATAAAAGAGCAGCTAGATGCGGCGCAGATTGAGCTGCAGCAGGCGAGTCGTGCTGGCGATCTGAGCAAAATGTCGCAAATTCAGTACGGCTCAATTCCCGATTTGCAAAAACAATTGGCGATTGCCGCACAGGCGCAACAGCATGCGGAGAAAAACAATCAGCTGTTACGCAGTAAAGTCGGCGAGGAGGAGGTTGCCGAAGTGGTCAGTCGCTGGACTGGCATTCCAATACACAAAATGTTGCAGGGTGAACAGCAGAAACTGCTGGCAATGGAGAGCGAGCTGCAAAAAAATGTCATTGGTCAGGATGAGGCAGTAACCGCCGTCGCCAATGCAGTGCGCCGCTCTAAAGCGGGACTTTCAGATCCCGACAGACCCAATGGCAGTTTTCTTTTTTTGGGGCCTACAGGCGTGGGAAAAACCCAGCTGTGCAATACCTTGGCTAAGTACCTGTTTGATACTAAAGAGGCAATGGTGCGTATCGATATGTCGGAGTTTATGGAGAAGCACTCTGTTGCCCGGCTAATAGGTGCACCTCCGGGCTATGTAGGTTATGAGGAGGGTGGCTATTTAACCGAAGCTGTGCGGCGTAAACCTTATTCAGTACTGCTGTTAGATGAAGTGGAAAAGGCTCACCCCGACGTTTTTAATATTCTGTTACAGGTATTGGAAGATGGCCGGTTGACCGATGGCCAGGGGCGCACTGTAGATTTCAGAAACACCATAGTAGTGATGACCTCAAATTTAGGCTCGCAACTGATTCAAAACTTTAAGGAAAGTGATGACTACCCATTAATGAAATCTGCGGTAATGGGGGAAGTGGCAAAACACTTCAGACCTGAAGTGATTAATCGCATCGATGAGCTGGTAGTGTTCCAGTCATTGACAAAGTTGGATGTGGCGAAGATAGCTAAGATTCAATTGGCTCAACTGCAACAACGCCTGGCAGAGAAAAACCTTAGCCTGAAATTGACAGAGCAGGCACTAAAGCAATTGGTAGAATTAGGTTTCGATCCCAGCTTTGGCGCCAGGCCTCTAAAACGTGCCATTGCGCAGTGGCTGGAGAATCCTCTGGCGCAGGCGCTGTTATCTGGAAAATATAGCCCCGGAGCAGAGATTATCGTGGATGTCTGTGAGGGTGAATTCAGCTTCAATTGATTTGTAAACTGGGCATTGGCTGCCGCTGGTGCCCTTAGATAACTTGTAGAGTATGAAACCAAAACAGCCGACACTGCGTATCATCTAATAGTGACAATATTGAGTAACTTTGGATCATATATATGCCGGCAGCGCACAAAATAGTTAATAATTTACAGGCAGTTATCGAGCAATTATCAGCAGCAAGCTCAGATCAGCAGCGACTGGCAGTCATTGAAAGCTTAGATGTTGATTTAGCTGAATTAGGGCCCTATCACCATTTCGGCCTATCCGGATACGGTAGAAATCTTATTTATACAGACGCTGAGTTTGAAATAATTTTACTCTGCTGGCAACCGCAACAGTATTCAGTTCCCCACGACCACAACGGATCCCTGTGCATTATGAAGTGTATTAGCGGTGAGTTGACCGAGCAGCGCTATCAACGCCAAGCGGGTACTGATAATAATTTTAAATTAAGGCCAAGTGAATTAATCACGTTATCCGATGGGCAGGTCACTTCAATCACCGATCAACAGGGATTGCACAAACTCGGAAATGGCACTGCAGCCGCAGCTTGTTCACTGCATTTTTATTTTCCGCCGATTCACAGTGCCAATGCTTACAATGAGCAAGATAGCAGTCAAAAAGCAGTTCGCAGTGTCTTTACCAGTGAGTACGGGGTAAAAGCAGCAGCGCAACTAGATAAAAGAATCCACGC
>ASZI01000035.1 GCA_000416315.1 Osedax symbiont Rs2 | reverse complement strand
ACTGGCGTTGCGATTAGACAAAATGTAGAGGGGGATAACAAGGTTTGAAACATGTTAATTGTGATTTTCCGTAGCACTTTGTTTAGCGGCTGTAATAATCGCATATACAGCCGCTTATTTCTATATAAAACTCTTTAATAGGTTGAATTGTCCAAGAAATTAGCGTTTCTTGACTAAATCTCGCGGTGCTATGTTAGAGGTTTAAAATTTACTGTTTAGGTAGTCTTCAACCACGATCGCCTGCTGTTCCAAATCGTCGAGTATGTATAGATCCCGCTCTTTTAGGCCTCGCTCTCGGCGGGCAAAACTGAGTTGAGTACGCGCGGTTGTAACTTGTCCCCTGAGCAAAAAATACTCGATTCTGGCGACGTGCAAAGCGTTTCTGTTGCCCGCCAGACCGTACGCTTCGGCCAGTAAATACCATGCATCTATGTTGTCCGGTGCGTATTCGGTGATCTGACGCAGCACTTTTATTGCCATTTCAGGGCGCTGCGCTGAGACTAAAGTTTGAGCCATGAGCATCTGCACAGCCGCGTGTTGAGGGTAGATTAAGTTGAGTTTGTTAAGTATTTTTAAGGCTTTATCTGGCTGCTGACCCTGTTGATACACCTCTGCTAAGCTCAGTTTGATCAGCATCTGCTTGCGCCATTGCGCGGGCAGTTTTTTCAGTGATTGGATCGATTCTTTGAAATGACTGGCGCGAGCCTGGGCGAGCGCTAGTGAATACAGACTGATTGCAGATTTGCTGTTCTGATTGCTGGCTCTATAGTGACTAAGTGACTGGCTTGGTGTGAGTTGATACTTAACTTTCAATCTGGCCTTTATAATCGCAAAGTCTAATCCCAGCACTCTTTTTTTAGCGACTTTCAATTGTAGGGCGCGATTTTTACTGTCGGCAACCCGGGAGCTGGAGCTTGGGTGCGTGAGCAAAAACTCGGGAGGTAGTGATCCCTGTAATCTTTGAATCTCGAGTAGCCTGCCAAACATCCTCGGCATTGCCAGTGGGTCGTAACCGGCTTTAGACAGGTTTAGCATACCAATGCGATCGGCCTCCTGTTCATTTTTTCTGCTAAACGCAAGGCTTGCTGACATGCTGCTGGCCATGCTGCTCGACAGGCCCGCGGTTCCCGCCTCAGGGCTCGCAGCCGCGATCAGGACTCCGGTGATCAATGAGGCAATTGCAAAAGGGGAATTGATTCGGTTTCGCTCCAGCTGTGAAGCGAAGTGCCGCTGACTGAGGTGAGCAAGTTCATGACTGATGACAGAGGCTAATTCGTCTTCGGCCTGAGCCGCAATGACCAGGCCAACATGAATACCTATTACGCCCCCAGGAGCTGCGAAAGCGTTGACGCTTTTATTGCCGATTACAGCCAGTGAAATACGTTTATCTTGCAATTGGCTTTTAGCCACTAAGTCCCAAGTTAAGTCTTGCAGATATGACTCTACTAACGGGTCACCGACAGATTGATGGGTATTGCGAATTTGTCTGATAATACCCTGACCTAAATTGTATTCAGAGTTCAGGGAGATGATCGATGAGCTGTAATCTCCCAGCGTCGGCAGGCCGTTGGCAAAGGTTTGACCTGGGGTGGCGATTGCCAGATACATAAAAGCGCTCAACAGAACTTTTTTTGTTACACAGCCGCTGCTAGACAGCAATGGCGATAAAGAGTTTCTAGTGCTTATTAGCATAGTGATTGATGCCTATCAATATTACAATCAAGGGAAGTGGAGCTGGAAAAGTAATGAAAAGTATTGTAACCATTTTATAATCAGATTGCCGGCAAGTCTGAGCCGGCAATGCTGACACCGTCAGCCTCTAAATGCTAGACCGCAGGATCTGATTATAGTTTCTAAATCCTAGCGGTGCATCGTTATAGTTGTATTTAACTGCTTTTAGTCTAGAGATAAACTCAATTATTTTATGCCTTTGCTGTAAACTTGGCCCCAAGCATGTCATTATCCAAAACCAATTTTGTCGACTGGCTTTGAAGCTTTTTATTGATTAGGGGTTTATATGTCTGATATTCACTTTGACCAGCTATTGGATGTCACTGATTTCAACTGCCCTATGCCTTTGTTGAAGGCCAAACAAGCGCTCAGGCATATGCACAAGGGCGCGGTGCTGCAAGTAGTCGCCACAGATGCCGGTTCGGTTCGCGATTTCAGTGTATTTATCGAGCACAGCGGCCATGAGATGTTAGAGCGGTATGAATCAGAGCAATACTATTACTATTTTATTCGTAAAAATTAATATCGGCTTTGCGCCATTTTAGAGCCAGCCCAATTTCTAGCCAAACCTAGATCGCAATTATCATATTTTGTCTGAGAGCAGTAAATGAAAAGAATTTTTTCGAAATGGATTGAGCGCTATTTTTCAAATGAAGAGGCGCTTTTTCTGTTTGTGTTGATGGCCGTATCACTGGTTGTTATTTTAACTTTAGGTGGTCCTCTGGCACCGGTGATTGCAGGGTTGATTTTAGCCTTTCTTATGCAGGGTGCGGTCAGTTGGTTAGAGGACAACAACATATCTCACCTCAGTTCGGTGAATTTAGTCTTTGCTGCGTTTTTTAGTGTACTGTTAGCTTTTGTGATTGTTGTGATCCCTCTGGCATGGCAACAACTGGCTAAGTTATTTAACGATATTCCGCATATTTTTCAGCAGATTCAAGCAGGGCTATTGGTGCTACCACAAAATTACCCTGGAATAGTAACCGAAGAGCAGATAAGCCAAGTGGTCTCAATGGCAACTCAGGAGCTGTCGTCAGTCGGTCAGTGGATGCTGGCTTACTCCTTTAATTCACTCGGAGCGATAGTGGCGCTGCTTATTTATTTTGTATTAGTGCCTATATTAGTATTTTTCTTTTTGAAAGACGGCAAAAAATTAGCTGCATCTTGGACCGCTGTGCTGCCCCATAAAAGGGAAATGATGACCAAAGTTTGGCATGAAATGGACGTGCAGATTGCCAATTATATCCGTGGAAAGACCTTAGAAATTTTCATTGTCGGCTTTGTTACTTATGTAGGGTTTATTTTCTTTGACTTAGATTATGCTGCACTACTGGCCATTATGGTGGGGCTCTCGGTGTTAGTTCCCTATATAGGTGCTGCACTGGTAACTCTGCCGGTTGCGGTAATAGGCTTTTTTCAGTTTGGTTGGGGAAATGAATTTTTTTATCTGATGTTAGTTTACGGAGTAATTCAGGCGTTAGATGGCAATGTATTAGTTCCTTTGTTGTTTTCTGAAGCGGTTAATTTGCACCCGATATCAATCATAGTTGCTGTGTTAGTGTTTGGCACAGTCTGGGGTTTTTGGGGGGTGTTCTTTGCCATTCCGCTGGCTACTTTGATTAAAGCTATTATCAGTGCCTGGCCAAAACCGGTGGAAGAGCTTGAAAGTTAACTGGGCTGTTTTCATGGCAATTACAAATAGCTGGATTTATCTTAGACAAGCTGTTGATGTCTGTCTGCTAAGTTAAGCCGCGATTCATCTACGTTGAGATAAAAAGGAAATACTTTGTTTTCCTATAGGATTGTAGTGGATGGCTTTTGCCACATAAATAGTCATTGGAAATAGTCTTAAATACTCTAACGACTCTATTTATATGAGTAAGTTAAAGTGTATTATTGAGCTGTAGCTTTAATATTTTTTGGCGTTTTTGATTTTACTGAAAAAGGTTAGGTTTTGTTTGAAAATGTAACTCTTCGATGCAACTCTGTAGAGCGTTTATTTGAATGTTTTTTCAAGGGGGTCGGCTGTGTATGAGTTTTTAATAGACGACAAACCAATAGAGCGCAATGCTGAGAAGAATTCCCACGAAATCTGGCCAATTCTGATTGTCGACGATGAGCCTGCCATCCATTCTGTTACGCGCTTCGCTCTGGAAGATGAATATTTTGATGGTAAAAAGCTGGTTTTTATATCGGCCTTTGGCGCCGAAGAGGCAAAACAAATATTAAGATCCAGGTCTGATATTGCTCTGGTGCTGCTGGATGTGGTTATGGAAACTGAGGCAGCTGGGTTGGATCTGGCAGCCTGGATAAGAGAAGAGCTGGGAAATACGCTGATTCGCATAGTGCTGCGTACCGGCCAGCCGGGCCAGGCGCCGGAAAAAACAGTCATCTTGAACTATGATATCTTTGATTATAAAAATAAAACTGAATTAACCGCACAAAAATTATTCTCCTGTGTCATATCTGGTCTACGGGCATTCAGAGATGTCTCTGCGCTAGCTAATCACAGTGCGGGCCTAAAAAAAGTGGTCGAAGCAACAGCAGACCTATTTAAGAAACAATATATGAGCGAATATGCTTCTGGGGTGTTGTTACAGCTTACCTCGTTGTTATATTTTGAGGCAGATGCGGCGCTGATCAATATAGAGTCGGGGGATGACGTGCAATCGGGACGAATTATTGCTGCTGTGGGAAGCTACGAGCAATACGTAGGTCAACCTCCGGGTAGCATCCTGTCGGCACAGACGCTCGAGCATTGGAATGACTGTGAACAAGTGACCTGCAAGAATAAGAGTGATAATAAAATCTTGTTTTCCTATAAAACCAGAGATAATTATAAAACACTTTTATGTCTTAAATACCGTAAGTCTTTCTCCCAAGGTGATACAAGTTTAATTGAATTGTTTGTGCAAAGTGTGGCTATTGCGCAAGAGCGAATGCGCTTTTGGCAGGAAACAGAAAATACCCTCAATGAAATGATATCGATACTCAGCAGTACAGTGGAAAATCACTCCCAGCAAAGTGGAGAGCACTTTACCGGTGTCACTAAGATCGCTATGTTATTGGCTAAAAAACATGGGCTTATACTAAAAAGAGAAATTAGTCAGCAGCAGGCGCTTCGCCCTCATTGAAATGGCGCAGACCTACATTGTTGGCTGAAATACAATAATAGCCTGTTTTAAGCCAAGCGGATCAACATAAACTTTGCGGTCATGTATTGAGGCGTTACAGCCCGTTTATTTATCCTCACTGACAAAAACTGTTAATAAATTCAATCATGATCTATTAAATTCCCCCTTTGATCCTCATAATAGCCGCCTGGAATCAGGGGAATATAAATGAACAAAAGCATTGGTACAAATTTATTGGCGCTGCTAATCACGGTGGTGGCGGTATACTTAGGGTTAGATACTTTGTATTACATCGGTATCTTTGCCTTGGCGGGGGCGGTGACAAATTGGTTAGCCATCCATATGTTATTTGAAAAGGTGCCTGGTCTGTATGGCTCAGGGGTAATTCCCGCCCGCTTTGAGGAGTTTAAGCTAGGTATTAAAGTAATGATTATGGAGCAATTTTTTAATGCTCAGAATATAGAAAAATTTATGCACTCTGAGGCACAGGCCGCCGAAATAAGCTTGCAGCCTGTGATAGAGCAAATAGATTTTGCTCCGACCTTTGAGGGCTTAGTTGAAGTTATTCAAGCTTCCTCCTTTGGTAGCATGTTAGAAATGGTCGGTGGTAGGGCGGCGCTAGAGCCAATGCGTGAGCCTTTTATCGAGAAGATTAAACACTCGATCATCGAGACCAGCAAATCTGAGAGCTTTAAGCAGCTGTTGTCCCGTGAGTTGGAGCAACCCGCAAAAGTGAGTGGCCTGATTGAAAAAGTTGAGCTTATCGTTGAGCAGAGGTTGCAGGAATTAACTCCGTTACTGGTGAAAGAAATAGTACAAAAAATGATTAAAAAACATTTGGGCTGGCTGGTTGTTTGGGGGGGAGTGTTTGGCGGTGCAATAGGCGCAATTGCCTCGCTGTGGTCGTAGCCATGGCAGAGGTTGTTTTAAGTCCGTTCAGGGCAAAGCTAGATTCTCGAGCAGTATAGAAATTAAAGATAAGTTATACTAGAGCGCAGTTTAATACGTATTGACTGTGAGTTGGCGGCCAGGCTAAACAAATTAGCAGCGCTGCCCCAATAAACCAATGAGAGCGCCCTGTGATAGAAATAGGTAAAACTAACAAATTAGAAGTTATTCGCGAAGCGGAAATAGGTCTCTATCTGGAAGGTGGAAAATACGGCGGCATTTTGCTACCTAAGGCTGATGTACCAGAAAACACTAAGAAAGGCGATACAATTGAAGTGTTTGTCTACTTAGATTCAGATGATTATGTGATCGCCAGTAGGATAAAACCTTTAGTGCAAGTCGATCAATTTGCCACTTTAACCGTTGCAGAAGTCAATGATACTGGCGCGTTTTTGGATTGGGGGTTACCTAAACAGCTGCTAGTCCCCTATGCTGAACAGCGTAAGACATTGGAGCCAGGGCAGAGGATAACGGTCAGAGTTTATCTGGATAATACCGACAGAATTGCCGCTTCAACTAAGCTGGATAAGTTTTTAAAAAATGACTCGTCCAATTTGAAGATGGGCGATGAAGTTTCGCTGTTTGTTGTCAGAAAAAATGATCTGGGCTTTAGTGTCATAGTCAATGATCTGTACTGGGCTGTATTACATGCTAGAGATGTGTTTAAAACAGTGCGTCCAGGTCATAAGCGCAAGGGTTATATCAAAAGGTTATTGGATCACGACAAAATAGACGTGATGCTAGAAAAGCCTGGTTACGCCAAAGTCGATGAGCTCTGTCAGCAGATCTTAGATGATCTGGAAGACCGCGGTGGCCAGAGTGCTCTGGGTGATAAAAGTAGACCTGAGGATATTTATCAGCAGTTTGGCATCAGTAAAAAATCTTATAAGATGGCATTGGGAACGCTGAAAAAACTGGGGCGCATCGAAATATCTAAGACTGGCATCAGCCTGATCGAAGATTAATCTGCTTCAGGTTTTGTTGCGCTGAGAGCTCTGTCTGGTTCTGTGATTGGTGCTTTTAGCGACTCTTCTATCAGTGCTTCTGCCATGGTTGTTTTTTTGCGCTGACGGTTTCTTTTTCTCAATAGCTAAATGTACCGCTTCACAGCGGTTCTCTCCCGGCGCTAAATTGTCGACCGTCCAGTTGCCTATGGCATAGCGAATCAGCCTCAAAGTGGGAAACCCTACAGCGGCGGTCATGCGTCTTACCTGACGGTTTTTGCCCTCTTTTATTTTCAGTTCCAGCCATGATGTGGGTTGGTCCTTGCGCTGACGAATTGGCGGAGTTCTATTCCATATCTGCGGCTGCGTGATTGCTTTGGCTTTTGCCGGTTTAGTTTTTCCATCTTTTAGCTGCACTCCTCGCACCAGTTGTTGCAAGGCCTTATCTGTTATCACTCCCTCCACTTGTACCCAGTAAGTTTTTTCCAGTTTAAAGGCTGGATTGGCGAGCTGGTGTTGAGTCTGTCCATCATCAGTCAGTATCAAGAGTCCCTCTGAATCATAGTCCAGTCTGCCTGCAGGATAGAAACCGCTCTGAGTAACATAGTCTTTTAAAGTGCTTCTGTTTTCGGAATCGGTGAATTGACTCAGTACATGAAAAGGTTTATTTAATAAAATAAGGTTAGCCATAAGTGTCTCGGGCCTAGTGAATGTAAAATTTTTGTTAAGTTGCAGCAGCGATGGGAAAAAAAAACCCCGCCACAGTCGCTGCTGTGGCGGGATATTATACTGGCAATAGGCCTGTTCAGAAAGAGCGGAGTGCCGCTATTACTAGACTTCTACCGATGGGATTACGTTTGAGGCCTTCTTAACGTATGTCTCCATTTGATCGAAGTTCAAATAGCGGTATATTTCATCCGACATAGTGTCATAAGTCTTGGCGTGCTCCATATATTCGCTAACTGTTGGCAGCTTGCCGGTGATGGCGGCGACTGAGGCAAGCTCAGCAGAGGCCAGGTAAACATCAGCACCCGTACCTAAGCGGTTCGGGAAGTTACGAGTAGAGGTTGAGACTGCCGTTGACTTGTCGGCAATTCTCGCCTGGTTGCCCATGCACAAAGAACAGCCCGGCGTTTCGATACGTGCTCCAGCGCTGCCAAAGATATTGTAGTAACCCTCATCCGAAAGTTGCGCTGCGTCCATCTTGGTCGGTGGTGCAATCCACATGCGAGTAGGCAGAGGGCTATTGTTTGCTTCCAGCAATTTACCTGCGGCGCGAAAGTGGCCAATATTGGTCATGCAAGAACCGATGAAAACTTCGTCGATTTTCTGACCTTGTACCTGTGAAAGTAGTCGGGCGTCATCCGGGTCATTCGGTGCGCAGAGGATCGGCTCTTTGATTTCAGAGATGTCGATCTCCAGCACGTGAGCGTATTCAGCGTTGGCATCGGCACGCATCATGCTTGGGTTTTCCAGCCACTCTTGCATTGCTATTATACGACGAGAAATAGTACGTGCGTCACCGTAATTGTCGTCCAGCATCCACTTCAGCATGGTGATGTTGGATCTCAGGTATTCAGTAATGGACTTCTCACTTAAAGTGATAGTACAACCTGCTGCAGAGCGCTCCGCCGAAGCATCAGTTAACTCAAACGCCTGTTCAACTGTTAATTCTTCCAGGCCTTCAATTTCTAGAATACGGCCGGAGAATTCATTAACTTTGCCGGCTTTTGCGACCGTTAATAGCCCTTCCTGGATGCCGTAGTAAGGGATAGAATGTACTAAGTCACGCAAGGTAATGCCCGGTTGCATTTTACCTGTAAAGCGAACCAGGATTGACTCTGGCATATCCAGTGGCATTACCCCGGTGGCGGCTGCGAAGGCAACCAGGCCGGAGCCTGCTGGGAATGAAATGCCCAGAGGGAATCTGGTATGTGAATCACCACCAGTACCCACTGTGTCAGGCAGCAGCATGCGATTTAGCCAAGAGTGAATTACACCATCACCTGGGCGCAGTGAAACACCGCCACGGTTCATAATGAAATCCGGGAGTGTGTGGTGAGTATTTACATCGACAGGCTTAGGGTAGGCAGATGTATGGCAGAAAGATTGCATAGTAAGATCAGCGGAGAATCCAAGGCAGGCAAGATCTTTTAGTTCGTCGCGAGTCATAGGACCGGTTGTGTCCTGAGAGCCGACGGTGGTCATCTTAGGTTCGCAGTATGTGCCGGGCAAAATGCCTTCAACACTGCAAGCTTTACCTACCATCTTCTGTGCCAGGGTATAGCCTTGATCAGCAGTAGCAACAGGCTGATCCGGTGTTCTGAAAAGGTCAGTTTGAGCCAGTGACAGCGCTTCTCTGGCTCTCTCGGTCAGGCCTCGGCCAATGATCAAAGGTATGCGTCCGCCGGCTTGAACTTCGTCCAGAAGCACTTGGGTTTTCAGTGAGAAAGTTGAGATAGTTTCCCCGGCCTCATTGGTCACTTTGCCCTGATAAGGGTAGACGACAATAACATCCCCCATCTGCATCTGATCGACATCCATTTCGATTGGCAGTGCCCCGGCGTCTTCCATAGTATTAAAAAAGATGGGCGCGATTTTGTTGCCGAAACAGAAGCCGGCGGTGCGTTTGTTGGGGATAGAGGGGATATCGTCACCAAAAAACCACAGCACAGAGTTGGTTGCTGACTTACGTGAAGAACCAGTGCCCACCACGTCACCTACATAGACAACCGGATGGCCTTTGGCTTTGACGGCTTCAATTTGTGCTAGCGGGCCTATGGCAGCTTGCTCTTGAGGTTCAATGCCTTCGCGCGCCATTTTTAGCATGGCATTGGCGTGCAGCGGGATGTCTGGGCGTGACCAGGCATCGGGTGCCGGAGACAGATCATCGGTATTGGTTTCGCCTGGCACCTTAAATACAGTCAAAGTGATGCTATCAGCAAGTTTTGCCTTAGAAGTGAACCACTCACCAGCTGCCCAAGATTCGATAATTTGCTTGGCAAATGAATTGCCTGCATCCATTTTTTCTTTGACATCGTGGAAAGCATCGAACATTAGCAGTGTGTGGGATAAAGCGATCACAGCGGCGGGAGCCAGAGCATCGTCATCCAGGCAGCTGATAAGTGGCTGGATATTATAACCGCCAAGCATTGTGCCTAAAATCTTTACCGCAGATACTTTATCGATAAGGGGTGAGGTTGCCTCCCCTGTAGTTATTGCCGCTAAAAGCCCTGCCTTTACATAGGCTGCCTGATCAACGCCAGCAGGTACTCGCTCTTTAAGCAGCTCTAAAATATAGTCTTCTTCGCCAGAAGGTGGGCTTTTAAGTAATTCAACCAGAGCTGCAGTTTGGTCAGCGTCTAATGGTTTTGGTGGGACGCCTTGAATGGCGCGTTCTTCTACATGTTTACGGTAAGCTTTAAGCACGGTTTAGCCCTCATCTGTCAATCTGCCGGTTAATTGCTTTAATATGGAAAACTCCGGCACATATTCAATAGTATTCGAGTTTATCTCTGACTATTGAAACGGGAGTGATATTCTACCTTATAGCAATTAGATTGTCGACAATCCAAAAATTTATCGACTTTAAATAAAACAGATCTAAGATTTAACTGCTAATTTGTCCCGTAATAGGCCATTTTTGTAGTAGGTTGCTGGAAATTAGTAAATGAGACTTAATCGTATATTATCTTGAGGTTTTCTGCAGGTACAAAAAAGCCGGCGCTTAGGCCGGCTCGCTAAATCAATATTTTTTAGTTTTGAATTTGCATCTCGACGCGTCTGTTTTGTGCGCGTCCCGCATCAGTTTCATTGCTGGCAATTGGGTTGTCTTCGCCAAAACCTTGCGATGAAATGTTATCTGAAGCAACGCCTTGAGAGATTAAGTGCTGTTTAACAGAGGCTGCTCGCTGATCGGAGAGGCCGATGTTGTATGCATTGCCACCGATAGAGTCAGTGTGACCGGCAACAAGTACTTGTGCATCAGCAGCAACAAGTTTGGCGGCTACTCTGTTCAAAATCAGCTTGGAGTCAGCAGTTAAATCGCTAGACTTGTATTCGAAGTTAACACCTTCAAGAACAAATGCTAAGCTGGCATCACAACCGATAGAGTTAACCACTGTTCCCGCTGGGGTATCAGGGCACTGATCAGCTTCGTCTAAAACACCGTCACCATCTTGATCATTGATTATTGCACAGCCAGTTTCATCTACTTCAGTGCCGATAGGAGTGTTAGGGCACTGATCAATAGTGTTTGCTACGCCGTCTTTATCATCATCTAATGAACAACCTACTGCATTCACTGCAGTGCCAAGAGGGGTGTACGGGCACTCGTCATTCTTATCGATAACACCGTCTTGATCTCCATCCAATACCACACCTGGTGCACAGAAAATAGCGCCTAGTCCTGTTCCTACCAGAGCACCAACCGCTTTTGAGCTGCCATCGCTATTGCCATTGGCTGCAGCATCCAGAGCGGCGCCAGCCAAACCACCTGCAGCGACGCAGAGAACTCGCTTGGTGTCCCAAGGTTCAGATTTAGTATTGGTGGCGGTGGTACAGCCAGTGATAACAAGTGAAAGGGTAAAAATACCAGCCACTTTTTTGAATGTTTGATAGTTGTTCATTATTGTTACCTATTGCGTTGTTGTTTTTTGCTTTGCAGCCTAATCAATGTGTAATTGCTGTTGACCAAAATTCATCAAAAATCCCCTTTGCTCCCCGGGAAGTTTGAAAAGCATTCTCTTAGATAAAATTAATTATTAAACGTCGGTATTTACACTCAAAAAGGTGATGATCATCCCTTCTAAGTGATTAATTCTATATCAGAATGAGGCTAGTTAGTAATTAAAATGGATGATAACTCCTCGAGAAAAAATATTCATCTAATGTTAATTAAATAGTTCAATTATTTGCTAAAAAATACTATCAGAGTCAAATTGCTTAATTATTGAGCTTGTTAAGTGTAGCTCGAAGGGCATTATTTTGTAATAAAAGGATGTCTATTGCTTCTACTATCTTAAAAGCAGGTGTTTTTTGTTATTTCTTTGTTGAAATCTAGTTGTATGCAAGATTGATTTTAAGCTATTACTGCAGTTACAGGCGCAGATACTTTACTTGGATACATCAGGTTAACCGCTATCCGATCTACAGGGAAAGGACGTTGGCAATTATCATCGGTTCTGACTGCAAATCAGAGAGTATTGTTAGGGAGCATATATTCCTTAGTTGAGTTGAAAGCTGGTGGTTACTATTACTTCCCGTTTAAGCCCCGGGATTATGTAATCTGATTGCTATAGCTAAACAGGAATGGCTTTTGTCAGGCATTGGCATTATGTGATGACTATTATACTTTTCAGTTGCGCCGCTAAGATTATTACTGCATTGTGGCGCCTGATTTTAAGGTTCGACGATCGGGTTGGTTTAGAGCTATTGGTGTGGGAGCAGATTCGTTTCTTAAAGTGCGATTAAATCCGCTAGTTCTAAATAAGCTTGCAAACTCTTTCATCGGATTGATTACTATTTATAGAGCAAATTATAAATGCTCGAGCTGAGAAAAGTGTCATATGTTTGCTCTATTATTCGAAAATAATGATTTCATAGTGGTTTGTAAACCCATTTCACTCAGTGTCCACTGTGATGATCAAGTAGCAGGTTTTGCAGCTCTTTTGTCACAACAACTGCAAGCTAAACTCTATGTAGTGCATAGGTTGGATAAGGTTACTTCTGGGCTGATGATATTTGCCAAATCCTCAAAGGTAGCAGCTGAATTCGGTGCGCTGTTTGAGGGGCACTCAATTGCAAAATATTACCTGGCACTGAGTGATAATAAGCCACGAAAAAAGCAGGGAACTGTAAAAGGTGATATGCAAAAATCCAGGCGCTCCAGCTGGAAATTGTTAAAGAGTACCAATAACCCTGCAGTCAGTCGATTCGTCAGTGTCAGCGCAGGGTCGGGCAGGCGGCTATTTTTGTTGAAACCAGAAACGGGAAAGACCCACCAGTTGCGGGTAGCGCTTAAAAGTATAGGCTCTGCAATTATCGGAGACCCTATCTACGCTGCACTAAAGGCAGCTGGCGAGCCTGCAATAGTTGCAGACAGGTGTTACTTGCACGCCTGGCAGCTATCATTTAACTTTGCCAATAAAGAGTATAATTTTCGTTGTGATCCCAATCAGGGAGATTTATTTTTGGCCCCACAGTTTCTGGCCTTATTAGAGCCTTGGGCTGACCCTGGTAGTCTTAAATGGTCCCGGGCTTAATAGGTACAATTTAGCAGTGCTAGAGCATAGCACCTTATATTCTAAAACAAGGATAGATTCATGACAGATAAAATAGACGAAAAAATTCCAAGAGATTTTAACGCGCGCTCACAAGCTGAGCAGCAAGATTTTATTCAAAACACTTGGTGTGATAGTTGTCAGAAAGAGAACTTAGGGCTCAATAGCCCCTGTGAGTACGAGCTGTCAGGAGTAATCTATGTTGAGGGCAAGTGTAATGTCTGCTCCAATGTGGTAGTGACTGAATTCACTGATGAAGAATTTTAATTTTATTGCAACTAGTCAATAGGCGTAAGTCTGTCTACTTATAGGTGTGTTAGTGTCCAACTATGATGAGCGTTTTGCCGGAACAAAAAGAATTTATGGCGAGCTTGCGCTGGCGCAGTTTCGCCAATCGCATGTCTGTATATTAGGTATAGGTGGAGTAGGATCCTGGGTAGCGGAGGCGCTAGTGCGCTCTGGTATAGGAGAGATTACTTTAGTAGATTTAGACGATATCTGCGTGACCAATACCAACCGCCAAATCCACGCCCTTGAGAGTACCATAGGCCAAAGTAAAACCGCCGCTATGGCTGATCGCTTAACAGACATCAATCCACTTTGTTTAGTGCATGAAGAGAAAACATTTATAAGTAGTGATAATGTGCGTGAAATACTGGTGCCGCACTTGGATTATGTGGTCGATGCAATCGACAGTGTCGGTGATAAAGCAGCAGTCATTGCCAGCTGTAAACGCAGTAAAATTAACATTATTAGTATTGGTGGAGCAGGTGGCCAGTTGGACCCTACTTGCGTTGCGGTGGCGGACTTATCGCGTACCAAAAATGACCCGCTCGCTGCGAAAGTGCGTTCGAAGTTGCGCAGAGACTACGGTTTCAGCCGCTCGGGAAAGCGTTTTAGCGTCGATTGCGTCTATTCTAGCGAACAATTAAAATATCCTCAGGGAGATGGTACTGTGAATACCACAAAAACCAGCAGCGCTGATGGCGGATTAGACTGCAATACAGGCTTTGGTGCCGCAACCGTCGTCACTACCACCTTTGCCATGGTAGCCGCCGCTAAAGTGCTAACAAAATTAATGCAGCGAGCCAATGCATCTTGATCACACGGAGGTGAGATGAAGCTATTTGCCACTGTCTATACTGCAATGCCACTAGAGGAGTTAGTGCAGAGTATTTGCTCAGCTCAGTGGAGCTGTGAAAAAATCAGTGACACTGAATATAGTCTTCAGGGGGACGGGGTTCAGCTGACCGTTGAGGGCGGTGGCGATGTATTGATGTTTGGGGAAGTGAAACTTGAACTGAGCGAAATTGACCTTTGGGTGGCGGGTTTTGCAAAGTTGTCGATGAGCTATAATATTGATCTTCACGCGGACGAGGCCAGGCTAATCAGAAGGTACCAGCAGTAGTTTTGATCTCGTGGGTTGCCGACACGCTTGACTATCCTGTGCTTAATTATCCGCTCCTCTATTAAAACTTTGGCAAATCTTGTAGCATTTTGGTTGACTCTCGTTAATACTTTGTATATTTGTTAATTCATATAGTTGTTCTTATAAAACATGTTTTAAACAGATGTGCTCTGAGTTGTTCTAACAAGGTCAATCGCATATAGTGCTAGTCTGATGTTATAACAATTAAATTATCTTTTTACGATATCTAGGTGAAGTTTATGGCCGAAGAAATTATACAAGATCGATTTGACCTTTTAGCGGCGAATGTTGAAGAAATAGTGCTCTTATTAAACAATCAGGGCGAAGTGCTAAGAGCAAGTGCTGGTGTTGAAGATTGGCTGCTAGTAGAAAGTTTGGTAGGTCTTTCGTTTGCATTGCTGTTCCCATCTGAAATGATGACCCAAGTTAATAGTCAGATAAACGCAGCGATAGACAGTTCTGAATCAGTACTTGTGCAATATTCGATGAAGTTAAAAGAATCACCTGATTGGGTTGAGCTCGGTATGAAAGAGCCGCACATTTGGCAGACCCGCTGTCAGAGAACGGCGGAAAATGAATTGTTATTTGTGATTGCCGATCGCAGTGAAGAAGTGAAGTTAGAGCGAAAGATAATCAATCAAGCTCAACGTGATCCTCTGACGGGCGCCTATAATCGCCGTGCCTTAATGACAGTGCTTAGCCAGTCGGTCGCTCAGGCGCAGCGCTACGATTGGCTCTGCTCTTTCCTGATGGTAGATATAGATAATTTTCATGCCTTTAATGAAAGTTTTGGCTGGGATGCTGGAGATTTAATACTGCAGCAGCTAGTGGCTAACTTACATGGCTTTAAAAGGACAGCGGACTTTTTGGCCAGATACGGTGATGATAAATTTGTTATGTTTTTACCAGAAACGAATATTGAGCAATCCGGCTTAGCTGCCGAACGTATCAGAGTAATGGTCGAAGCATTAGAAATTCCCTTTCCGCAAGGTGATTTGAAGTTTACAGTCAGTATTGGAGGGGTGACTTTAGGGGATGTTGAAGAGACTCATGAAACAATGCTGCGTCGCGCCGAGGAAAACTTACAAATAGCTAAGGCCAGTGGAAATAATCGCGTCGAAATAGACGAAAGCCTTTAAAAGTCAACAAGGGTGTTACCAGGCTGTTGTGCAATGGCCTGGTTGCCGATCATTGAAATGGCAGTATTATTTGCCTTCTATACCCGGTAGTGTATTTAAACATTCTATCAAGCTTTGCATTTGCGATTGTGTGCCTATGCTTATGCGCAAGTAATTACTTATTTTCTCTTTAGTAAAGTGACGCACAATAATTTTGTTATCTCGTAAGAATTGCATTATTTCAATGGCGGCAAGGTTCTTGTGTTGCACAAACAAGAAGTTTGTTTTAGAGGGAAGTACCTTAAAGCCGAGTGTCGCTAATTGCTGCTCTGTCCATGTTCTGGTGGCGATGATTTTTTTCAGGGTTCCCTGAAAGTACGTTTCATCTTCGATTGCGCTCTTAGCGCAAGCTTGAGCTAGCATGTCTAGGGGATAGGAATTGAAACTGTTTTTAACCCGCTCCAGTGCCTCGATTAAATTTTTATTGCCAATCGCATAGCCAATCCGCAAGCCTGCAAGGGCACGGGATTTTGATAATGTCTGAATCACCAGGCAGTTATCATATTTCTGAGTCAGTGCCACTGCAGATTCAGCGCCGAAATCTACATAAGCTTCATCAACAATGACCAGAGACTGCTGATTAATTTTCAATAATTGCTCAATTTCCTGAAGTGAAACTTCACCGCCTGTAGGGGCGTTGGGGTTGGCAAAAATAATCCCCCCATTGGCGATGTTGTATTTAGCTAAGTTGATAGAGAAGTCATCTTCGATGGGTATCGCAGTGGCTTTGATAGCGTAGAGATCGCAGTACACAGTATAGAAACTGTAACTGATGTCCGGCATTAATATTGGCCGTTGCTGGCGAAAAAAGGCCATAAAGGCGTGGGCTAATACTTCATCAGAGCCATTGCCGATAAAGATATTGTCGACTGCAACATTGTTGTAGTCAGCCAATGTTTGGCTAAGCTGAGTGCTTTCTGGGTCTGGGTAGCGGCGCAAGTGATCTATATCAAATTGAGCGAGCAGTTGGCTGACTAATGGAGTAGGTGGGTAGGGGTTTTCGTTGGTATTGAGTTTTATCAGATCATTTATCTTAGGTTGTTCTCCCGGGGTATAAGGGATGAGATCTAATATCTGCTTGCTCCAAAATTTACGCTTCACTGGTCGCTGTTTCCTATAGTTGCTTAAAGGGCTGAGTGCTAAAAAATGTCGCAGTCCGAGCTGTCTGTCAGCCCGGTCGCTCTGCTATGGTAAGGATTTGTATGTTTTGATCAGTTGCTGGCGCTAGAGAGTACTCAGTTGAATTTTCGTACAACTTGCATAAATATTTCGACCCAGCGTTCACTGAACTCTACGCCGGCTTTTTTGTTTATCTCTAAAAGTGCACGCATCAAAGGTCTTTTATGCAGTGAGACGCTGGTATGGCCGTGGGTGATGGCTTCAAAGGTATGTACTATGGCAATAATTTTTGCACCGGGGTTGATGTCTTCAGCGGTTAAGCCATTAGGATAGCCAGTGCCATCGACCAGCTCTTGATGCTGCATCAACATCAGTCCGGCTAGGTGGGAGTTGAACAGCGAGCGCATCAATTGCGACGAGGTTTGTACGTGTTGTCGCACTAAAGTTTGCTGTTTCTCATTGAGTCTGCCCTGCTGGTTTAGCAGCGGAGTGGGCAAGAATGCCATAGCTACGTCATGGGCAAATAATGAAGCGGCTAAAGTGACGGGGTCGACAGGTGAGCCGGCAGCTTGATTCATTGCCAGTGCCAGTTGACCAATTCTGTCAGTTCGCCCCTGCCAGTAACCCACTCGACTCTCGCAGGTTTTAGCCATCTGATATAAAAACTCTAAATCTGCATTATCTGCAGACAGTGCTTGCAGCCAGTTTTTTTTGTTGTTGGCAGACAGTGATGTATTGGGGTCAACCTGGGCGATGATATTGACCAAAATCGGTGCCATCATTTCTGGTGAGCTGGCTGCGAGTTGTTGTAATCCAAGCTCTACAGAGTTGTAGAGCTCTTTGTTGTATTCGACTTTTCCGGCCTTTCTAAACTGTTCCATAAAATCTCTGGCTTTATCCATCAACAATAAAGTCAGGTCGCCAGCTCGGTCGGTAAAGGGGATTTTGCCACGACGCACTAAGTCGAGGATTGTTTCCAATTCTTGCAGTATCACTACCATAGGGGCGAAACCCAGTAGACTGGTATTGGCTTTAACTGTATGGATAGTGCGGAATAGATCGTCAAGTAATACAGTGTTTTTAGGCTCGTGCTCTAAATCAACAATGCTTGATTCACAGAGGCTGTACTGCTCTAAAAACTCATCATATGCCTCGGAAAAGAGCTCATTATCAAGCGGATCTTTCAAGTGAAAAGTAGTCATTGGATAATCCTTAGCAAATACCAGCATAAAATTATTATTTTTAACGTCTTAGCATTATAAGGTAAGAGTTAAAAATAGACAGGGATATATTGAGCTTAGATTGAGCCTGGAGGCGCTTTTTTATATTTTTTGCTTGATCAGGCAGTAAATTCTAAATCCGTAGATCATCACTAATA
Source organism: Osedax symbiont Rs2 (assembly GCA_000416315.1). Lineage (GTDB taxonomy): Bacteria > Pseudomonadota > Gammaproteobacteria > Pseudomonadales > Balneatricaceae > Rs1. Next base: position 13,459 of record ASZI01000035.1, on the reverse strand, counting down.
CATTCATAAAGTCGAAACAGATATCCAGCAGCAAACTTAGATACTGATAATCATTGACAATGGAGCTTAGCAGCGTTGAGAGCAAGTAATCAGCGAGCATTATCGCCATTAGGATAGCGATGGTGCCGATTAAAATTGGCCAGACATATTCTTCAGTTTGCTGCCAGCTTTGCTTTAAACTCGGTAATGGCAATTTTTTTTCTACCACACAGATATAGTCGGCAATTGACAACCTGACAGCAATGTAGATGCCTGGCACAATGAAGGCCATAAAACCTAATATAATACAGATGCTTGAGATTAAAAAGACCAGAAAGAGTCTTGGCCAGTTGCTAAAGCTAGCAACTATAGCTTGACCAGCGGTGTATTGTGGGCCCTCTATGGTCGATTGCATAAAAGCAATTGTAGCCCCCCAATAGATAGGGATAAAAAGTAAGTTTAATGCAGAGATATACAGCAAAGTATCACTATTCTCACTGCTTAGAGGTTGCTCAATCTGTAGTAGTAGAACATTGAAGATAAAAATAAAGGGTAGATGAATTTTTGCTAGTACAGCGATGTTACTTCGCAAAAAAAAGATACTTTGTCTAATGTATTCAATTATCATAAGGGCGATATATGTCTGAGTTAATTAAGAAAATAGTAGTTGTATTGTAGCATTTAGCTGAGAATTTTCTTAGTTGATTGTCGGCTTTATCGCCCTTGGGCCCGATTTATTTACCGGCTTGCTATTAACTTATCAGTGATAGGTTATAATTCGCATATTCTCGCGCCTCTAAAGGCTGAAAAACCACCCTTATTAGTTGAAAACCTTTCTTAATGTCTGATACCTCTGTCTTACCAAACAAACTACCACCCGAGCTAAGCGCCTGGATCGACCATCAATTTGACCAGTCTCTTATTGACGGCCGATGGGAAGTGCGCCGGCTATTTCACGGTCGCAGCAAAGTCATTGAGTCGCTGCAGGCGATCGTCATTGATTGGCTGCCCCCTGTGGCAGTGATCCGCTTATATGATGATGTTGAAACATCGATGTTGGAGCAATTAGTGGCGTTGCTCGCTGCTAAAGACGCTGTTCAGGCAGTGCTGGTTCAAGAGCGTGGTCGCAAACGCGATACAAAATTTAGCATTCCCTACGGTGAAGTATCTGAGGTGATGCAGGTTACTGAATCGGGGTTGATCTATCAAATAGAGCCGCTGCAGTTCCAAAATTTTGGCCTGTTCTTGGATATGCGTAATGGCCGCAATTGGTTGAGGGCGCAGGCGCAAGGTGCCAATGTATTGAACTTGTTTTCATATACTTGTGCCTTTTCAGTGGCGGCGATCGCAGGTGGAGCAAAGTCAGTTGTGAATGTTGATGTGAGTAAGAGGGCGCTGACAATTGGCCGCAAAAATCACCAGCTAAATCACCAGGACAAAGGTGCAAGTCAGTTCATGCCTTACGATATGTTGAAATCCTGGTCGCGGATAAAAAAGCCTGGTCCCTACGACATAGTGGTTATAGATCCGCCAAGTTTTCAGCCGGGCTCTTTTATCGCCGAGCGCGATTATTGTAAAGTGCTAAGGCGCTTGTCGCAGCTTACTACGGCAAATGCCACTGTGATGCTCTGCCATAATGACCCGGAGCAAAGCAGTCAATTTATTAAAACCTTAATGGCTGAGCAGTGCAGTGAATTTGTCTTCGAGCAGCATTTGGCTGTTCCCGAAGACTTTGCCGAGCAAGATCGTGAAAAAAGTGTCAAAGTCTTGATCTATAAACGAGCAGCGCCTCAATTATCAGCATACTAACAAAGTTATGCAGTGGGACACTGGCGTAGGTTTGCTTAAACTCGCCGCTGTGCTTGCTGTAGCTGGGTCAACTGCTCAGTCGCCAGTCGGTAATCCTCAGCCAGTGTAATTGCAGTGACCACGGCGACAGATCCTACTCCAGAGGCTAATACTGGCTCAATGTTATCTAATTTAATACCACCGATGGCAACCAGAGGGTAGTCCCTTGCTAAGGTCTTACTCCAGCGCTGTAAATTAGTTAAACCAATCAAGATCGCCGGCTTAGTCTGGGTTGGATAGACAGTGCCCATTGCAATATAACTGGGCTTAACGGCAATAGCTCTGAGCCACTCATATTCACTGTGGGTGCTGACACCTAAACATAAGCCCGCTGCTGCAATAGCGCTCAAATCAGTGTCGTCTAAGTCCTCCTGTCCCAGATGTACCCCATAGCACTGGTATTTGATAGCAAGCTGCCAGTAATCATTGATAAACAATCTGGCCTGATATTGCTTGCCAAGTTGTGCCGCTTTTGCCACTAATTTCTCTAATTGTTCGTCAGCAGTATCTTTAATGCGCAGCTGAATAGTCTTGACTCCCAGCTCTAATAGTTTCTCCAGCCAGGTGATAGTGTCAACCACGGGGTAGAGGCCAAGTGATAGAGTGTTTGTCGAGGCAAAAGGCGTAATTTTAGAGCTTGTCAGTCCAGTATCTAATTTTGGGTAAGAGGCTAAATCGCAGGGCCAGCCCCCGAATGAGATTTTTGCCTGGGGTTGCAGTCTTTGACCAGTCGCTGGCGGATCTGCATTTTGTTGCAGGAAAGCCAATGCCAGTACTATGGCATCGCAACGGCGTTTGCCGGTTATCATGAAGGCTGAGATAGCGGCGGATAAAGAGCCGCATCCGCTGTGATCAGCAATCGCTGTGGTTAAAGCAGACTGCTTGCCTGTGGCGCCTTTTTTGTCTGCAAAAGACAGCAGTCCCCAATTGCTGGTAGTGCAATATAGCCAGCGGCCATGGCCAGACCTGAGAAGCACCGCTTGCACAGACAAACCGTTTAGTAATTGAGAGTTTTCCAACTGGTTATGCGCAGCGGGACCCGTTGTCTGCGTGATCAGGGTAAATATCTCAAATTCACAGATCAACAAGTTTGAGTGTTGCGCCAGCTGTAAAAGCAGATCGCGTTGACCTTTGTCATCGACAGCACTGCGCAGTTGCTCTGTACTGAGCACTATCTCGCAGACAATTTGCACTGCTTCTGTCTTTAACAGCTGTAGGGCGGCATTAATATCCACTAACTGGTTTTGCAGTTGCTGTTCATCGATAACTACCCTGATGATTTTAGCAGTGCGGCTGTTGTTTTGCTGGGCTAAACTGACGCTGTCCTTTAACAGAGGGGTCAGAATATCGCAGACTGATAACTGTCGCTCGGCGCTGCAGTCGATATAACTTACACCGCAAAACAACTGTTCGAAGGAAGATAGTTCGCAAGACATGATCGCTGATTAACTCTTTTTTTGGTGCCAGAAAGGTTGTCCTAGCACTGGGGTGCTCGGCGCTGCTGTTTGTCTGCGCTGCATCAGGCCTGCTAAATAGGCGCTGCGCCCGGCACTGATAGCCTGTGAAAAAGCTCTGGCCATTAATGCCGGATCATCGGCTTTGGCCACAGCGGTATTGAGTAGTACCGCGTCATAGCCCATTTCTAATGCTGCAGCGGCCTGCGATGGAGAGCCTAAACCCGCATCGATGATCAGTGGGATGTCGGTAATCCGCTCGCGCAAACTCTGCAAGTGGTATTTGTTCAACAGCCCTTGACCGGTGCCTATGGGGGCCCCCCAGGGCATCAGTACCTGACAGCCCGCATCGCGTAATTTAAGACACAGTACCAGATCGTCAGTGCAATAAGGTAAGACTTTAAAACCTCGCTTAATCAGTTCAGTGGCGGCTATAACCAGTTCAAAAGGGTCGGGCTGTAGATTGTAATCATCGCCGATCACTTCGAGTTTGATCCAGTCAGTGGCAAACAACTCTCTGGACATTTCAGCGAGATTAATTGCCTCTTTTGCCGATTTGCATCCCGCCGTATTAGGCAGCAATTTACAGCCGGTATCTTTAATCAGTTGCCAGAATGCTTCCCCATCGTTTTGTTGTGGATTTTGTCGGCGCAAGCTTAAAGTAATAAGCTCTGAGCCGGAGGCTTTTATGGCCTCGCACATTTCGCTGGGAGAGCGATACAGTGCCGTTCCCAGTAGGAATCGGCTGTTAAAGGTCGTGTTGTATAAGGTTAAAGTGTCGCTGTGCTGCATTAGCCGCCTCCAATAGGTTTAACTATGTCAACTCTATCGCGTTGCGATAGCTGGGTTGTTGAGTATTGCGCTTTTGGCACGAACTCACCGTTGACTGCCAATGCAATCCTCTGATCGGCAAAGCCGGCCGCTAAAATTAATTGCACTAAATTGCAATCTTCAGCCACTGAAAATTCTTGATTATTCACTGAGATATTAAGCATCAATATGCTCCATGGATCTGAAAAGTATTTTATGATGTTGGCAGTGTCGACCCTCTAGCCAGTGAATAACACTGCGTACAATTGCGGGAGCTATCAAGTACCCGTGGCGAAACAGTCCGTTGATAGATACATGCCGGTCACAGACTAAGATACTGGCTTTGTTGTCATTTAAAGCGGGTCGCAAGTTGGTGTTTTGCTCTAGTATTCTCGCCTCTGCAAAGGCTGGGTTGATGCTGTACATAGCACTGCAAAGCTCCAACATAGATTGCACAGTCACGGATGAGCGGTCTTCACTTTCAATTTGCGTTGCACCAATTACATATTGCCCCCCGGGCTTAGGCACTAAGTATAATTGATAGCGCGGATGCATTAATCGAATAGGCCGGTTAAAATTAACATCCGGGCAGTGGACTCTCAATACTTCACCGCGAACACCTCGAAGTTCAGGTCGATGGCTCTTAGCGCCGATACCGCGGCAGTCAAAAACCCAATCGTAGCTGCTGCTTTTATTGTTGGCCAGTACACGATTGTTGTCGATTTCGGCTAAGGTGTCATCTATCAGTAGCACGCCTTGTTTTAGGCATTGTTGCAACAAGCTGGACATCAGCGCTCTATTGTCTATATGCGCTTCATCTGGCAGTAATATGCCCTGTTCAAAACCGTTGCCAATATCAGGTTCTAACTGATGGATGTCTTTACCAATTAGGGTAGTAAATGCTGCACCTGTGGTGCTGGCGAGCTTGTGGGTTTTTCTGGAAAAGTGCGCAAGTTCAGCACGATCTTGCGGATGACATAAAATTAGGCTGCCACTTTGCTGATAATTAATCGTGGCAGTGTTTTTTAGGTTCAGCTCAGCGACAATGCTGGGCCAAAGCTGCAGAGAAGTTTTGCCTAGATAATAGCTGTCTAGATCGGCCTCCAAAGCTTCAGAGACAGGGGCTATCATACCGGCAGCGGTAAAGGCGGCTGCGTCCAATTGATTATCTACAGTGTCGCTGTTCAACCGATTGGCTTCGTATAAGCTGATATTAAGCTTGTGCTGACTGAGTTGGTAGGCCAGTAATCTACCGACCAGTCCGGCACCTACAATGGCTATGTTTAAAGAAGCAGAGAGTGACATTAATGATTCCCAGTCAGTGAAATATTCTGGGACAAGTGGCATGACTGTAATCGGCTGATATTACAAAATAGCAATATAGTCTGAGTTGAAAATGAAATTACAGTGTAACTTGTTCCCTACGCAGGTATTAACCTGATCAGGTGCAACGGGATTTGGCAAAGCCAATCTCAGCCTAAAATAAGGCACCCCGACAAGATCAGAGGCAAGTCTAGTAGTAACTGCAATAACAGGCAAGTAGAAATAGCAATTTCCCTGTTTTTATCCCATCACTCAAAATTGCTGGCTGAGTAAGCTCAGTTAACCGGTTGTGCTGATTTAAAAATCTGACTGTGCAATCAAGTGTGGCGATCTCTTGGGACATTCATTGCTGACAATCTGCAGCCGGTTCTTTTTACACTTTTGTAGAGCGAAGATTTGACGGGCTCAAGCATTTTTACAATAGCATAGTCGTTTTATAAACAATTAAGTTCGAAGTCAATGGTGCTGCTTAACATTACAGTCACGATGGGACTATAGCCGCATTGGGAGTATGTAATGCCCCCATTTGTAAAAGCCAATAATACTTTATCGGCGCTGCGAGTTCCTCTGGAAACATCCAAACTGGTATTTTTCGCTATCCAATAACGCACTTGATCGATTGTGCTGATTAGGCCGCTTCTGTTAGTGCTATCAATCAACATATTATTGCAAAACCACTATAACTTGCCAAAGAAAGGCAGTCAGCGAATGCTCTTTTAGCCAATGCCTGCTGTGCATTCGCGCAATGCAGAGGTTGGCGTCACTACAGCATAAGTATTTTGATGGCGGCTATAAATACTTGCGGTGTATAAACAGCACTTAGGCACGCAGTAGTCAGTTTGAGATCAAATAATGGTGCCTTGAAGGTTAAAGTTCGGGCGACGACTGCGTTATTTTTTTGCTGCAAAGGAGGATAAGACAGAGCATACAGCCGATGCTGCCGACTAAAATGAAACGGGGAAAATTATCAGTAGTTGAAGAGGCTGATCATGGTATTTGCATTAATATAAAAGAGTAATGGCAACGTGAAACTTTACCCTTGAGCTGATTTGAAACCGCTGCTGTTTATTTTGCTGACAAAAAGCTATGAGTGATGCTCTTAGAGCGGTATATTTTGCACGGCTGAAAATTCCACTTTTTATACCTTACTTACTATCGGAGAGTTTTTTATGCGCAATTTTGCTGAAATAGATCGAGTAGTCATCACTCACGGTCCCACAGCTCTTGAATTTGCCCCGCGTCTATCTGACACGCTTAATTGCAACTTGTATTTTAAAAGAGACGATTGCACGGGATTGGCTGGTGGCGGGAACAAAACCCGCAAGCTTGAGTATCTGATTGCAGCGGCGCTAAAAAAGGGTGCAGATACAATAGTCACAATCGGTGGTTTGCAGTCAAATCATGCGCGCCAAAGTGCAGCAGCTGCGGCAAAATTTGGACTAGGTTGTGAATTGGTTTTGGAAGATGTTGTCGATACTCCAAAAGCTGACTTCTATAACAATGGTAATATCTTGTTAGATCAGTTGTTGGGGGCCAATATTCACCGTCTGGAAACAGATTCGAATCCGCAATTATATTGTGAAAATCTAATTCAGGAACTGCAAGCGCAGGGCAAACATCCGTATTTCATTCCAATCGGCGGCTCTAACGTTATCGGTAGCTTAGGCTATGTGCGTTGTGCCATGGAGATAGTGCAGCAAATCGAGCAGCAGCAATTGAATATAGATCAGATAGTGATAGCCACGGGCAGTGCCGGTACCCAGGCCGGACTGTTAGCTGGGTTAATTGCCTGTGGCAGTGATATTAAAGTTTTAGGTATTAGTGTCAGCAAATCCACAGAGCAACAAGCGCAGCTAGTCACCGAGCTGTTGTGTGCTGTTTTAGAATATTTAGAGTTGGATCCGGGGTTGGCAAAGGGAGTAGTACATACCAATGGTAACTATTACGGTGCCAGCTATGGAGTGTCTACAGAGCCTATGATCGAGGCTGTGAAACGTTGCGCATCATTGGAAGGAGTGTTATTAGATCCGGTGTATACAGGAAAGGCAATGGCCGGTTTTCTAGATCTTTGTGACAAAGGGGTAATTGCGCAGGGCTCTAATCAGCTATTCTTGCACACGGGCGGTAGCCAGGGATTATTTGCTTACAGGGAAGTTTTTTAAGGCCTAAATTAAACATCATTTCTTTTTTGGTGTGCGGGTGTTTTTCTTTTTTTTGAACAGACTCAATAGCTTTTCCCCGCTGGAGTTTTCGCTGGGAAGGGCGCTTTCAAATCTTTGCTGCATATCTTTAAATCCAGCTTCCTTGCGCTGGTGCGCCGCTTTTTGTTGACGGCTTTTAAAGTTAATAACATTATCGCTCATTACTGGTGCCTAGGTAATTATAAACGGGAAGTAGCTCTGACTAAATTAGATATTACCGTTTATCAGTGGCTCTGTCAGCGGATAATCAGCCTTGGTAAGAAATCAGTGATTTGTTTGTCTACAATTACGCGAATGCACAACTTGTGCTGATCGCAGGAACCATTTGCTTAGCGATAGCTAAACTTTGGCGGCACAGTTTAATTGTGCAGCCAAAGGTGTGAAGAAGTTAGCGCTTAGTTGTTATCGACGCTAGCGCTAGGTGCGACGTCACTCACATCCTGTTGCTGCATAGATTCAATAATATCCTGAATACGTGACAAACTGGCTGCAAAGATTGATTGCTGCTCATCATCGGCATCAAGGAACCTGGAATCTTGCTGGACCAGGCTGTCCAATAAACGCTGGCTGACATCCGTGATGTTTTGTAAGAAATCTAATTCAGGCCTCTGGATCGCCTGATCAAAATTATTCAAAAAATGCCCCGCTAGCTTGCCGATATCCGGGGTGCTATTTTGCTCTACGCTGCGATAGCTAGCCGCCCCCGTGTAGGACTGCGATCGTGTTAGCTGTAAGTTCATTGAGGCCAGCTCGGTCTTGTCCATGTTGAACTCAGTGGCAATCTCGAAGGCTTTTTGCACGTCACCGTTAAAGAACTCATTTGAGATTTCACTGACATCGTTAATCAGTTTAGCAATCGCCTCTAATTCATCTTCGTCCAAATCACCCTGGACTTGGAATTGGAAAGCGCTGCTCTGGCTCTGGGTCAAGCTATAGATTGCGCTGTGGTTACCTTGACCGTCACCGGAGTAGGCAAATGCAGATTCACTACTGCTCTGATTGGCGAACTGAATCTTAACTTTATCTCCGTCTTGGGTTTCCAGTTCCAAAGAGAAAGACTCGGCTTGAGAGGAGCGCTCAAGTGCCGCTACTTGGGGTTGGTATAGTGGAAGGCTAGGTGAGTTACTTTGAGAGGGGTTAATGGCCTCTAATGCTTTAAAAGTGAGTTCTTCTGTCTCATCTATAGTGCCGGATATATCGGCAGTTAATAAGTGTAGACTATCGAGAATTTCTCGCGCCTCATCAAATCCTTTTTGCACCCCTTGCATAGCTGCATCGAATTTACTTTGGATTTCCTCTTCACTACGACCTTCACTGCGGGCATTTTCCAAACCCAGAGCGACGAATTTCGCGATCCTTTCAGCAACTTTATTGGGGCTGAAATCATTGCTGGCTAAGTCGGTAACATCGTCTTTCTGTAAACCTGGGACATTTTTTGCCAAGCGCGCCAATAATGCCTCGTTTGCTGTTGCTCCCGGGTTGCGGTGAGCCTCGTGCTCAAATGAGCTAAACTCGCTGTGCTGAGTTACATAGGAGGTATTGGAATAAAAGGTATTAATCATTACATTGCCCTCTAGAATTGATTCGATAATAGGCTATCGGCGCCCACTTAATATAGTTGAATGATAAAAAAGGCACTATGAAGCAATTTCACGAATAATCGTACTAGCTCAACAATAACAGGAAAATATTCAGCAGTTTAGCTAATAGATGTTGCAAATTCGCTACTATGGACGATGAAAATTTGTCATATAGGCGCTGGTGTTTGGCTAAATAGTGGTTTTAAAACGATTGTTTGTTAAAAAGCAGCTGTTTTATAGTCAAACCTGTTAAGCTGAGAAACAATATTATTTAATGGTACGTTACTACACAGGGCAGCCAAGCTGCTAACATTAAAGCTTGAAAGGTACTCGGGGTGATCTATGAAAGATGTATATAAAGGCATTACACTGTTACTGCTCGCTGCAGTGGCTGGCGTTTTATCTCTCTCTGTTGAAGATCGTCACTGGAATATGCCTTTCGTAAAGTTTGATGCGCCTACGCAAAGCCAAGAAATTAGTGGCATCCAATCACAAATTTTAGCGGGACTAGACCCCAGTACCATTACTCAACCTACCGCTGCGGGTAAAACGGGCCTACCTAACTGTTTTCAGGGAAAAATAGCGAGGGACAAAAGCACTGATCTATTCAGTGGAGCAGGCTATTTGTCGGTGAAAGCTTTCGATGAGATGTTTATAGAAGTCAAAGGAGAGAATGCCTACCTGCTCAGAGGGGCGTTTGAGACTCAGTCCGCCTCGATCATAGAGCAATTACCTGAAGATATCCTGCAGCGTATGCTCAGCGCTGATAGCGATTTGCAATGCGCTAAAATCGATATGTATCTGGCCAAGATTAAACGCTGATCTGCGCGCAACCACAAATCTGCTTTCCACTGTGCTGAATCTGCAAATGCATTGAAAATCGAAAGATATTTCCTGCAGCCTTTAAATTTTTTTTGTTGAACTATACTGCTGCGATACAAGTATTCGACGCTGTTTGTATTTGTTTGGCAATTAAAAACCATCTTCAAAGACTTCCAAGGCGTTTTATTGTTATCCTAGTGGATTGTAGTCTCCGTGGATATGTAATCTATTTCATGCATTTACAAGCTACATAGTTCCTGTATTGGCAAAAGAGCGAGATATGACAGAAAAAACCAACTCAGATATTAAGCGCACGCAAGTGCTAAAAAAGCAGCGCCACCCTCTGATGAGCGCTACTGATATCAATCACATTTTACTCCACGGTGCACAAATTTCTTTGAGCAAACTACGCCGTGCCGGCAGTCACAGTGCCCGAATATTTTACTTTGCAGAAATAGGTGTCTATTTAGAGGTTTCTCTATCTTCAGGCTCTGCAATTACTGATGATGCCAGAGAACAATTGGCTGAGATCCATCAGCAAGCACTCTCTAGCTTGATGGATGCAAATAAGCGTGAAAGCCAGCTAAAGTAGCAATTGGCAGAGTTTATTGCCGGATAATACTCGCAACTGCGACATCTATTTGGTATGCAGTGCTAATGTTGCTCAGCAGCTGATTATAGAAGTTAAAGATTGATAAGGTTTTGTATTGGATCCATTTAATAGTAAAGAGTTTTTAGCCAGATTAACTAAACGCCCTGGCGTTTATCAAATGCTCGATGCAGCAGGTGAATTACTTTATATAGGTAAGGCAAAAAACCTTAAAAATCGCGTTAGCAGTTATTTTCGCTCCAGTGGATTGACGACCAAGACCGAAGCGTTAGTCGCTAAAATTGCCGATATAGAAATCACTATTACTCACGGCGAAACTGAGGCGTTACTGTTAGAGCAAAATCTGATTAAGCAGTATCGTCCCCCTTATAATATTTTGTTGCGCGATGACAAAAGCTATCCCTTTATTTTCATCAACGATGCCGAGGATTACCCTTCGGTGACCTTTCATCGCGGCGCTAAAAGACGTAAAGGGAAGTATTTTGGCCCCTTTCCCAGTGGCACTGCGGTGCGCGAAACGCTAAGTATCCTGCAAAAAATATTTCAGATTCGCCAATGTGATGAAAGTTTTTATAAAAATCGCTCCAGGCCTTGTTTGCAATATCAGATCAAGCGCTGTACAGCACCTTGTGTAGAGCTGATAGATAAACAGCAGTACGGCTATGATGTAAAACATGCGATGATGTTTTTAGAGGGCAAGAGCACCAAAATCATGTCTGAACTGGCTCGACAAATGGAGGCGGCGGCAGTGTCTTTGGAGTTTGAAAAAGCTGCTCAGTTTAGAGACCAAATTCAGTCATTACAACACACACAAGAGCAGCAAGCGGTGATTGGCGGTAAAGGCAATGCCGATATTATTGGCTGCGCTATGTCCCCTGGAGGTGTCTGCATCTATCAGATGTTTGTCCGAGGTGGTCGAGTGATAGGCACCAAGGCGTTATTTCCCAAAGTGGCTATTGAAGAGACGCAAGCAGATGTGCTCTCAGCCTTTGTTGCCCAGTGGTATTTATCCGCCAACCGAGAAATTCCCGAGAGTGTTATTTGTAGCCATGAACTTGAAGATGTTGAGTGTCTTGAGGAAGTATTGACTAGCCGGCGCGGGGCAAAAGTTGAAATAAGTTTTAATGTGCGTGGCGATCGTGCCGGTTGGCAGCGGTTGACACAAACTAATGCCGAGCAACAATTGGCCAATCAGCTGGCCAGTAAAAAGAATATCTATAATCGTTTCCTGTCTCTGCAACAAAATTTAGGCTTAGATGAAATACCCAAGCGTCTGGAGTGCTTTGATATATCACACAGCTCTGGAGAGGCAACAGTCGCCTCTTGTGTCGTTTTCGATCACAATGGCCCGCTAAAAACCGATTACCGTCGCTTTAATATAGAGGGAGTGACAGCAGGGGATGACTACGCCGCTATGCATCAAGCACTCACCAGACGCTTTTCGAGATTGAAAAAAGGAGAGGGAAAAAAGCCTGACATATTATTTATCGACGGCGGAAAGGGGCAGGTTAGTCAGGCGGTCGATGTACTGAAAACACTGGATATTTTCGATATTCAGGTAATAGGAATTGCCAAAGGTGTGACCCGCAAACCGGGTTTGGAGACGCTTATAAACCCAGATACCAATCAAGAGATAATGATAGCGGCGGATTCGCCCGGGTTGCATTTAGTACAGCACATCAGAGACGAATCGCACCGTTTTGCCATTACTGGTCACAGAGCGAGACGTGGTAAAGCCAGAACTAAATCAAAATTAGAAAATATTGCCGGCATTGGGCCCAAGCGTCGTCGGGAATTATTGAAACATTTTGGCTCAATTCCCTCAATTGAAAGCGCAAGTATTGAAGAAATTAAAAAAGTCTCTACTATAAGCACGGCACTCGCTGAAGATATTTACGCAGCATTGCATTCAGATCAATAGTTACAAGCTAGGAGTGAACCAGTTATTAACTAATATTAATACTCAGAGAATGCTCTTCTGAGGGGATATTGGCCAGCTGTTAATTTATGAATACACCTAATATTATAACCCTTATTCGCATCGCATTAATTCCAATTTTGGTGGTACTTTACTACCTGCCTTTTAGCTGGGTAAACATCGCTTGCGGATCCGTGTTTGCGATTGCCTGTGCCACGGATTGGCTAGATGGATATTTGGCGCGTAAACTCGATCAAAGTACCACTTTAGGTGCATTTCTCGATCCGGTCGCCGATAAATTGATAGTTGCTGTTGCTCTAGTACTGCTATGTGTCAGCTACTCTAGCCCTTGGATGACAATCCCCGCCATGGTTATTATCTGTCGGGAAATTGTTATATCGGCGCTGCGAGAGTGGATGGCAGAGCTAGGTAAACGTTCTAATGTAGCGGTTTCTTATGTAGGTAAAGTAAAAACCGCGATGCAGATGTTATCAATTTTAATACTCCTATCGGTAGAGCCTGAAACCCTCTGGAGCTGGGCCGGGGTCAGTGCTTTGTATGTAGCTGCTCTGCTGACCATTTGGTCGATGTTAATTTATTTACAAGCGGCGTGGAGCGATTTAAAAAAGCATAGTTAAGCTCACTGATGAAGATAAAGCTGTTCAAACGAGCGGCAATATCTACTGTAGGATTGCCAGTGCACATTCATAAGTATTTGAAATATCAGAAAAAGCCGCATGGGCAGAAAATAAATAGCGCCGATAATGGCTAATTATCGGCCATGATTTCAATATAAGTGATTAATATTTAAGAAAAATTTATATTATTATTAGTTGTTGACATGCCCGCCGATACCTCTATAATACGCCCCACTTGTTACAGAGATAGCAACGACGCGGGAATAGCTCAGTTGG
>ASZI01000034.1 GCA_000416315.1 Osedax symbiont Rs2 | reverse complement strand
AAAGGGAGCTCTGGTCGAAAATCTTTGCTGCGTGCCAATTTATTTGCGTCAAAGGTAATTTGCATTAAGTGTTCATCAGCAGTTTCGATGGATAACCTGTCAGCTGTGCCGGCCGCTGTTAAAGCCTCTGAAAGCTTAGCGGCAGGCACAGTAATTTGTACTCGAGAAATAAATTGAAACTTACCACTCGCTATTGCCCTAACCGGAGGTTGCATAAAGGGCAGGTAAATACACAAAGGTTCGCATAATTCATCTGAGTTTTCAGCGATATGGAACGTTTTTCCCACTGGCAGATAATCAGCCTGATACGCCCAGCCGTTAAATGGTGCCTCGGTTGTTATCGAGTCGGTTTTGTTTAGTATCAGCCCAAAAGGGGAGGCATCGTCATTGCTGGCGCGCTCAGAAAAACGTAGTCCATGAGCAGGTCCATTATCTGCCTCATCAGCATCGCGAAGCCAGAGCAATTCCAACTTGCAGTTGCCAAATTCAAAACAGATATTCGAGGTCCCCTGGCCCGGGTGCGCTCGGCGAAAGCTTGGTTTCAAGCCTTGTGATTCAAGTAGCCGTGCAGCTATTTGCGGCTGTTTAACTAACAAAAAAAAGTGGTCTAATTCGTATAACATTGATTTTCCTCTAATCTCACACAGCCAAGTTAATGACTTTATTCATACCGATTGCCTGGCGCTATAAACTGGCGTCTGTTGTTGCTCTGCCGATTGTTTCTTCTGCCGGTACATCAGACACCAGCTCACTGCCAACAAAGCCGTTACCAACAGGAATAACAGCCCCAGCGACTGGCTATCAACCAGCCAGTATTTATTAATCAGCATTGCCAATAGCGCACAGCCAAACATGTCGATGGCGCCGGAGAGCGCGTTAACTGTACCCGCCTGCTGGCGAAACGGCTCGATGATTAGCTGCAGACAACATGTATAAAAAGCGCCGCCACAAATCAAAAAAATACTGTAGCTAAGTAGTGCATTGAACAGTGTAAAAGGAAGCAGATAAAAACCCAGCGACGAGAGCAACAGCAGTGGCCAGAACAAGGCTAAAATACTGTGATAATCCCAATATTTTTGCGCAATTTTTACTAGTACTGTGCCCAGCACTAAGCCACCCATAGTAAGACTGATATAGAACCCATATTGCTCGGCTGAAAGTGCAAATTTTTGTTGGAATTCAAACGGAAAAAAAGTCACACTGCTCATAAACAATAAATTGGGTAACCACTTAAACGCTGCAGGACAGAGAAAGCGAACATCCGTGATCAGTGCAAAATATTGTTTGAGTATTTCCCCCACCGACACTGAATTCCCAGAGCCAGAGCCAGCCGGTAACAGCTTAAAACCAATCACCCAGCAAAGCGTTAAATACAGACCGACCAAACCAAACAGGTATTGCCAACTGCTGTTGGTGGTTAACCAGCCCCCCAGTACCGGAGTGATAACAGTAATCACACTGGCCGCTATCGCCATACTGGCGAAGGCTTGTTTTAACTTATCAGCGATTAACTTATCACCGAGTATCGTCCTGCTGACGATCAGTGGTGCACCAGCGCCCAGACCTTGAAGAATTCGGCCGATAGCTAACATAGTCGGTGAACTGGCCATCGCACAGCAGAAACTGCCGCCGATAAAAAGCAGCTGACCGAGCAAGAATATTTTCCGCCTGCCGGCTATGTCCGACCAGGGGCCATAAAGCAGTTGCGATAAACCAAAGCCGATGGCGTACAACATAATGATCTGTTGGGTATCAGTATTACTCAAAGAGAACTGCTCGGCGATTTGCGGCAGTGCCGGTAAAAATATTTGACTGCCAAATTGAGCACATGACAACATTAAAATGGATAAAAATAGATACATACTGGCTCCGTTGTTTCAACACAGCGGCAGTTTATTGTTAAACAGCACAAACAAAAATGGCATAATAGTTAAAACATTAAGTCCTGTGAGGAACAAATATGGATTGGCTAAGTGCCACTAAAAGTTTTTGCCTGTTAGCTGAGAAAAGCAGTTTTACCCAGGCAGCTAATCTGGCTGAGATATCTCCCTCTGCCATGAGCAAACGTATAGACTGGTTAGAGAGGCAATTGGGGCTGTCGCTATTTATCAGGACCACCAGGCAAGTTAACTTGACCGAGGCTGGCAGCGATTTTTTACCCAGAGCGCAAAGTTTATTGAAACAATTTGACGCTATGCTCAGCGACACTCAACACAGTGCTAGGCAGCCTTCGGGTATGTTAAAAATAGCAGCTACCTTGCCCGTAGGCAGCAGTATTTTAATGCCGCACATCGAGGCTTTTTTAGCCTTATATCCGCAGGTGAAAATACAGTTAGATGTATTACCTTTTGGTGATGACCCCGACCTTGAACACGATTTAGTGATCTGTAAAAAGCAGGATGACTTTAATTCCGCCGCTCATAAAGGCACAGTGTTAATTACCCATCAAATGGGTATATATGCGGCGCCAGATTATTTGACTGGACATAAAAAAATAACTTGCTTAGCTGATATTGCCGAGCATAAAATCATCATGACCAGCTCTTATCGCAAGGTGGGATACATACAAATGGAGAATGGTGAGCGCTGCCTGCTGAATAATTTCAATTTTGTTTCCGACCACCGCGACCCACTTTTATACGCTGCTGTAAATGCGATGGGCTTGCTCTTTGTCTCCCCTATATACATTAAATCTGAACTGCAGCAGGGACTATTAGTGCGATTATTGCCTGAACTAAAAACCACTAAAACCCAGCTCTGGGCCTTTTACCCAAACACTGAATACATGCCGGTTAAGAGTCGCTTGTTTTTGGATTTTTTAAAACAGCGTTTATGATTAGAGATTCATTATAATCATTGCTAATAGAATCGGGAACAGCTATCCCGGCCTTTACAATAATGACTGGTGCTGCTTAAGCTGAAGCCAGGTTAGCGAAACTTATGGTAAATTTAGTTCCGCTACCACTGCTACTTTCAAGCTCTATGCTCCCCTGCATCTCTTGCTCTACCAGCTCTTTAGTAATGGCTAAACCTAAACCTGACCCTCCTTCTCCCGCTTTAGTGGTGTAGTATTTATTGAACGCCATTTTTAGTTGCTCACTGCTCATTCCCAGCCCATCATCGCTGTACACTAAAGTTACTTGATGGTTTTGTTGCGTCGCAGTAATCTCAATGCTGCCTGGGTGTTCCTGGTTAAAAGCATGCAACAGCGAGTTGTTGACTAAATTAATCACCACTTGCGACAGAGCTCCAGGGTTATTTGTGATGGTTATTTCTCTATCGACCAACACCGTTACTGTATGTGGATATTTCTTCAACTTCGGTCGCAGTGTTAACAATATATCCTCAAGATACTCTCCCAAATTAAACTCTATGTTTTTATTGCTGCACTGATTAACGGCTACCTGCTTGAAACTCGCCATTAAATCAGTGGCCCTTTTAGCATTGGCATGACACATATTGGCGGCTTCAGTTAACTTTTCTAAGTACTGCTCGAACCCTTGTTTATCTAATTTATGCTCGGCATTGGCGCGCTTTTTTTTTTGGGTTTTCTGCAAAATATAATCCAAAGTTAACATCAAGTTACCCATAGGTGAGGCGACTTCATGGGCAATCCCCGCCACCATATTTCCCAGCTCTGCCATTTTATTAGATTTTTCTAACAGCTCTCGTTTCAATTTCATTTGCGAGATTATTGATAACTGGTTTTTCACTCTGGCCAAAATTATATCTTGCTGTACCGGCTTAGTAATGTAATCCGCAGCGCCGACAGCAAAGCCATAACGCAAATCTTCAGGCTCGATTTTGGCGGTGACAAAAATTACCGGAATATGTTCACTCTCAGTGGATTGTTTTAAGGCAGTACAGGTTTGATAACCGTCCATTCCCGGCATCATAATGTCCAGCAAAATGAGGTCGATATGAATTTTAGTGACCACCTTTAAGGCTTTTTCACCACTGGTGACCGCAGAAATAGAATAGCCCTCTCCCTCTAAATATCGCCGCAATAAATCAATATTGACGGGATTGTCATCGACAATCAAAATTGAGGCTTTGTTATTCTTTGTCATCCGCTTCTCCAGACACAAATTCAATCAACCCATCCAGGTCATAACTGTCGACAAAATGCTGTAATTGAGCGAACAACTTCTCATTGCCCGGATGCTCTTCAACGAATTCTGCCAGCAGGGCTTCAACTTCTGTCACTCGGTACAATTCACATTTTTGTATTAGTAACGCTATTTGCTGAGAACTTAACTTTCCTCCCATAGAAGCATTGGCATTGGCATTGGCATTGTCTAATCTATCTGCCGGTTTAAGATCTGAGCCCAAGTAGTCAAATTTCACTTTTAAATTATCTGCCAGTAATTGATAGATATCTTCAAACTGGAAAGGTTTAGATATGTAACTTGCAAAACCTTTATCCAGATAGTACTGCTGTTCGTTGTTAATACTTGATGCGCTAATCGCCACCACTGGTATAAATGAGTAACGTACATTCATCTTTTCCAAAAAGCGCTCGCCATCCATGACCGGCATCATTAAATCGGTAAAAATCAAGTCGAATTGATCATGAGCCATTACCTCTAATGCCTCTTGTCCATTGCAAGCTTCAACGACCTCAAAACCAACCTCAGCTAACAT
>ASZI01000033.1 GCA_000416315.1 Osedax symbiont Rs2 | reverse complement strand
CTTAACAACATTCATTCAGGCTAACTTTATTTACGCAAAATATGAATTTAAAGCAATATGAACTTCAGTGACTACAAGGCTAAATCTGCCAAAGTCATAAAGTAAAAGCGCAGGGATAAAAGTTGGAAATTGTATGCCTGTAGGCGACACACTAACCAATCAGCAGACAGTCTACTGTTTTTTAATAACGCCAGCTTATTGCTACAGGTAAAAACCTGCTAAACAATTACGCTGGCGAATTGAACAACCCAATGGCTTATGGCGTCATTAAATCAACCGCCATAAAAAACTTTTTCACCTAGTTCACTCATGATGAGTATTGATTCATCAGCTCTACCTTCAAACTCCGTGTTGAGACCTGCATCAACGACTTCACCAATAAAGATAGAATGGTCGCCTTTTTCTACCGTTTCTACCAATTTACACTCAACAAAAGCCGGAGCAGACTCTAATAAAGGACAACCGTTACTCCCTGATCTGTATTTTTCGCCGTTTAAGGTATCCCCCTCTTTTACAGTCGGCTTGAAAAAACCAAAACATGTCCCCTGCTGCCCTTTACCCAACATGTTTAAAGCGAAAAAACCTGTCTCCTTAATCAAATCATGTGCCCCGGAATCTGTTTTCACACCTACAACAAGCATCGGCGGTTCAAAGCTTGTCTGAGTCACCCAGTTAACCGTGGCAGCGGCTGTACGCCCATCAGAAGATTCTGCAGTTAACACATATAGCCCATAGGGTATCATTCTTAAAGCTGTTTTTTTTGCTGCACTATCCATCTCTAACCTCACTTTTTATTGTCATTTTTCTTTTCAAACTTTACGATATTATCAATAAAATATAGCTCTCAATGGGAGCGACACACCTTTTGTAGCAAAGATCTCGTCCGAAGTCTTGATTATGAATTGACGATTAACTTTCATTGTCCTGTAAGCGCATAAAAGGAATCAATAGCTTGCATTTCATCTATGCACTACAGTTACTCAGTGGAACAATAAGCCTAGCTTTCTTATACTCAACTCTCCAGAGATTTATCGCTATGTGTGGGTACCTATTCTCGCACCTTCGGCCCAAGGGCTACCCGCACAACATCTTTAAAATCTCGTGCTATAGATTCAAACTTTATACTCTGTCTATATGATACATTGTTCTGCTTAAATGATAGGCGATAAAAGACTTCAATAGTGTGGTTTGGCTCATCATTTTTAAGCAAAAAACAATCGTATTCATTTTCACCGACGACACTCAAAAACTCTTCGAATGATTTCACCCTCGTAAAAGAGGTCGTATGGATGCCACTTTAAGTAAAATTTTACAAATATCAGATGATTTAACATAAACCACACTGCTTGGTCTTGAGCAGTGTAACCGGTAGTTTATAGTTAATATCGAACCTGTATATTAGCACTAAATTTCAAGCACTAAGGACATTTTCAAATAAGGCAGGGGATAACATTGATAACCCAGAGGACAGAATGCTTACATAATCAACCGGCTAAAAAGTTTCAAATTATTTGAGTTTAGACTCTCGCCTCTCGCTCGCTACCCACCACTTACCCCTTTATACACTTCGTCTTGGATCGAAGTATCCGCTCTTCACATTCTTTACACTGCATTCCTGTTCTGACTTCTACCACTTTTAGCAAAAAATAAGGTAATCACTATGTCTAGCTCATTTATCATTCTAAGTTTTATTCCCACTTGGCTAATTTTCACTGCCGCTTGTATCTCTCCCGGCCCCAATACTTTTCTGGTGATGTCAGTGGCACTATCACAAAGTAGAAGTTCTGCGCTTTGGGTTACACTGGGTATAGCGCTGGGCGGTTTCGTCTGGGCCTTTATCTCCCTTGCCGGGGTCAGTCAGCTACTGCATAGTTACCCGAGTTCACTGCGGTTCATTGCCATAATCGGCGCTAGCTATCTTTGTTACATTGGCTATAAAACCTTGCGCAGCGTTCTAGCAGCAAAGGCTTGTACTCCGGCTAATCCAGTAATCGCAGTAGCGGCTGAGGATTCGCAATCTGAACCTAAAAATACTCGCATAAAAAATATAACTAAAGGCATTATCACTACGTTATCTAACCCTAAAGTCGCCATGCTTTGGATGTCCCTTTCCTCAGTAGTGCCGGTCAGCACTGCGCAAATGGGCTGGCTATCATTCTACGCATTGGTTATTGGTGCTATCGTCTTCTGTGTTTACGGCAGCATAGGCCTGATATTCTCAGAAACCAAAGCCCAGCAAAACTATTTGAAACACTCGAATTTAATTAACAGCCTGTTTGCCGCCATTTTTATCGCCCTGGGCCTGTTCATCTTCATCAACCACGGCCTAGCCTAAATTAGATACCGGCAGTCAACCACAGCTGCCGACTAACCCAACCTCAGCTTCACAACTCACCACTGCCAACCTCCAACTTCCAACTTCCGACTTATATCTCCCCTATGTTAAAATCCTCACCATTAAGCATACCCTTAACAGTAAAAATACTCTCTGGGAATCAAATGGAACTAATTTTTCTTGGCACCTCTGCCGGCTCACCGACTAAGCGGCGCAACGTCAGCGCTTGCGCGTTGCGAAAGTTCGGCGCCAAGCGTTGGTATCTGGTTGATTGTGGTGAGGGCACCCAACATCAGATCTTGCATACTAAGTTGTCATTAATGCACTTAGAGGCTATTTTTATTACCCATATTCACGGTGATCACTGCTACGGATTGCCGGGTCTATTGGCCAGTGCGATGATGTCGGGGCGCACAGAGGCACTGAGCATAGTAGCGCCACAAGCTATCCAGAACTTTATCGAGGTCATCATTGAGAGCACCGAACTGCCGCTGAACTTTGAGATCAATTTTCAGTCACTGGAAAGCTTAGATACTCTCCTTGAGTTTCAACACTTCAAAGTGCAGAAAATTTCCTTGTCCCACCGAGTGGCCAGTGTTGCCTACCATTTTTGCGAAAGCGCTATTGGGCTGCGTCTGGATATTGAAAAGCTAAAGTCAGATAAAATAGCCAGCGGACCCCATTGGAATCAGCTGCAAAAAGGCCTGGATGTTGAAGTTGGCGGGCAAATGCTAAAAAGTAGCGATTATACCTTTGCGGCACATACCCCCAGAAAGATAATTATCAGCGGTGATAACGATAGCCCCCAATTACTAGAGCCATTTAGTGAGGACTTAGATGTGCTAGTTCACGAGGCGACTTACAGCCAGCAGATGTCAGATAAAATAGGCCCTGAACCGCAACACTGTAGTGCAAAGGCCCTGGCCGAATTTGCCGAGCAGCAACAGCTAACGAACCTGATAATGACCCATTTTAGCCCGCGCTATCAGTACCCGCCCAGCAAAGGCTTGCTGATCACTGAACTAGAAGATGAAGCCAAAAGCCACTACCGCGGCCAGTTACATTTAGCCAATGATTTCGATACCTTCAGACTAACCACCAGCGGCCAGCTAAAACTTATAACCCGTCACTAGCTACTTCCTACTTACGACTTACGACTTGCGAGTTGCGACTCACGACTAGTTATTTATCGGCAAATGTCCGGTCTTTACTAAGATGACTGTCTGTTCTTCGACAAAGGGGTAGTGCTCGCTCATGTGCGGACTGCGTATCCAAGTATGCTTGGGATATTGACCGTGCTCATCACAAAAAGTCCCACTGATAACAAAAATTTCCTCACCGCCAAAATGCTTGTGCGGCAAAAACCGTTCACCTGCTGGCCATTTAACTAAGGCCACATTTTCTGTGCCAAAACTGTGCAGTGGCATCACTTGCAAGCCACCTTGCCCTTGCAGCCAGGGCTGTGTTTCTGTGTTTATACGCACAGATGCAGAATCTTGGTCGTCAAACTGATTCAGTTTGACCAGAATTTCACAACCGTCTTTACTGAAAGGCACATGTTTGCTGCCCGGTGGATTGCGCAAATAAGTGCCCGCCGGATAGTCCCCATTTTCATCACTGAACACGCCACTAAGGACAAAAATCTCCTCGCCCTCTGGGTGATTATGACCTTTAAAGCTAGCATCTTTACTGTATCTAACCACACTAGTGGTATGCCCGTGTTCTACTCCCTCACGCTCTAAAGGCTTCCTAAAAACGGAGGCCGATGGACTATCTAGCCAGGGCAACTCTGCTGTGTGTATCACTAATTTTTCACTAAAATTCATATTGTACATAGTGCTACACCTCTACTGCGGTTTATCGGTAATGTTTAATTGGCAGTATAGAGAACTGGTCAGCTTTGCCTAGTAGGTACCAATTTGTAACTGTGCCATTTACGGTTGTGAATCAGCTAAATCCACCTATTGCTCAGACACTTATAGATTTATAGTTTTTTTATCCGCTATAATCACACAAACTCAGTAGAGCACTACCTGAACTAAATTTAGCTGCGGAAAATTGCATGTCCATTACCATTATCCAAACCCAGCGTATTAACTTAGCGCTGCTGGCACCCCAAGATCAGCCCTTGTTAGCTGAGTATTACGCGATCAATAAAGAACATTTGGCCCCCTGGGAGCCTTTGCGCGAGTGGGAGTATTTCTCTGAAACTGAGACAATACTGCGGATAAAGTCTGCGTTACTGGCCTTTAAGCAGCAAAGCGCCTTTCATTTTACATTGCTCAATAAAACCAATGATGAAGTGCTGGGTGTATGCAATTTTTCTAATGTAGTACGCGGCCCCTTACAAGCTTGCCATTTGGGATACGCTATCTCGGTAAAGCATCAGGGAAAAGGCCTGATGCAAGAGGCATTGCTGGCCGCCACCGACTACACCTTCAATAACTTAAAACTGCACCGAATTATGGCCAACTATATCCCAGAGAATATTCGCAGCGCCAAAGTGCTGCAAAAGCTTGGCTTTAAAAAAGAAGGTTTTTCACCCAGCTATCTAAAAATTGCCGGTAAGTGGCAAGATCACGTATTGACCGCACTGATCAATCCTGCGGATATTGATCAAGACTAAATAAAACAAGTATCTAAGGGTAACTTGAATGTTGCCCTTAGATACTTACAGCTTACAAGGCCGCCGATAGAGTTTTCAGCACTGCTCGATAGTTACTGGCGCTGCGCTCTTCCAATAAGTGCTGACCCTCTCTAACCACCCAGTTTCCCGCCACCA
>ASZI01000032.1 GCA_000416315.1 Osedax symbiont Rs2 | reverse complement strand
CCGATCTCCGTCACCATCCAATGCAATGCCTAAATCAGCTTGTTCAGCTACAACTACTTTTTGCAAACCTCTGGTATCAGTGGCGCCACATTTCTCGTTTATGTTCACCCCATCAGGTGCCGATGCTATCTGGATTACTTGTGCACCTAGCTCCGACAGCACTCCGGGGGAGACGTGATAGGTCGCTCCGTTAGCACAGTCCAAAACAATCTTCATACCACGAAGACTAAACCCTGACGGCACTGAAGCTTTACAAAATTCAATATAGCGACCAGGAGCGTCGTCGATTCTCTTTGCCTTGCCCAGGGCCGATGAATCCACAGTAGTCATAGCCAGATCCATTTGCGCTTCTATGGCATGCTCTATTTCGTCATCTAACTTAGTCCCTTTGGCACTAAAGAACTTGATACCATTGTCGCCAAAAGCGTTGTGTGAGGCTGAAATCACAATGCCTGCATCCGCCTGAAATGTACGGGTAAGATAAGCAATCGCCGGAGTCGGCATCGGCCCCGTCAGCAAAACATCAACCCCCGCTGCGCTAAGCCCCGCCTCCAGCGCCGATTCAAACATATATCCCGATATGCGGGTATCTTTACCGATCAATATTTTGCTACTACCTTCGCGGGCAAAAACCTTACCGGCCGCCCAGCCAAGTTTTAACATAAAATCTGGTGTAATTGGGTGCTGCCCCACGCGGCCTCTTATTCCATCCGTGCCAAAATATTTCTTAGTCATCTATTCACCTTGTCCCTTTACCGCTTCAATCACTTTAACCACATCAACTGTTTCTTTAACATCATGTACTCTGACAATTGCCGCGCCTTGCATCCCCGCATAGGCACCCGTTGCCAGCGAGCCCGCCAATCTATCAGCTACTTCCCGAGCCAGCAACTGCCCAAACATACTTTTTCGCGAAGTCCCAATCATCAGTGGATAACCAGTGGCAACAAATGCCGAGGTATGCTGCAGCAACTGCAAATTTTGCTCTAATGTTTTACCAAAGCCAAAACCTGGATCTAATATTATTTGCCCTGCCATCATCCCCGCCTGCTCACACAACTGTGCCCGGCAAGACAAATACCGCATTACTTCAGCTGTAACACTTTGGTAAGCAGGCGCCTGCTGCATGGTTTGCGGGGTCCCCTGCATATGCATCAAACAAACAGGCAGGCCAGTAGCGGCTGCAGCTACTAAAGCTCCTTCGCGCTCCAGCGCTCTAACATCGTTGAGCATACCAGCACCCAACTTGGCAGACTCTGTCATCAAAGCGGCATTACTAGTATCAATAGAAATCACCACATCAAGATTTTTTGCCAACAACTCAACTGCCGGCAACACTCTGTCCATCTCCTGTTGCTCACTGACAGGCTGTGCATTAGGCCGGGTAGATTCACCGCCAACATCGACAATAGTGGCTCCTTGCTCAACCATTGCAGTCGCCTTGTACAACAATGCGTCCAAGGACAGCTGCTGTTTTTCATATAAACTACCACCATCAGAGAACGAGTCCGGGGTGACGTTTAAAATACCCATAACCTGGGTTGTCGACAGATCCAAACTTCGACTTGCACATTTAATTACTGGCACTGCTACACCTACATTTAATAAAGCGCATCTACTGCTTTTTATACAATTTTATAACTGTTGCTAACTATAGTTTTGACCGACCGCTATAGTCACTGCTTTGCGACTCATGACTACTATCTTTGCAGCGTCAATAAAAAAGCCAGCGAAAAACTTTCTACGCTGGCTTCATTTAACTTATCTAGTATCTAAACAATGCTACTAACTAGAGCTTTTAGGCGCATCATCCGGATCCGGCTGATCAGAGTCTGGCTTGTCTTCAGGGTCAACATCTTTACCTTCAGAGTTACCTGCGACATTATCATCGCCGCCAGTATTTGCAGAAAGATCCAGGTCATCTGCGATATCTTGCTGTTCCTGATCCGCTTTTGCATTAATTGGCACTACTTTATCATCCGCAGCACTGGCAGTATTAGCCTCAATATTCCACCCTTCTGGATCACTAACAGGCTCTCGCGCCATCAATTGATCGATCTGCTCAGAGCTAATTGTCTCGTATTTCATTAGCGCCTGGGTCATGGTCTCCAGAATATCTCTATTGTCTTCCAGTACTTTGAAAGCGCGCTGGTAAGACTCATCTACAATTTTTCGTACTTCGTTATCGATCTGCTGCAAAGTACTCTGCGCCATCGGCTTGGCGCCTTGACCATAGCCACCCCCAAATGGGCCCGCTTCTTCGTCATCATACAAAATAGGACCCATAGTCTCCGAGAGACCCCATTTGCTAACCATGCTTCGCGCCATACTAGTAGCACGCTGGATATCGTTTGATGCACCTGTAGTTACGCCGTCTTTACCTAAAGTCATTTCCTCGGCGATACGACCACCGTATAAGGAACATATATTGGACAATATCATTTGCTTAGAGTGACTGTATCTATCCTCCACTGGCAAGAACATAGTAACACCAAGCGCTCTACCTCGAGGGATGATAGATATTTTATAGACAGGATCGTGACCTGGCATCAAGCGACCGACGATTGCGTGTCCGGATTCATGATAGGCCGTATTTAAACGCTCAGCTTCAGACATCACCATAGACTTTCGCTCGGCGCCCATCATGATCTTATCTTTGGCCTTTTCGAACTGCTCCATATTTACAGTGCGCATTGTTGAGCGGGCCGCAAACAATGACGCCTCATTGACCAAGTTTGCTAAATCGGCACCTGAGAACCCAGGTGTTCCTCGAGCAATCAGATCGGGACGCACATCATCACCAATGGGTACTTTGCGCATATGCACTTTCAATATTTGCTCGCGACCTCGGATATCAGGCAGACCTACATGCACTTGTCGGTCAAATCGACCAGGGCGCAATAACGCGGGATCCAATACATCTGGACGGTTTGTAGCGGCGATGACAATAACTCCATCTGTGCCTTCAAAACCATCCATTTCAACTAACAGAGCGTTCAATGTTTGTTCGCGCTCGTCATTACCACCACCCATACCGACGCCACGACTACGACCTACCGCATCGATCTCATCGATAAAGATAATACAAGGGGCATGTTTTTTGGCTTGATCGAACATATCACGTACCCTAGAAGCACCGACACCGACAAACATTTCTACAAAATCTGAACCAGAGATGGTAAAGAAAGGTACTTTTGCCTCTCCCGCTATTGCTTTGGCTAACAGTGTTTTACCAGTACCTGGATCACCGGACATCAAAATACCGCGCGGAATACGCCCACCGAGCTTTTGAAACTTACCCGGATCACGAAGATAATCAACCAGTTCAGCCACTTCTTCCTTGGCCTCTTCCACTCCTGCCACATCGGCAAAGGTGGTTTTTATTTGATCTTCACTCATCATCCGCGCTTTAGATTTACCAAATGACATGGGGCCGCCTTTGCCGCCTCCACCTTGCATTTGACGCATAAAAAACATAAAAATGGCGATAATTATCAGTATAGGGAAAGAGGCTACCAACAACTGAGTCCAAACACTTTGCTGCTCTGGACGCTTACCTTCAATGACAACGTTCGCGGCAATTAAATCATTGACCAAATCTGGATCTTGTAGAGCCGGACGCACTGTTTCAAAGCGCTCGCCATTTCTGCGAATTCCCTGAATGGTATACCCATCGATAAGCACTTGAGCCACTCGGCCGTCCTGGACCTCGGAGACAAACTCAGAATAATTCAAACCTTTGGATTCTGTTTCAGTGTTAAAGTTATTAAATACCGTCAACAGCACAGCTGCAATAACTAACCAAAGAACCAAATTCTTTGCCATTTCGTTCAAGAGACAACCCCTATACATTCATAACATTTAAAAATTCAGGACAATTGATTGCCCTATGCCAACTAACTTAAAAGCGATAGGCTTTTTTTTCTATCCCTTTTTCAGCCTTTAAACCCACGACCCAGAATATACACTTCTCTGGAGCGCGGCCTTGATGAAGCGGGCTTACGAGTTATTACTTTGTCAAAACTCGATCGCACATCTTTCACATATTCATCGAAACCTTCACCCTGAAACACTTTGGCAACAAATATACCTTTTGGTTTCAAAACTTGTCGCGCCATGTCTAATGCGAGCTCAACCAAATACATTGATGCGGGTTGATCTACGCCTCCATTACCACTCATATTGGGGGCCATATCTGA
>ASZI01000031.1 GCA_000416315.1 Osedax symbiont Rs2 | reverse complement strand
TTCCGGCAAATTACGCTTGAGAATGAAAGACAATTATTGTCGTTACTGGCAGACTCGTGCGCTAATTTAAAATGGCATAATCAGTTGCTAAAATGGATTTATACTCCCTACTCGTCTCTACCGCCGATCACTGCTCAGTTATATGGCGGTAACTTAGCGGTGATTTGTTCGATGCTAGGTACTCCTTGGCAATTAGATTTTTCAGATAAAATTTTATTTTTAGAAGAGATTGGTGAGAGCTGGAGTAAAATTGATCGGATGTTAGAGCAACTATACCACTCAGGGTCTTTAACTAATTGTAAAGCTATTGTTCTCGGAGAATTTACTTCCTGTAAAGATGCGTCCCCTAAAGGGCTAAGCAGTGAATATAACCAAGCACTTGAAAATATCAGGAAAACATTAACCGCTGCACAGGGGATGGAGGAGGTCTTTACACGACTCGGCGAAAAATTAAATATCCCGATCTGCTCTGGTTTGCCGGTAGGCCACTGTTTGAAAAATTCGCCCCTGCCTCTTTTAGCGACCTATCAGCTGTCTATTGCTAAAGGTCTGGAGTTGATGTGTTGGTCATCAGTTCGCTGAATTCGTATCAAAAAATTTGTTTCCACCCAATTTTTAAATTAAGTGCCAATTATATTGCGCTAAAGTGGTGAATTAGTTTTTCACTACTACAATTCAATGTACGTCTTATTCGGCATAAAAATTATTATATGGTCTAGATTTTTAATGATCAGAGCTGGAAAGTTTCTTTAAGCTGCTTAAAAATAATAATTTTATTGGAGTGGGTGAATGTATATTTATTCGAAGTTAAAAGTTTTTCATCAGTTTACTAAATTGTCGCTATTCAGTAAGAAGAGAGTTAATAGCATAGGTACTAAGCTATTAATTCGAGTGTTAGCGGTTAGTTCGCTATTCGTTATTTTTCAAACCTTGGTCCAATTAAACAGTGACTATGAACTAGGGTTATCTGAAATAGATCGACGGTTTGATCAGCTAAGCCTCAGTTATAGAGGTGGATTGGCTAGAAGTATATGGGAGGTAAATAATACTCAAATAGAAAGCATCATCGAAGGTATGTTACAGATTCCCGATGTAGTGAAAGTTACTGTCACCGAATCATCGGGCAAAGAAAATGTAGAAGAGCCTATTTTGGCAGAAGTAGGGGTGATGCCTGAATCAAGTTTCCTACAGAGAAATTTACCAGTGACTATTGAGTCGGGAGGCGTGGATAAGAGAATAGGCTCGTTAATTGTCGCGATTAGCCTAGATGCATTATACGAAGATTTATATGGCACGGTAATCTTCGTTTTATTATTTCAGGTAGTGAAAACTTTTTTAATGTCGGCATTTATATTGGCAATATTTCATTATTTGGTGACTCGGCACTTAGTGGTGATGGCTAAGTTTTCCAATGCAACCAACCCCAATAATTTAGATGAAATGCTGGTCCTAGATCGCAAGTCTCTAGGTGATGAAGATGAAATAACCGCCATGTCAGATGCCTTAAATTACACCAAAAGAAATTTGAAAAAGCTGGTTGAGTCGAATGAGCAATCAGTACAAATGCATGTCGAATTGGCTCAAAAGGAAGAAAAAGAACAGGCTCATCAGCAATTTAAAAAGCAAATCGAAGCTAAAAATACTAAACTTGCCGATTCAAACCATGAGTTGGCATCAGCTATCGATAATCTTAAAAATACTCAGGATCAGTTAGTTAACTCGGAAAAAATGGCGGCTTTAGGTGGAATGGTACAAGGTGTGGCCCATGAGCTAAATACGCCGATCGGTTTATCTATTACCGGGGCCAGCCATATAAAAGCCGATACCGATCGGATTATTGAGTTACTAGCGGCTAATAAAATGAAAAAATCTGATTTAGACGGCTATCTTGACAGTACTAAAAATCTATCTAAATCGATCAATATAGGACTCGATAAGGCGGCAAATTTAATAAAATCTTTTAAGTTGGTGTCCGTTGAGCAGCATGAAGAGTTGAAACAAGATTTTGATGTGAGAAGTAATTTAGAAGATCTTTTGTATAGTATAAGACCCAGTATCAGAGAGAAAAAAGAGATCAAAATCTATAATAATATTGTAGAAAACATCGAGCTTTGTAGCTTTCCAGGGGTTTTTTATCAAATTTATACCAATCTAATTAACAATGCGATGTTACACGCCTTTGAATTCCTTGACGAAGGAGAGGTTACTATTTTCGGAGAGTATCGGGATCAACATTTGCTGATGTCCGTGAAAGACAATGGTTGTGGTATGAATGAAGAGACGATAAAGAAAGTTTTCGATCCGTTTTTTACCACTAAGCGGGCTAACGGAGGAACAGGTTTAGGTATGAATATCATTTATAATTTAGTCAATGACAAGCTGCATGGCAGCATCAGAGTCGAGAGTAAAGAAGGTGAGGGCACTACCTTTTATTTTAAAATACCTAATCTCATTTAAAACAAACTATCGGTAAATCGTTCGTCTGGCACACGAATTACTGACCCGCTCTCACTTGAAAAAATCTCTGAATCAGTGACTTTTTCAAAGGTTTCTTGGCCAGCTCAGATTTTCTTGCTAGAACGTCATACGACGTTGGCAATCACGGCGATGGCATTAAAAGGCATTAGGCTATCTTCTTCTATATGAATATTTTTCTCTTTAGCTAGCACCTTCAAATGAGCTATGTCCGGGCTATTTATATCCCTTACCATGAGTAGTTTAGGTACTCTTCTGAGCATCACCCGAGTGGCTTCAGCGATGCCCGGTTTTACTTTGTTAATATCATCAATCTGTTGTTTTGTCATCAGCGCCGCCACGTAGTCTTTCATATCTTTGTGGCGCTGATGACTAGCTTTGGATAGAACTAACATATCATTGCTATTAGGTATAATACTGCTAAAAAGCTCGGATATTTGATCGGCGAACCAATTGCTAATATCGTATTTTTGTAAGTTAGAGTACACCACACACTGGTGGAACCCCTGGTACTCATCTCGTAGTATTGTTCTTGAGACTAACCCTGAGACTGTAGAATTTAATATTCCCGAAGGTATCGCATAATCGTCGGTTGTGGCGACAATATCAGCGGTGCCACCGATATCTGAAATAACACATAATTGATCGCTAATTTTATAGCTAGATGTAGCGTTCCACTTAGCCACTGCAGTTTTAAGCTCTTTAGTGATTATCCCTTTTGCGGTCCAGCCATCGACAAATAAAACACTCTGCGCGGTCCTACCCGTCTCCTGAATGTACTTTAGTGCACTTTGATCAATCCCTTTATCACGTATTATAGAGATTGAATAATGTTGCACATCCACAGCATAATAATGCTTAAGGGCCCTAGTTAACAATACTCCTATTGGTGTTCCTGCTCTAGCTAGCGAGAGCAGCGTTATCTCTGTTCCTTTTAGCTGATAAATTTGTTGGGCTAAGTTGGCTACTTCTTTTGCCAGGCGCTGCTTATATTGAGTCACTAGTTGATAAAAAATACTTAAGTACTGCTCACTAGGTGCAAACTCTTGCGATATCATTTGTGAATAGTGTTGCTTACCTAGTTGTAACTGACGCTCTTTTTCCGCAACGCTTAACATTGGTATGTCGATCGCCTGTAATAGAAATTGGCAATCTGCTAGCGAGTATGAGCCTTTGAGGGGCTTTAGTAGATTCTTTTGGGTATGAGTCATGCTAATTTGTCCGCACTGATTTGGCTTTTTGGAGGGATCATTTGAAAATGGCATGCCTGCATAAATGGCAAATCTGAATTGCTATCTCCCAAGCCAATGAATAGCGTTGCACTGTTGAGTTTTAAGTAGTGCTGTTTTAGATAATTAACTGCTAGCTTTTTACAGGCGAAAGGGGGTAAAAGCGCCATATTATTGCCATTAGTATGTACTCTAGCATTATCTGCAAGCGCAGAAAATTTTTGACAAATCGCAGCAAGCTCTGTCAAATCTCGAGGGTCGCCTTTTATTGATATATAACATGCAAAACCGAAATCAAAAATAATCCTACAGCGCAGAGCCAGGCTTTTTTTAGCCACGATATATTGCACTTGTTGTAAATAATCTTCTAAAATATTTTGCCAATCTGTCGACTGTTTGGTCAACATAGTTGCCCACTCTGTATCTATATCGCCGCTCTCATTTAAGACAATGGCACCGTGATCAATGACCTGAAATGTATTGGTATTAATTGAGACTCTATCAAGTGCCGCTTTGTTGCGACCGGTAACAGGGATAAATATATGTTCTTTACACATATTAATTAACAGTTGTTGTGCCGGGGTAGAATAGGAGGAAGGATTGCCGTTGGCATCAACAGCACTGGTGGTTAACTCCGGCTCGTTTAAGCATTTTTTCTGCGTTTGAATTAAAGTGTCATCAATATCGGAAAAAAAAACAATGGGCATATTATTAAAACTCGTTGATTCAGGTGTCACTTAAAAAAGTATCTAAAATTACAACTTTTGCAGCTAAGATATCTTTGAAAGGGCAATTGTCATACTGTTCTCTGTTTTCATAACACAGTATGACTTGTCTGTTTTTAGGTAAATTGTACAAGTAAAACATCCCTTGATGTCCGTTATCAAAGCAGCTAATTTTACTTTTTATACCGCAATCTTCAATAGCTGGAGAGCGTCCGGTAGATTGGAATAATATATCAAACCCACGCTGTTCTAATTCCTCTGCAAATAAGAAAGGCTGGTAGCTAAATTCCCCGGTGCCAACTACTGTATATTTTTGGTCTTGCTGCAAGCTAATAGCACAGTTAGTTTCGATACTGACGAAGGAGTACTGTGGTCGTTTTTGCACTAGATAGCCAGTTCGGCCAATATCGGCTCTGCTGACTGCCTTGCTGATACCTACTGCGGTATTTTTAGGCAGCTGATCCTTAAATGTCTCATCGGCGCTGAAAGCAAAATTTCCATCTAATAAACTGCAAAACAGTAAATTAATATTTGGGTATTGCTCGGCAAATAGCGCTCTGTCTTCTTCGCTAAC
>ASZI01000030.1 GCA_000416315.1 Osedax symbiont Rs2 | reverse complement strand
AGCGGCTCGTCAAACAAAAAGACTTTAGGTTTACGCACTATCGCCCGGCCCATCGCCACGCGCTGTCTTTGTCCTCCGGATAAGTTACTCGGTCGGCGCTGCAAAAATTGTTCTATTTGCAACAGTTCAGCAACTTCTTGTACTCGCTGGGAAATTTCATCCTTCGGCAGTTTCATCAGCTTTAAACCGTAGGCCATATTGTCGTAAACGGTCATGTGTGGGTAGAGCGCGTAATTTTGGAAAACCATGGCGATGCCGCGATCTTTTGGCTCCAGTTTATTGACTACTTTTCCGTCAATTTTTACTTCGCCTTCACTGATGCTTTCCAGCCCGGCAACCATGCGCAGCAAAGTGGACTTACCGCAGCCGGAGGGGCCGACTAAAACAATGAATTCGCCATCGACTATGTCGATATCGATGCCGTGTATGACCTGTGTATCATCGTAAGATTTTTTAAGTTGTTGCATGTTAATTGTTGACATTTTACTTCTCCGAATCGGTCAGGCCTTTGACAAATATTTTTTGCATAAAGATAACCACCAGAACCGGTGGTAGCATAGCGAAAAGCGACGTCAGCATAATCATGTGCCACATAGGTTCGCTCTCGCCGGATTCCAACATCTGCTTGATGCTCATGACGACGGTGTACATGTCTGGGTCCGTAGTAATCAATAGCGGCCACAGATACTGATTCCAGCCATAGATGAACAAAATCACAAACAGTGCTGCTATGTTGGTTCTGGACATGGGAATGACCACATCAAAAAAGAAGCGCATCGGACTGGCGCCGTCAATTCTTGACGCTTCCATCAGCTCATCGGGAATTGTCAGAAACGTCTGGCGGAACATAAAGGTGGCAGTGGCTGAGGCAATCAATGGAACACTGAGCCCCAGATAAGAATCCAGCATGCCCAAGCTGGCAACTACTTCATAAGTGGGCAATATGCGTACTTCAACAGGCAGCATCAAAGTGACAAATATCATCCAGAAAAAGAACATGCGAAAGCGAAATTTAAAGTAGACGATAGCAAATGCGGATAATACTGAGATAGATATTTTCCCCAGACTGATCATCATCGCCATGGCTAAACTGTTAAGTAGTGACAAGTGCAGCGGAGCGCCGAAAGTCCTGCTGCTAAACAACAGCTTGATATTTTCCCAGAATTGATCGCCAGGCAGCAGTGGCAGTGGTACTTGAGTGAGTCGCAGTGCATCGTGAGAAGAGGCTACCAGCATGATCCAAATCGGAAATACTATAAGAGCGACGCCGATAATCAGTACACTGTGACTGATAAATGTCGTCATAGGTCTGTTTTCTACCATTAGTATTCCACCTTGCGTTCTATGTATTTAAACTGGACCACCGTTAAACCTATAACGATAAACATCAGGATCACCGATTGCGCTGCTGATCCGCCTAAATCCAGGCCGACAAAACCATCATTGAATACTTTGTATACCAATATTTCAGTGGAGTTACCCGGCCCTCCTGCTGTTACTGCATGGATGATGCCGAAGGTATCAAAGAAAGCGTAAATGATATTGACCACTAACAGAAAAAAAGTGGTCGGTGAAATCAGCGGGAATATTATAGTGCGGAATCGGTGCGCAGGCCCCGCTCCGTCAATCGCTGCTGCCTCAATTAGAGACTTGGGGATAGAGTACATGGCGGCGACAAAAAACAGGAAATTATAGCTGATTTGCTTCCAGGCAGCTGCCAATATCACTAGTCCCATCGCCTGGGAACTGTCGAGTTTATGATTCCAATTAATACCAAGCATATCCAAAAAATAGGTCATTATTCCCAAAGTCGGATTAAACAAAAATAACCATAGAGTACCTGCCAGAACGGGCGCCACTGCATAGGGGATAATTAATAGGGTGCGGTATCCATGTGCACCTTTGACCACTCGATCAGCCAGAGCTGCAAAAAACAGCGCCACACCCATCGACAGACCAGCTACGGCAAAAGAGAAAAAAGCCGTTCTGATGAAAGAGTCAAAATAATTTGGATTTTCATAAAGCTCTACAAAGTTATCAAACCAGACAAACTCACTGGACAGGCCGAAGGCATCTTCGAGTAAAAAGGATTGATAAAGTGCCTGCATGGCGGGCCAAATAAAAAATACCAAGGTAATGATTATTTGCGGCGCAACCAATAAATAAGGCAAATACGATGTGTTGTAGTGAACACGTTTTTGCATCGAGATTCCCACGCTGAGTTGCTACAGGGCTGTGGTGCGAATGCCTGTTGCCTGAATATAAAAGTGGATAGCGCGATCAGTGTGCATTGGTGTATATCCCCAACCTGATCGGTGGCTATAAGGCCAGTGTTTATTTAGCGGGCCTGTAGTAGTGGCAGCGGTACTGTCCGGGCACAAGAATATACATCTCGCACCCACCAAGCACCGCTGCTGATACTTCTAGTGGCTATTACTTATTAGCTTTTTCAAACTTACGTAATAGTTTGTTGCCTTGCGCTGCTGCATCGTTCATCGCAGTTTCAGCAGTTTTAGAACCGTTCCAGATCATTTCCATCTCGGCGTTGATAATGTCGCGAATTTGCACGAAGTTACCAAAGCGTATTCCGCGAGAGTTCTCTGTTGGAGTATTTAGGCTCAACTGCTTGATAGCGATGTCAGTACCTGGGTTTTCTTTGTAGAAACCTTGCTCTTGACTCAATTTGTAGGCAGAAGTGGTAATAGGTACATAGCCAGTCTCCTGATGCCACCAAGCTTGTACCTCGGCTGAGGATAAGTACTTCATGAACTCTGCTACACCTTTGTAGTCTTCCTTGTCATGGCCACGTAGTGTCCATAGCGTAGCACCACCAATGATAGAGTTCTGAGGTCCGCTTGCAACACTTGAGTCGAAAGGCATCATTGCCTGAGCATACTTAAATTTAGCCTGACCTTTAATAGAGCCGTAATAGGCGGATGAGTTAATCCACATCCCACAATCCCCGTTGGTGAACATCGCTAAACTTCCCCCGCGCCGCCCGCCGTAAGTGAAACTGCCATCTTTTTGCATATCAGCAAGGCGCTGCAGGTTGCCAGAGACATTTTTGTTGTTAAATGTCAG
The DNA here is from genome assembly GCA_000416315.1 of Osedax symbiont Rs2. Classification (GTDB taxonomy): domain Bacteria; phylum Pseudomonadota; class Gammaproteobacteria; order Pseudomonadales; family Balneatricaceae; genus Rs1. The sequence goes on along the minus strand of ASZI01000030.1, from coordinate 13,357 downwards.
CTCAGTACTCAGTCCCGCATAGCCATTTTGCTTAGTGCCAAGTGGTATATTGTTCCAGGCACTGTAGTTTTCGATCAGTCCCCAGGACTGCCAGCCCACTGCAATACCGCATTTCATGCCGCTATCAACCAATTTTTTGGAAACACTGGCGACTTCATCCCAGGTTTTAGGGGCTGTTGTTACACCCGCTTTAGCAAAAGCGTCTTCGTTGTACCAAAGTACCGGCGTTGAACTGTTAAAAGGCATTGATAGCAATTCGCCCTCTGGGGTCTGGTAGTAGGAGATTACTGCAGGCAAGTAGTCAGATTTGTCTAATTCTACTCCAGAGTCATTCATCACTTGTTCAACTGGATAAACTGCACCTTTGGCAGCCATCATAGTCGCAGTGCCGACTTCAAATACTTGCACTATATGTGGCTGCTTCTTCGCTCTGAACGCGGCAATAGCGGCGGTCATAGTCTCAGTATAATTACCTTTGTAAACAGCATTGATTGTAAATTCAGATTGTAGTGCATTGAAGTCAGCGGCGATCTTATTGACTCTTTCGGTGTTGGTGCCGCCCATTGCATGCCACCAATTAACTTCAACTGCAGCACTGGCTGCAGCAGAGAATAGCGCTGCCGTGATTGAGGCCGCAACAATAGTTTTTTTAAGCATTGGAAATCTCCTTGAATAGCTGTCATCAGCATTTATTTTTGTGGTTATCATCAAGCTAAAACCTTGGTATCAGCAGCCCTAATGGTGAAATCGATTAATAACATTCATTTTCAGCTTATTAGCGCAGTACTAATTGACTTAGCAGTGACATAACTGGCTGAAGAATAGAAACTATTGATGACATTAGGATGACATTTTTAAGTCATTTTTGTGACCCCATCCGATAGTAACTCAAGATAAGTTTATAAAGCAATATGATCGAATGAATATTTTAAAACTAATTATTTACTAAAAATGAACACAAAAATGAATAATATTGTTCAAACGAACATTTTGAATAAACCGTAGAAAAATTTTCGATGGGAGGAAATACGCATGTTGGCAGATGATCGGTGTCAGTTTAAATAGAGAATTCTCAACAGTTTTCAGTGGTAGGCAAGCTTTATAGGTGCATTGATAGAACCCGTTTTTGCCATACTCAGCTGTCAATAAAATAACCTTATTAGCGAGGGGGAATAGAGCGGGAATTCATTGATTACGCTGCTAATCGCTACAGTAAATCTGATGCAGAGTATTGATCATTTGTTGCACTTCCAAGCTGTCCAGTGCATAGAAAATACTTTGCGCCTCCCTGCGAGTCTTGACGAACTGCTCTTTTCGCAGCCAGGCCAATTGTTGCGAGAGTGAAGATTGAGGGATGGGGATTAGCTCATTGAGCTGGCTGACACTGAGTTCTCCATGTTGTAGGGCGCAGAGAATCATCAGCCGCTGTTTGTTGGCTAGCGCCTTGAGCAGTGTAACTGCCCTGGCGCTATTGGCTGCTAGTTTTGATGAATCTATCATTGTTCTGTATTTAGTCTGCGTTGAAAGGGCGATAGTCTATTGCTTTTTCAGCTGCTTAGCTATGGCCATTCCCACTAACATAGCGATTATGAAACCAAAAATTTTAACATCCAGGTAAATCAGATGGGCGATGGCCGGCCCCGGACAGACCCCTGACAGCCCCCAGCCGATACCAAATACTATAGAGCCTATAATAAGCTGTTTATCGAGAAGTGTTGCTGTTGGTAATTGGAATGAACTGGCTAATACTGGTGTTTGTTGGTTGCGGATTCGCACTTTGATTACAGTCCAAAAGCCGAGACTAAATATTCCAGTAGCGGCAAATAATACCAGTGCTAAACTGGGGTCCCAGAGGCCGCTGATATCTAAGAAGCCTTGAACTTTGCTGGGGTGGGTCATTGCTGCCAGCTGTAAACCTGCCGCAAATATAACGCCGCAGATGAATATCGAGAACATAGATAGATAGCGATTAGTGGTTGAATTTAACAAAATAGACTCTCCCATTTTAAGAAACTGTGCTTAACAAAAAGTAGCTGAGCACTGCGGCCAGCATAAAAATAGGCACGCTGACCAGAGAGCGCCTTGACAGTCTTGCTAAACCACAAACGCCATGGCCACTGGTGCAGCCAGAACCGTAGACGCTGCCAAAACCCACTAACAGTCCTGAACTGATAATCAGTGGCCAACTGTTATCGATTTTTGGAGCAGGCAGCGAAAAGGCGTTACTGGCCAGTGCGGAACCGACGATTAGGCCGGCGATGAACAGCCAGGAGGGAACTGTTGATTCTGAACTTTTTCCCAGTATTTTGCTGGCTATACCTGAAATGCCACTGATGCGGCCATTTAAATACAACAGTAAAAAGGCTGAACAGCCGATCAGGACGCCGCCGAGCAAGGCGCTCAGCGGTGTAAATTGTGCGTAGTTAATCATACTAGACCCGTGTCTATTAGTGGAGTTATCTATATCGTATATTGTTAATATACGATATAGATAAAAACCTTTGATTGCAACTACGAATCACCTTTGCATTACATTGAAATATCTTCTGGCTGCGGTGACGGTTAATGCATGAGCTTTAGCAGCGGATTATTTCTTATGAAAATAATAGGCGCAGCCCAGGCCTACCAATAAACCGAACAAGTGACTCTCCCAGGAGATGTAGCTGCGCAGCGGCAATACGCCAAAGACTAATCCGCCGTAGCTGATGCCGACAAACAGGGAAATCGCGATCAGTTTGATTTTCCCCGAGAGGATTCCGGCCAATAATAAGTAGCCAAAGTAGCCGTAGATCAGACCACTGGCGCCAACGTGTATGGCAGTGCGGCCAAATACCCAAACCAGTAAACCGCTGCCAAAAATACAGGCCAGGCTGACTTGCAGATAGCGACGGGTGCCGTGTTGCAACAACAGAAAACTGAACAGGGCAAATGGCAAGATATTGGAAAAGAAGTGCCACAAATTATTGTGTAGTAGGGGGGCGCTGACAATGCCTATTAAACCACTAATTTGACGAGGAATAAGTCCAAAACTATTTAGCATCCGTCCGGTTAGCAGATTAAAGATTTCTATGCCGGCGATGATCAGTGACAGTGTTATCACTAATTTTATTTGCTGACGCATAGTTAAAGTGTTCGAACTACTCATATGACGGTTCCAATAGACAATGGTGAAAACTACAAGATGATATGCGGCATGTAGCGGGACAAATCCTGAGTCACTTTATTTTTATCTTCGCGCACTGATATTCCCGCTGGCTGATCACCGACCAGCCAGGAGCCGATTAAGGTAAAGTTATCCCCGAATGCCGGTAGTGGACTGTAGGCTTGGTATATATAGCCCTCATCGCCGTAGGGACCATCGGATGAATACACTTCTTTACCGGCTAAATGAATGCTGATATTTGCGCCTTCGCGGGCAAAGATAGGTTTTTTCACATAATTGACCAGCTGGCTGTTTTCTAACTCATCTTCAAAAAAACTTGGCAGTAAGTTGGGATGTCCAGGAAACATTTTCCAGAGCATCGGCAATAGTGCCTTATTGGACAGTATTGCCTTCCAGGGTGGTTCAATCCAGGATACTGCGGCGTGCTCTAAAACTTCGGAGTACTCTTCGCGAAGCATGAATTCCCAGGGGTAGAGCTTGAACATCCAGCTGATTTTTAAATTATCCAGATCGGTAAAACAATCATCGGCAGACAGGCCGATATCTTCAACGTAGATAAATTTACACTCTATGCCCGCCGCCGTGGCGCAATCTTCAAGATATTGCACGGTTCCACGGTCTTCGTCGGTATCTTTACAGCAGCTGAAATATAAAGTATCTCTGGGGTGTTCGATTTTCAGTTGAGCAAAACGATTAATGATTTTCTCTTGCAGTGAATTGTACTGATCAGCGCGGCGGTTAAGTCGGCCGGCGTTAACCTGGTCTTGCAACCACAGCCATTGCCAGAATCCTGTTTCGTACAAACTGGTCGGGGTGTCGGCATTGTTTTCGTAGAGTTTGGCGTGACCTGAGCCGCCGTAGACCAGATCCATCCTAGCATACAAAGAGGGGTCACCGGCCAACCAGGAGTTACGGATATAATTCCAGTGCTGTTCTGGGATTTGAAATCTTTGCATTAGCTGCTGATCTGCAACGACTTTCTCTACCACGCGCAGGCACATTTGATGCAGCTCTTGGGTGGGGGCTTCTATATCGCGTTCAATTTGCTGCAGTGAAAATTGATAGTAGGCGGATTCATCCCAGTAAGCTTCACCGTGCATGGTATGAAAAGTGAAACCATACTCCGCTGCGCTCTCTCGCCAATTAGGGCGTTGTTTTATAATAGACCTGAACACTTAACCGCCCCAACTGCTGCGCGAGGTTCTGCCACCAAAGCTAGATTTAGCTGCTATGGTTGAGCCAAAGCCACCGCGTGACATAGTGCGTCGTACAGTCGGCTTAGCTTTAAAGGCCTTGTCGTTGACTCTGACTTTATTAGAGTTGGCACTGCCAAATAAGTTGCCATCGGTAGAAGTCCATTTGCCATAGGCGGGGGGCCTTCTGGGATAGGAGGGGTAAAGCGGTGCCGAGCGGTAGCCACCGTTCATCATCGAGCCGAACATGTAGCCGGCCATTAATGGCATAAAGATGCTCTGATTGTTCTGCACCGGAAAAGACTGACAGTTGTGCGCTCCAAAGTCTTCAACACAGGCTGCTAAGTTATTGTATTTTGGGCCGCTCTTGATCGCTTCTTGTTCGGCTTGTTGGTAGGCTATTTCGCACTGTTGCGTTTCACCGGGATTGCCGGAAATGCAGTCCTCAACACTTTTGTAAACTTGTGCTTCCTGAGTGTCGTCACTGCAACCTATTAACGTTCCGGCAGTAACCGCTAGCGCCAGTGGTCTAAATGCAAAAAGCTTTGGTGCTTTGCGCATTACCCTTAAGTCTATGCTCTGTGTCCTTTTCATCGTTAACTCCTGACTAGTAAGTCATACATGCAGCATTTAATAAACCTACAGCAATGGATGTGCCCGCCAGGACAATCCCTGCCGATACTTCATTGTCGTTGATGCGTTGCACAATTTTTGGCATAAAGATGAAGCGCACAATGGCGAAGGCAATTGTCTGGGCGACTAAGGCAACCAGGCCCCAGACAACAAAGTCGATCAGTGATTCTGAATTGGATGCAGCGCTGGCCAATGCCAGTGAGAAACCAATTACGGCACCCATGAAGCCCAGCGCAGCGGCAGTATTTTGCTCTTCCTTAACTAATTTCCACTCATCATGGGGGGTAATTAAGGTGTAGACAAACTTGAAGGTTAGCAAAAGTAAAATTGAGACGCCAAAGTAGATGGCAAAATCAAGCAGACCTAGCAGTGAAGCTTGTATCGCTTCCATAATCGATGCTCCTTTATATCGGGTATTGCAGCTGTGGGTTGTATTGGCGACAGTCATTACAGTTTAGGTTATTAGTGCCGCAGTGTTTTTGTGTTGTGCGAATTTTATGTCATTGCTGATAAATTATCCAATAATATCAATGTCCGCAGGTTGTATGTCGAAACCGGTGGTTTTCACCAGGCAGCGATCAGCTCGATTGTTAATGATTTTTTCCTCGCCGAAGAACATTACATATTCAAACATTTCTTCTTTGATTTGCCTCTCATAGAGCATGCAAAATTGATCGGTTTCTGAGTTACTGCCATCTTGCGCATAAGTTTTTTCAGTCATAGCCACCGGGGCTGCGGTTGCGCCTTCGGCATTTTGCCACACCGGTTGGTAGTGATTGCCCTCAAGTTGAATTTCATCCTGGCTGATAGCTGTGTCCAAGATACGGTCCCACTGGCTCTGATTGCTGATGCTCTGTGTTTCATAGAAATACCAGAGCTTAACATCGCTGATATGGTTTTCGCTCATACCGCCCTCGAGCAGTACCTGGATGAAAGCGTCATCATCAGTGTAGTAGCGCAGCACAGTGGTAGTGTCATCGAGTTTCACCAAGCCAACAGCTTGAATCAGATGGGTAGTAGCAGCGCCTTCAATAATAAGATCTGGCTCTATTAAGCGCAGCTTTAGGCTGTCCAGCTCAAAGGCACCGCCTATACGCAGTCCCATGATTTCAGGTGCCAGGTCTTTGACTTGTGGGGTCTCTTTTTTGCCAAACCATTTTTTAAACATTCTGCTGCTCCAAGGTGGTTACATCTGCCCAGTGAACTGCTAACTGAGAGCTTAGTTATTTGTCTATGCTGGGTGCGTCATTCAGCTCTTGTGGATAGAGTGCTATTTACTGCACTGGCGACACTAAAGCTCGGTGTTTATAAGCTAAACAGTGAACCCCTTATTCTGGGCAACCTTTAACCCCAAGCTATATTAGTAATACGATTTGCCGCGATGTAATACAAAGTGCAGCCTGGCTCGACCTTATGACTGAGCGCCGGGTTCAATTCTATGCTCTCGGGGCCGTTGCTTGAGATGCCAATTAAAGTCGCACTGTGCTGGTTTTTAAAGCGATAAAACAGCGATTCGAACGCAACTTGCTCCGCGCCATCATAAGGTACTGAATATTGGGTCATACCACGATTTGAATCAAGCAGCTGGTGATGTAAAACACTTGATCCTGGGTCCATCGCTGACTTGGCAATCATCTCCACGGCTACAGAGGGCATGCACTCTATGTTGGGGCAGTGATTTTTTAACAAGCTGCCGAGCTGTTCATCTTTGAAATAGGCGATGATGTGTGCGTTTGGATTGGTCTGTGCGCAAAATAGCGCAGTGGTCATAGTGATGTCATCTTCGGGATTGTCTATAACGATAACGCTGGCACTGGCAACTGATGCCCGCTGCATTTCTTCATCGTTACTAAAGCTGCTAGTTTTAGCAAAGCCGATTTTGTCGGGCAGTGGGTTTTCTATGTCTGCTTTTACACAAAGCGCAACTTTTTGCTGAGCATTACTGTCTTCTGTCTCTTTCAATAACAGGCGAATTAACTGCAGAGTGCGGTTGCCGTTCCAGCCAATAATCAAAATGTGATTTTGGTAATTGAGTTTCTTCAAACCTTGTACCCCTTTTCGCCACTGATAGGAAATGAATGACGCGATACGGCCTATTACTAAGCCAAATAAGCTGAGTCCAAAGGGGATGACAAATAGCGCAGTGGCGTATTTTCCCTGAGATGTAGCGGGTGAGAGATCTCCGTAACCGACAGTGGAGGCGGTCACCATGATCCAGTAGATAAAGTTGGCATCTGCGGTAATGGCTGTTTCGCCGCACAGCGACAAAATTATCCAACTGAGTACAAAATAGAGCGCGATGGCGACAGCAAGGCTGTGCCAACGCAACTCTATAAAGTAACTTACAAGCACCCTTCGGAGCCTATCGAATCCAGTCATTACGGTTATTTCTTACCGAGAATCCTGGCCAGTTCATCATCGGCTGAGCTGTTAGAGCCGGTGATGCCTGCGCTTTGCAGACGCTTTTCCAGCTCGTCACCGGATTCATCTGCCGCTAACTCCGAGGCCGCTTCCATTTCCGCCTGGCGCTGATTTTGCTTGTCCTGGATACGGGACAGAGATTCAGCCGCTGTCTTCATCTTACCGTTGGCACCTAAGTGTCTGGATGAAACTGCCGCCTGGGCTTTTTGCACCGACTCAGTGGCTTTGACCATGTCCACTTGCTGTTCCATACGACGCAAGTTGTTCTTAGCCTGAGAGATGTTGCTGCGCAACGTTGTCTCAGATTTAGTAAACTGATCGACGTACTGTTGTTCAGAATCCATTTGTGCTCTTAAATCGACAACCTTTTTGGCGCAATCTAAAGCCAGTGCCTGGTCGCCTTTTTCATTGGCAGTCATGGCATGAGTTTCGTATTCAGAGACAGATTTTTCAAAGCTGGCAACTTTCTGCTGGGCTAATTTACGCTTCGCCATAATCTGTGTCAGGGAGTGATCAGAGCTACGTAGCTCCTCTTTCGCCTCACGTATTTCTTGATCTAAAATACGCAGTGCCTGATTATCTGCTACTGCTTCAGCTGCTTCGTTTACTCCGCCTTTAACGGCGCTAACCAGTCTTTTCCATACACTCATTAGTAAATCCTCTTACTTTAAATAGTCTTCGTAGGCATCGAGAAAAGCGGCGACGTTATCAAATAAGGTCTCCACTTCGATGATGATGCTCTCTTCTTTAGATTGTGATGACAGAGCGCCGAACGCCATGTAGTAATCGTCGTTTTCAACACTGGTAATACCGATAGTCGTCAGTGGGAATACCTGGTGTGTTTTTAATATCTGTTCGTTCAATCCTGCAACGTCTGCCACTGAACTGCTGGCGAACAAAATAGATTCGACCACAATTTGTGCACCACTGACGGCAACGTAAGCATCTAGCCCATCTTCGTTAGTGATAAATAGGCAATCGTTTTCAGAATGAACAACCCAATTACTTTGCTGTGATAGTGACTCTTCTATTTTTGAAAGGTCCCAATTCATACGTCCATCTCCTAAAGTTTTTAATCAACACACTCGACCTGTGCTGACGAAGCTTATAATATATAATAAATACGATCTGTAAAGTAAAAATAACTTATATTTGTGATTTATTCTGTGTTTTTGTAAATAATACGTTACAAACAACCATTTTCTAAGACTTTAAGGTGAGCAAAAGATGCCCGAAAATAATTCTGTCACTGATTATAGAGAGCTGATAAGCCGGATTATTAAATCAGAAATGTCAAAACGCAAAATCAGGTACGAGGATCTTAGTCAATTATTGGCAGCGCATGGAACCGTGCAAAGCAGTGCTAATTTAAGGAATAAGATTAATCGGGGAATTATGGGAGCGGACTTGTTCATTCAATTGTTTTTGGTCTTGAATGTTAAGCAGCTCGATAGAGATTCCATCCTCGAAATTGTATCCAGTCTCAATGACTGACAAAAATATACATTATCCGCTGTCAGAAATCGCCCAGTAATAGTAAATAATTGTGATTATCAAAGCGTCCCCGAAAGATCTGTGATCACGTCGGGGAGCATTAGCCCTTCGCCGCTAATATGCAAATGGGTTATCAATTGAAGGGGAGGGCTGAGTAAACCATTTGGGGCCGTCTTCGGTCATATAAAAATGGTCTTCCAGGCGGATGCCGAACTCGTCAGGTATTACTAACATTGGCTCGTTAGAAAAGCACATGCCTGGTGCCAAAAGCGTCGTCTCGGCGCGATTCAGGTAGGGCCACTCATGGATGTCTAAGCCAATACCGTGGCCAGTGCGGTGAGGGCAGCCCGGTGTCTGATAATCAGGCCCCATCCCCTGCGAAGCTAAATATTCTCTGGCTGCGATATCCACATTGGCACAGGGAACGCCGTTAACAGCTGCCTCAAAAGCCGCCTGTTGGGCGTTGTATTCGACTTGCCAGAGCATCCGCTGGCGCTGGTTGGGCTCGCCAAATACGTAACTCCTGGTAATGTCAGAAATATAATTTTCCACCATGCAGCCTGTGTCTATCAGCACCATATCGTTCTCTGCTAGAGGCTGGCTCTGTTTGACTCCATGGGGAAATGACGAGTCCACGCCAAACAGTACGATGCAAAAATAGGAGCCTTTAGCGGCGCCCATTTTACGGTGAGCAGCGTCAATAAACTCGCTCACTTCAGCCGTTGAAATACCCGGGCGCAAAATGCGCGCAGCGGCTTTTTGTACTTCTAAAGTGATATCTTTGGCGGTTTGCATCAGCTGCAGTTCGGCGCTGGATTTAATCGCTCTGCAGCCGGCAGTAATAGCTGTAGCGCTAACTAAATTGTATTTATCACTGGCTAAATCGATTCCATTGCTGATAAAGAATGGACTGGATTCATCTATACCAATGTTTCCATGTTCTATACCGATGCTGTCCAGCGTATCGCAAAACAATTGGTAGGGACTTTGATGCTCCTGCCAGGTGCGGATGTCGCCTTTAATACCCATGAACTGTAAGATAGTTCCCTGTTCAAAATGGGGAACTATATAGACGATTTTTCCTTTGGCGGGCAGTATCGCACCGACCATTCTCTCGCTGGGATGCCAGCGGGTGCCAGTAAAATAAAATAGATTAGTGCCTGCATTTAAATAAACAGCGGCTATGTTTTGCTGCTGCATTAGCTGCTGGGCTGTGTCAATTCGCTGCTGAAACTCTTTTTTGCCGATTGCTGCAATATCAGTACAAACATTATTTAGCTTTGCTAATTGGGTTGCTGCATCGGAACCGCCTACACCTAGAGTCATAGTCTTTACCTGTAATAAGGTTAGATAAAATTGCCAGCTAACGATGCCGAGTTTACTCAGCGTGCTAGCAAGCAGCTTAATAGTTTTTTGCTAGAGGCTCGCCAGTAGTTTCACTAGAAGCCGCCAAAAATCGCCTACTGAGCTTATCTCAAGGCGCTCATCTGGAGAGTGAGCGCCGCGGATGTTAGGGCCAAAGGAGACCATTTGCATGCCGGGGTATTTTGCACCGATGATGCCGCACTCCAAGCCCGCATGGATGACTTTAACCGCAGCGGCAAAACCCATTTCCTGTTGATGGATTTCCAGAAACTGCTTCAGTAAGCCGGTATTTGGCTCGGGAAGCCAGCCGGGATAAGGGCTTTCAAATTGGCTGCTTAGACCCGCCAGCTGTAAACAGGCGGCCACTTTATCGGCCATGGCTTGGGTCTTCGAATCTTCAAGTGACCTAGCCAGCAGACAAACCTCAAATGCACCTTGTGTGAGAGTAACGACTCCAAGGTTGTTAGAGGTATGAGTAACACCCGCCAGATCGCGGCTCATGCTATCTACGCCGTGGGGTAGCGAGTAGATCAAATTTATTAGCTGGCTTTGATCCGTTTTGCTTAATACCTGGCTGCTTTGGCTGCTGTCGGGGCGCAAGCGAATATCCAGATAATCATCGACCCCTTTTAGCTCGGATTTGAATTGACTGAGTTGTCGGTCGATAATAGCGCTGATTTTTTCAACTTCGCTCTCTGAGCAGAAAATTGTTGCAACAGCCTCACGGGCGATGGCGTTCCTGAGGGTACCGCCATTCAAACTACTCAGGGAGAAGTCAGTGTCGCGATTTAATTGATAGAGAAGTCTGGCCAGCAATACATTGGCGCTGGCAATGCCTTTATGGATGTCCAGCCCTGAGTGGCCTCCACGCAAGCCGCAAATTTTAATTTCATAGCTGCTGGCACAGCTTGAGCTGTTAATGGTTTCAAACTGTTTGCTGCCATTAATGTCGACGCCGCCGGCGCAACCTATGTAGACGTCACCGCGGTCTTCAGAGTCAAGGTTGAGTAAAATTTTACCGGCCAGAATTCCAGATTCCAGCTCAGTGGCGCCACGCAAACTGGTCTCTTCTTCTATGGTAAACAGGGCCTCAATGGGCCCATGGGCAATATCATCACTGGCAAGAACTGCCAGTGCTGCAGCAACCCCAATACCGTTATCTGCCCCTAAAGTGGTGCCTACAGCGGTAATCCAGCCGTCTTCGATAACTGTTTGAATCGGATCAGTGCTGAAGTTGTGAACTGAATCTGAGTTTTTTTGTGCCACGATGTCCAGATGACCCTGCAACACGATGGTGGCGCGATCTTGCATGCCCGGCGTGGCCGGCTTTTTTATCAGCAGATTGCCGCAAGGATCAATGTAGGCTGATAAGTTGCGATCTATGGCCCAATCAAAAAGCTGTTGGCGGATAGCATCTTCTTCGAATGATGGACGGGGAGTATCGCAGAGTACTTGAAATTGCTGCCAAATTTCCCGGGGTTGTAGGTCTAACATAGGTTTTTTAATCAAAGAGAGCATTGCGCGAGGGGCCTTATTATAAGAGTAGATACAAAAGCTGAAAAAAATATGTCGCTACTCTACCTTGTTGTTAAGGTTATTAGTAGGCGTAGCAATTAATGAATACAGATTGTCGACAGAAAACCAGGGAGGGAGGTTAAGTTAAATTACAGCGAAATAGTATTGATTTGCGATTTTATGACCCTCTTGGCAGCGCAGGCGCATTTGCCGCATTGATCGGCAATACAGAATTCCTTATTCAAGTCGCGAATTGATTTGGCGCCATGACTAACAGATTCTTTTATTTGGCTATCGGTGACTGCGTTGCAAATACAAATATACATAAAATCAACTACTAATCTTTACTGGTGAATCGGAGCATTAAAACTATATGTAAATAATAACGATTATTATTTAAATTTCAAGATTTATTTGCAATCTTACCTTGTTTATAAAGGTGCTTTGTAAAGCTAGGCAATAAAGATTATCATTTACTAACTATTTGATTTTAAACGAGAAACTTGATTTATCGGAGTCTGCTGCTACAATGTATGGCAGCAAAAAAAGCAATTAATATCTTGGAGATCAATTATGCAAGGTGATAAAGCGGTTATTGCGCAGCTGAATAAAGTGCTGACGATTAAACTAACCTCTATTAATCAGTATTTTTTACATGCACGTATGTTTAAAAACTGGGGACTGGAAGGGCTAAACGAAAAGGACTACAAAAAATCAATCAAGGATATGAAACAGGCTGATGAGTTGATTGAAAGGGTTTTGTTTTTGGAGGGCTTGCCTAATTTACAGCAGCTGGAGAGATTGCGAATAGGCGAGCACACCGCGGAGATGCTTGACTGCGATTTGCAGCTACAGAACGAATTGATGAGTATCCTTCGCGCCAGTATCGCACTGGCGGAAACACAAGCGGATTATGTGAGTCGCGATTTGCTTGAAAATATTCTTGAATATGAAGAGGACCACGTTGACTGGATTGAGGCTCAACAGTACTTGATTGCCAAATCTGGCATTCAAAATTATATTCAATCTCAGATGGAGAGTTAGTGATGAAAGGTAATGACAAGGTAATTGCACAGCTAAACACGCTTCTCGCCGGTGAGCTGGCGGCTATGGATCAGTATTTTATTCATTCGCGGATGTATGAGGACTGGGGGCTGGAGAAGCTTCATGAGCGTATTGCCCATGAGTTCGAAGACGAAAAAGAACACGCATCTAAATTGATTGCCAGGATGTTGTTTCTGGAAGGTACTCCCGATATGGTTACCAGGGATGCCATCCATGTCGGTAAGGACGTACCGCAGATGCTACAAAATGATCTGAACTTGGAGTATGCAGTCGTTGCTACGCTGAAGACGGCAATTGCAATCTGTGAGGAGGAACAAGATTACCAGTCCCGGGAGATTCTGGAAAAATTGTTGGAAGATACCGAGGAAGATCATGCCTACTGGCTGGAGAAGCAGCTGGGGTTGATCGACAAAATGGGTCTGCAAAACTATTTACAATCTCAAGCTTAGCGACGCAGACCTCTAATAGCAGGATAGAAAGATTAGGCGAGCTGTGGCTCGCTTTTTTT
>ASZI01000029.1 GCA_000416315.1 Osedax symbiont Rs2 | reverse complement strand
TTAGCTTTTAGCTTTTAGCAGCAGATCCAAATCAGCCTGATTAGACTTGGCAACATGCAATTGCAGCTGTGGAAAATACTCTAGGAACAGCGTTTCCAACTGGGTGTTATGTTGTTCAATATCTTCGATACAGCCGCTAAATTTATTCTCAAATCGAATCCGTTTGGCAATCCGATCTAACGCAAAACCTATGCCCTCAAGGCTCTCATAAGTTGCAAACCAGTCATTGTTGACCACAGAGCTCATGACTGCAGCCATCCTCTTTGGCATCAAAGGCTGACCTTGCTCCAGCAACTGATAAGTCCGAGCTTTAAATTCGTCATAGCTTTGCTGCGAAAAACGCTGCCAGTGCACAATCAAGTAGTGATCAAACAGCACATCTACGGCAACGCCGGCAAAGCGGCGCCTGGCTGGACTAAAACACTTTTTTGCCTGTTTTATCAATGGATGACTATCGGTGTATTTATCAACCAGACGATGATTGTGCAATCCGACGCTGACCTCTGGCGACAGAGCTTTTAGGTCCAAACCTTTGCAAAAATCCCCGAGTAAATTCCCCACCACAGACTGACTATTGGCAGAGGCAAAAAAACAGTGGGCAAGAAAATTCATTGAGGCTGCATCATCGTAACAGCCAGTAATTACAGATCTTCAACATTGATTACCTCACCACATTGATCCGGGGTATACCCTGCTAGAGTCTCAACACTGCTATAAAAATCTACAGAGGATATTTCAGCAAGAAATCGCTGCATCGACTCTTGCTGCAAGGTCTTATTGTTGCAGACAAACAAGTAATGCTCTGTGGTCATAGGAATAAAATGCAGTGAGAACTTTTTAGCTGCTGCCTCTACACCAAAGCCCACATCGGCCATGCCCGCCGCCACGTAGGCGGCGATTGCCGAGTGAGTATACTCGACATCATCGAATCCATTAATTGACTCTACAGGAAGATCCTGACGCTGTAGCAGCTCTTCAAACAGCAGCCGCGTTCCGGATGCCGGTTCGCGGTTGATAAACTGCACTTCGCAGTCCACCATATCTTGTAGTGAGAATATTTGTTTGGGATTAGTCGCTTTAACCATTAGTCCCATACGGCGGGGGATAAAGCGAATCACTTTGTGTGCTCTAGGGCGTAAATGCCGTAAATAGCGGGTAAGATATTTTGCGTCGCGCAACTCTACCGGTAAATGAAAACCGGCCACATCACACTGCCCACGATTGAGGGCAACCAGCGCCTCTTCCACTTCTTTGTACTGTAAGTTCAGCTGGTAGTTTTGCGTAAAGTTGGGCAGTAACTCGACTGCGTAGCCAAAGCTGGCGTAAATATTCAGCAGCGGCTTTACCCCATCCAGCGAGCGCTGAATTTCCAGGTTAATCTCCGAGGCAAAACTTTTCAACTGCGGCTCCAGGCGAGCTATTAAACGCTGCTGTGCCCAGAGTAGTTTTTCTCCCAGAGGGGTTAAACTGGCACCGCGGCCCTTTTGCAAGTGCACCAGTTCACAGCCAAAAAAACCCGCCCAATGGCGGAGTATATTCCAGCTGTGCCGGTAGGAAATCCCCACTTGTTTTGCCGCTAAGGTGAGCTTGCCCTGCTCGTGAATTGCACTGATCAACAAAAACAGCTGCGGGTCTAAACGACTGCCGCTTTCATCTTTAAATATCCAGGCGGGCTCTACACTAATGCGTTTCATCAAATCTCCAACGGCGTAAACATTTGCACACTGCAACTGCCTATAACAGCACAGAGTTTAACAACATAACAAGTGCAAGAAACTACACTTGTTTTTCGCCGATGAAAACAGTTAATTGACGATTAGGCTTATTCTGGCAGGGCAAACCAGCGCAGCTCTTCTGCAGAGGCACTGAGCTCCAGTGGCTTCACATCCGGGTTGGCTTTTGCCGCTAATAATATCTCTGATCCCTGCGCCAAATAGCTGCTCAGCTGATCACTGGCAACAAGTTGCTGCTCGGGCCCCTCTTCGCCATTAAGCGCTAAACTCAACAGATCTTGCAGCGACATTGTATTGCATTGCTGACCGCCTACGTACTCCCAAGTACCCGAGCTTTGGTTGAACTGATAGCTGGCCAGTAGGCGCCAACCGTGTTCAGCCACTAACTTCAAAGCGCCAATCAGATAGTCAAAGGTCTGCTCATCTATAAAATAATTAAAGTTTAATCGCGTCCAGCCCGGTCTGAGTACCATGTTGCCAAGGTGCAACTCGCCTTCAATAGCGCTGCTCTCGAGCATCGACAAGTCCAACAATTCATGGCCGTAAGGGCCGGCACAAGAGCAGCCACCACGAGCCTGGATGCCAAAAATATCATTGAGCAAAGCCACCACAAATCCATAGTGCAAAACACTGTCTTTATGCTTGATGTTAAAAGAGAGTATCGATAGACGTGGCTGCGAAGTTCCACCGAGTATTTGAAAGTTTGGCAGCTGTGACAAGCTTTGCATCGCTCTTTGAATATAGCTGTGCTCTAACTGCTCAATTTTTTCGGTACCCACTTGCTGTTGCAGATCAAACACTAAACCGGCGCGAATCGATTCAACTATGCTCGGCGTACCACCCTCTTCACGACGTTCAATATCGTTGATGAAAGTATGAGATTCTGGGGAGACATAGACCACTGTGCCACCACCTGGTACTGCAGGTACAGAGTTTGACAGGCAGTCACCATTGACCACTAACAGCCCGGGAGTACCGGGGCCACCAATAAATTTATGGGTCGAAATAAATACCGCATCTAACTGATCACGCTGCATATTTATACCCACATAAGGAGCTGCTGCAGCGTAATCCCAGCAGGACATAGCACCGTACTGCTTTAAAATAGCAGACACTTTAGTCACGTCGGTCTTTATCCCAGTGACATTGGAAGCTGCTGAAAAACTACCGATCAGTTGCGAACGTCCCTGATACTTTTGTAACTGTTGCTCTAAGTGGGCCAGATCTATCTGCCCCTGCGCATCTAAGGGGATTGAGACTAAAGTAACGATACTCTCACGCCAGGGCAATTCGTTAGAGTGATGCTCGTAGGGGCCGATAAAAACCACCGGTCGGTCTTGCTCTTTTATCTGCTGCTCAAACTGATATTGTGCGTTGAGTTCTGCCGGCAGGCGCAAATTCAACATGTCGATCAGTTTGTTAATCGCAGCTGTGGCGCCAGAACCCGTAAAGATTACCTTATGGCGATCACTGGTATGCAGTGCCCGATGAATAGCTTGACGTGCCTGCTCGCGAAACTTAGTGCTCTGCTTGCCGGTAAAGGACGTTTCTGAGTGGGTATTGGCATAAAATGGCAGCACGTTTTTGCTAATGGCGGTTTCGAGAAAACTCAAAGAACGCCCTGATGCGGTGTAGTCAGCGTAAATCATTGGCTTACTACCAAAGGCGGTATCAAATAACATGCCTTCCCCGATCACACTCTGGCGGATAGTTTGTATAGATATGGTCATGGGATCTCCTGTTTCACAATCTGATTTAATGCGCATATTTTAGCGACTATTAAGAGAAACATTATTTTCAATTGACACTTAGTATCGTAGAATAAAAGAACGATTATCTATTTATCAGCACACATTCGAAACATTGTTCTTATCTAAAGAGAAAACAGTTATCATGGATAAAATCGACAAGGCCATTCTGGATTCAATGCAATACGACGATACGCTATCAGTGGCACAAGTCGCTGACAAAGTAGCTATTTCCAAAACGGCCTGCTGGCGAAGAATTCAAAAATTGGTTGCCGCCAATGTCATCAACAACCGTGTCGCTTTGCTGACTCCCGCCGCGGTAAATTTATCACTGACTGTATTTATAGCTATTCGCACCAACAAACACAACGATGAGTGGGTTCAGGAATTTAGGAAAGTGCTGGATGAGCTACCACAAATATTAGAAGTTTATAGAATGAGTGGCGACTTGGACTACTTGTTAAAAGCTGTGGTCAGTGACATGCCGGATTATGACAAGCTATACAAGCAGTTAATTAAAGCTGACATCTTTGATGTCAGCTCAAGTTTTGTAATGGAAGAGCTAAAATACCGAACCCAGCTGCCTTTAGACCATATATAAGGCATAGACCTAATTTTTCTAAAAGCTTAATTTAGCTGCCAACTTACTACTTACGACTTCCTACTCGTTACTCGCTACTCGCTACTTCGTATTCAATCTAATTTCTTTAGGGCGTAAATATCGTAGCGACTGGATTTTCCTTCCAGGGCATAGCTAGGTTTTAATTGACTGAGCCCTGGCACACTGATAATTGGCGCTTTGCGCGGACGTTTAACTACGACCCTGGCCTGAGCAGTTTCCAGTGCGACTTCCAGCAGCTCACCGGCATCTAAATCTTCACCGACGACATCGCGAAACAATAACATCTCTTTTTTCACAGCGGCACTTTTAGAAGAGTGTGGGTACATTGGATCGACGTATACCACTTGAGGTGCATCCACACACTGGCGCAGCCATTCAATGCTGTTAGAGCAATGCAAGTGCATACGGGCGATGATATCCATAATTTCAAAGTTTAATTCAGCGCGACTAAAACCATCGACTAACAAACTGTGAATGATAGGAGAGCGTTCGATCAGCTGTACTTCGCAGCCCAAAGTAGCCAGCACAAAACTGTCTTTACCTAAGCCCGCTGTCACATCCGCAATACTCGGGCGCAGACTGCCTTTTATGCCCACCGCTTTGGCGATCATTTGACCTGAGCCACCGCCAAATTTTCGCCTGTGTGCTACCGATCCGCTGACAAAGTCAACACTCACCGGCCCCGGGGCTTTTTTGCCGCTTTGTTGTAATTGCAGACCGCTATCGGTCAGATATAACAACACCGGGATATCACAGTGTTTAAGGTCACTGATCACTTTAGCGTAGGGCAAGCTTAAATGACTGGCTAATTGCTGCGCGCCTTTTTGCAGGCCACCGTGTGCCGCAGCCACGCTGAGGGTAATTTCATTCATATCTATAATCATCAACTAGCCGTAGTAAAATAGATCGACAGCAGTGCCAGCCCTAAAATCATTCGGTAAATAACAAAAGGTAACATGCCAATTTTTTCTAACCAAATCAGGAATAAATGGATACAGCCAATCGCCACCAGCGCCGATACAGCCACTCCAGTCAACACCATATCCCAGCGCACGGCAAAATCTGCAGTGGCCAATTCAACCCCTTTGTAGGAGCCCGCCGCCATAATCACAGGTATTGATAAATAGAAGGAAAACTTGGCCGCCGCCGCCCTGCTATACCCTAACATTAACGCTGCGGTCATGGTGATGCCAGACCTGGAAGTACCGGGGATAAGTGCTATTGCCTGGGCGATACCGATATATACACTGTGGCGCAAGGTCAGGTTTTGTATTTTTTTCTGCTGCTCAAATTTGTTATCGGCGTACCATAACAAAGCGCCAAAAATCATCGTAGTGGCGGCGATCACTAACAGCGAGCGAGCATAGAGATCAATCAGAGGGTGGAACAATAACCCGCCGACAATTGCTGGCACTGTGGCTGCGAGGATAAACCATGCGGTGCAAGCATCCACTGATTTCTTGCCGGTTAAACTCTTGAAAAAAGCCACTAACATTTGTCCGACATCGCGACGAAAATAATAGACCACCGCAACCAGTGTGCCCAGATGTACCCCTACATCAAAGGCCAGCCCCTGATCGGGCCAGCCAAGTAATTGCGAAGGTAAGATTAAATGCGCCGAACTGGAGATAGGTAAAAACTCTGATAACCCTTGTATTATCGCCAATATAAATACATGCAACCATTCCATCTACTGTTGATCCTTCTTTTTCCATGCCACTTGGTTTCGCAGATAAACAGGCTGTGCATCCTCGGCGATAACAGTGTTTCCCAAGATGTACTCGGCACTGGCGATTGCAACTATGTCCAGTGCATGTGGATATACTTGTACCTCAATGCTCGATAGCTGATTACGCACTGCGCCGCTCATCTGCTCGAGGTAATTGAAACCACTTCCCACTGCGACATAGCTTGTATCTAAATCAATCACCAGTTTGTCTGGGGGGCAAACTTGTTCTTCAAGAACGC
Organism: Osedax symbiont Rs2; assembly: GCA_000416315.1. Lineage (GTDB taxonomy): Bacteria > Pseudomonadota > Gammaproteobacteria > Pseudomonadales > Balneatricaceae > Rs1. Next base: position 8,274 of record ASZI01000029.1, on the reverse strand, counting down.
GCTTGGCGATACCTGCTTGTATTTTATAGCCACCCCAATACACCTCATTCATACGTGCATCTAAGGCAGTTATAATCTGACTATTGTGATCATTACTCGCCCGATAATAGCCCTGCGCCAGTGCCGCCAGAGAAGAGACCGGCACTACCGGAAGATCAGCGGCGAAGGCTAACCCCTGAGTCACTCCAGTCGCTATTCTGATACCGGCAAAAGACCCCGGACCGCGGCCAAAAGCCACTGCATCTAACTGGCGCACTGACAATTGTGCCCCGGCCAGAATTTGCTCGACCATTGGCAGTAATTCATGGGTATGCTTACGGGGAATCACTTTGAATATTTCAGTGCGCTCGCCGTCAACCTCTAAGGCCACTGAACAGGCGTCAGTGGATGTATCTAAGGCCAATATTTTAGCCATCTTGATTATTACCTTTTGTCTGTAAATATTCACTGCCCCAAGATTTGACTAGCTTTTGCTCTAATCCAATCTGTGACAATATCCGCGCCACTACAAAATCCACCAAATCCGCAATACTTTGCGGCTGGTGATAAAACCCGGGGCTGGCTGGCAAAATGACAGCGCCCATACGAGTGAGTTTCAGCATATGCTCTAAATGAATTTCTGAGTAGGGAGCTTCACGGGGTACTAAGATCAATTTCTTGCGCTCTTTTAGCACAACATCTGCAGCGCGTTCTATTAAATTGTTGCTGGCCCCTGTAGCTATTGCCGACAAGCTGCCAGTACTGCAAGGACAGACCACCATAGTATTAGGTGAGCCAGAACCTGAGGCCACCGGAGCCATCCACTGCTCTTTTGCAAACACTTTGATCTGACCCGGCGCCGCCTTAAAGACTTCACTTAAATACGCCTGTTGATCTCCAGCCCTGGAGGGCAATTTTAACTGCGTTTCTGTGGCAGCTACTACTTGTGCTGCCTTAGAGATCATCACTAGGACTTGCATATTCTCAGCCAGCAATATTTGCAACAAACGTATTGCGTACTGAACTCCTGAGGCGCCAGTTATTGCCAGTGTGATACTGCCTTTAAAATCACTCATCTGTCGACCCCGTACTGTTATCAGTTAATTGCTGCAGCCGTGTTAACAGTTTCTGGTGCACGCCGCCAAAACCGCCATTACTCATAATCACTACATGGCTGTTTATCTGCACATCACTGTTAGATTGCGTGGCTTGGATAATGGCCGCTATCACCGCCTCAATACTCTGTTCAACCTTGTTGTTGGCCGCGGCTATTATCTCATCTAATTGCCACTGCAACCCCGGTGGCTGATACCATATCACCTCATCAGCCAAAGCGACCGACTCTACGAGCTGCTGGCTGTGACAGCCCAAACGCATGGTATTTGATCTGGGCTCTATCACGGCGATAATGCGTTCGCGGCCAACCTTTTTACGCAAGCCATCCAATGTAGTTGCTATCGCCGTCGGGTGATGGGCGAAGTCATCGTAAACGGTTACGCCGTTATGAACCGCCAGCAACTCCATGCGTCGTTTCACCCCTTCAAAACTGTTCAGTGCAGCAATTGCATGATCTATATCAACACCGACATGGCGAGCTGCGATCAGCGCCATCATGCCATTGTAAACATTGTGCCTGCCATTGAGCTGCCAGTTGACCTCGCCTTTCTTCTCGCCTTTTAAATACAAGGCAAAGTGCGATCCATCGGCGCTAAGCAGTTGATAGTACCAATCACTGTCGACACTGGCTCCCATGCTGACTTGTTCACTCCAGCAACCCATCTCTAAAACTTGACTTAGAGATGCCGGATCAGAGTTATAGATGACCTGACCGCTAGCCGGGACTACCCGTAGCAAATGATGGAACTGGCGTTGAATAGCGGCTAAATCCGCAAAAATGTCGGCGTGATCGTACTCTAAATTATTTAGCACTACTGTGCGCGGCTGGTAGTGGACAAACTTAGAGCGCTTGTCAAAAAAGGCCGTGTCATACTCATCAGCTTCTATGACAAAGAAGTCGGTTTCTCCTAGCCTGGCCGACACAGAAAAGTTTGCCGGCACTCCTCCAATCAAATAGCCAGGAGCCATGCCTGCACATTCAAGAATCCAGGCCAGCATAGAGGCGGTAGTAGTTTTACCGTGGGTACCTGCGATGGCTAATACCCATTTATCACACAGCACGTGCTCTTTTAACCACTGCGCGCCGGATGTGTAGTTAAGCCCTTTATCTAATACGTATTCAACGGCCTCGTTGCCACGACTCAAAGCATTACCTATCACCACTAAATCTGGTGCGGGCTGTAAATGCTCGGCTCTATAGCCCTGCATTAGCTCAATGCCCTGCTGCTGTAATTGAGTACTCATCGGTGGATAGACATTTAAATCTGAGCCGGTCACTGTATGCCCGAGCTGGCGGGCCAATATTGCCATGGACCCCATAAAGGTCCCGCAGATACCTAGAATGTGAATATGCAACTTACACTGTCCTTTCCAAAAAATTCAGGCGGGAAACGCTTACTTAGTAGTTAAAGTGGTCGCTAGTTCTAAATCCTCACTTAACCTTTGGTCTAATTTCAGCACTAAAATAAAGGCGCTATGATACAACAAATTTTCCGCCCGATTGTTAGTGCAGGCCTTAAATATTAATAAAAGCCAACTTAATGGCAGTTTTTTAGTGCTAAATATGATTTTTGTTGAGCTTTGGCGTAAAATGCCGCACTGAAATCTAACCTCAGTTATCGATTACTCAATCTCAAAGGTAAATTTACCATGCAACTGCTAAGCCAGTTTTTGCGTCGCGAACAACTCGATGAAGAACTCACTGACCTAATTGCCACATTGATGGTCGCCTGTAAAGAAATTACTCTCAAGTTGCGCCAGGGAGCCATCTCAGGAGTGCTAGGCACAACGACAGATGTGAACGTGCAAGGGGAAACGCAGAAAAAACTCGATGTCATTTCCAATGAGATCTTAAAGAAGTATTTACAGGGACATATGACAGTCGCAGGCCTGGCCTCTGAGGAAGAGAGCGAGCCGGTACTGGCTAATCCCAATGGTAAATTCTTAGTCGTTTTTGATCCGCTGGATGGCTCATCCAATATAGACATCAACGTCACTGTCGGTACTATCTTCTCTATCCTGGAAGCTAACCCTGCAGAAGGTTATCACGATGAAGCCCCCTATTTGCAAAATGGCCGCAAGCAATTAGCGGCAGGGTATGTGTTGTACGGCCCATCCGCACTGCTAGTACTGACCACTGGCAACGGTGTCAATATGTTTACCTTATCGGAAACCGGTGATTTTTTACTTACCCGCGAAAAGGTCATGATCCCTGAAGAGACCCAGGAATTTGCCATCAACATGTCTAACTACCGTCATTGGGAGCCCGCCATGCGCACCTACATCGACGACTTGTTAGAGGGAGTCGATGGAGTGCGAGGTAAAAACTACAATATGCGTTGGGTGGCAGCCATGGTGGCAGAAATTCACCGTATTTTAACCCGTGGTGGCATCTTCATTTACCCTTGGGATACCCGGGTACCACAAAAGCCTGGAAAACTGCGTTTAATGTATGAGGGCAATCCTATGAGCATGCTGATTGAGCAGGCCGGGGGTCTGGCAACTAACTGTTACAGCAATATTATGGATGTTGAGCCACAAGACATTCACGAACGCGTATCTGTTGCTCTAGGTTCAAAAGCAGAAGTAGCCACACTGCTGGAATACCACCAGCGTATCGATAGCATCATCGATAACAAACACTGAAAAACAATTTATCTGCCCTTTGCTGATCGCAGCAGATGGCAACCATTTATAGACAAGGAATACATCATGGGTTTTGCAAAAGTTAGTGCCGGTAAAGATTTACCTAACGATATCAATGTTATCATCGAGATCCCTGCGGAGAGCTCGCCAGTTAAGTATGAAATTGAAAAAGACGAAGATGCGATCTTCGTTGACCGTTTCATGGCCGCCCCTATGTTCTACCCTGCTAACTACGGTTACATTAACAACACCCTGGCAGATGACGGCGATGCCCTAGATGTACTGGTTATCACTCCCTACCCGGTAATACCTGGCTCTGTTATTCGCGCGCGTCCAGTGGGCATTTTAAACATGACCGACGAAGCCGGTGAAGATGCCAAGCTAATCGCTGTTCCGCATGAGAAGCTGAGCAAAGCTTACAACCATATTCAGGACCTTTCTGATCTTCCGGCCTTAGAATTAGCACGCATCAAGCACTTCTTCGAGAACTACAAGGGACTTGAAGAGGGCAAATGGGTTAAAGTTGAAGAGTGGGGTGATGCAGCTGCCGCCAAGCAAGCTATTGAAGTTTCCGCTAAAGCGTACCAAGACTCTCTATAAGAAATAAACACAGCAGTTAGCTCATCGATAAAAGCCTCTTAAAGAGGCTTTTTTATGCCCGCAGTAAAACTGAATAACCGCTAAAGTGTAACAAGGCTACCTAAAGCCGTTAACTCAGCAGATCGATAGGTTTCTCAGTGCTGCGGGAGGCAGTTCACTGTGCTGGCGCCAAATTCTGCGAAATTGGCGCACGTCATTAAAACCAACTTGCAAGGCCACTTGCTCAACACTGAGTTGCCGGTTCTGTAACAATTGCTGAGCCAGACTCATACGCAATTTCTGGATATACCCCTTACAACTGATATCAGTGTGCTGCTTGAATAATCTGGTCAGATGCCTGGGGCTGCAATGACTGACCTTAGCCAGTTCGGCGATGCTCCAGTCTCTGCTGGGGTCCGCCTGGATTCTATCTTGAACGCTATGCACCCCTTGGTGCAGATGATTGCGATGAGTCAGCCAGGGGGACTCGGCGGGATCGTTGATAGAGCGGCGCGAAAAAAGCACTAAGTTTCTGGCAACGGCTGCAGCGCAATTGGCCCCACTCACTTGCTCAACCAAATATAGCGCCAAATCTATACCTGCGCTAACCCCGGCACTGGTATAGAGATTGCCATCTTGAACAAACAGGCGATCACGTAGCACTTTGGCACTGGGGACCAAATTTTGCAGATCATCTAAATGAGAGTGGTGCGTGGTGCAGGATCGACGCTGTAGAATATCTGCGTGCCCCAATAGTAGCGTGCCTGCGCAAACACTGACGATCTTACTGAACTGCCGACCATCTACAAGCCACTTCAGACATGTATTAAAAGCAACACTGTTAAAATCGATGTTCGCCCCCTCTAGACCTGGGAGCAGTAACCAACTGTCTGGCTGCAGCTGCTCTGGCAGCTCAGCCACTTGTATCTTCAGCCCCATTCCCGATTCAATTTCAGGGCTTGGACCGATAAAATGCAGCTTATACTGCTGTTGGCCATAGCGATTGGCAAAGTTAAACACTTCAGCTGGCCCCACCATGTCCAACATCAACAATTGTGGCAACAGTAATACATAGATATTGATTATGGCTGGTTGCTGCAACGCTTTAGCTGGCATCTGCTCTCCTGCTACTAAAGAGTAATTTCTTCAATAATTTATCTAAACGCATGTTGATAACCAGCCCCAGCATGACGATAGCAATCCCCAGCAACTGTAGCTGTGAAACCTGCTCGTCAAGAAATATTGATGCACTGGCCAGCCCAACTACTGGTACTCCTAAAGTCAATGGCGCCACTTGCCCGGCCGGGTAGCGGCTTAATAAGTAACTCCATAAACTATAGCCAATGATTGTAGCGATTAGCGCCAGATAGCTCAGCGAAGCAACGGAGAGCCAACTGATATTTAACAGCGTCTCTACTATCAGAGCTGGCCCCTCGATAAAATAGGAAAAGATAAAAAAGGGCAGACAAGAAACCCAGGCAGACCAGATCACCAGACTTACATCAGCCTTGTAACCGCGCTGGGAAATACTTCTGGTCACCAAGTTACCAACAGCCCAGCTACAAGCAGCCACTAAGGTTAATGCAAAGCCTATGGCCGTCATCTCGCCATTGCTATTGCTCAGCCCTATCATTGCCAACCCCCCTCCCGCGACCAAAATAGCCAAGACTTGCGGTACTCTGACTTGCTCCTTAAGTATTAAAAAAGCAAAGATCAAGGTAAATAGCGCTTGCGACTGCAGTACTAAAGAGGCCAGTCCAGCAGGCATACCTACCGCCATCGCGGTAAACAAGAAGGCGAACTGGGCAAAACCCAAGGTCAGTGCGTAGCCAAAGATCCACCCCAGAGGTACCTTGGGACGTGAGACAAACCAGCAGCCTATTAAAGCTACCATTAAAAATCGCAGTCCGCCCATTAACAGTGGCGGCATGCCATCGAGGCCTAAAGCAATAACTACAAAATTCACTCCCCAAACCAGAATGATAACTAGCGCTAACAGGGAATCTCTTAATGTCATTACAACTTCCTCTAATTATTTAAGCCCTGCCAATAGGCACGAACTTTAGTGATTAATTTTGCATGTTTAAGCAAATCCACAGGTCGATGAAATCGCTCTGTAGCCGCCGGGTATTTAGCTAAAAAATTGTCATTGATAAAGTTAACTGCGGGTCTTATAGGCCGGCTCTGAAACCCAGCTCCGCAGTTAGGGCAGATATTTTGTAAAACATTTTCGACGCAGTCAACACAAAAAGTACATTCGAATGTGCAAATTCTAGCCGCCTTTGAAGCCGCTGGTAAATCAATATTACAATGCTCGCAACAGCACCTAATCTCTAACATTTTCAATTTCCTGGTTAAGTTATAGGAATATTTTAACAACTAACCAGGACACAGATAATGGTGTTAATTGCCAACCTGCAGGGTAAAAAGGGACATCATAACTGAGCATCATCTTCTAAGCAAAAAACTAGCGCAGCACAATAAAATTATTTAATTACAAATTTTTCTAGTTTCTATGCAATCAAAACCGCCACTGCTTCGTTAATAGAGTGTAACAACAATTAATCCAGGGCGGCTCTGTCGTTCTTGAGCTACTCACTCAAGATAGGCCACTGCTGCTATTGATTGTTACTCACATGCGAACAGGTCCGCTATTTTCTCTGAGGGGGCTTACAACGAACTTCGATGCCGCTTGATTGTGTTGAATCAGACAACTAAATACCTCCTTGTTGTGTGTTGTCTGATACTTGAACTTCGTTGTAAGACAGGGTCAATACGGGCTTGTTCGCATGTTCTTTAATCATTAAGATACAGCCTCTATTTATTGATACCTATTATTTATGTTTAAGCGAATTTGGCCAGCAAAAAAAATTACTTTTGATAAAGCATTACTCAATGATTTATTTCGCTACGCTTTATCGCTGGCACATGATGAGCAACAAGCCTATGACTTATTGCAAAGCTGTTGCGAGAAAGTACTGCAAAAGCCGGTGGCTATGGAGCAGTTAAAGCCCTATATGTTTAAGGTAATACGCAATCAATTTATCGATCAATACCGACGCACTAAACTAGAACTAGTGGTCGATAGCGAACTGGCACAGCACACTGAGATAGAAGAGCAAAATAGTCTGCTGGAACTTGAAAACATAATGATCGACAAACAACATGTCGCACTAATTTTGCAAGAACTAAGCCATCAGGACAGGGAGTTACTTTATCTGTGGGCAATCGAAGGTCGCACAGTACAAGAGCTCGCCGAAAGTACTGACACTCCACGGGGTACCTTGTTATCGCGTTTGCATCGATTAAAAAATCGTCTGAGGCAAGACTACGGGCATTTAATAGAGCAGGTTTCATAGTATGAAAAACGATACTGACTCCCAAGAGTTGAAACAGCAACTCAAAGCTCACTATTTGCATCAGCAGCTAACTTCGCAGCAACTAGAGCAATTACAAGGCTTAACAGTCAAGAGTAACAGCCAATATGTCAGCGCCATAACGGCAGTCGCCGCCTCAGCCATCTTTGCCCTGGGCCTGTATCTATTCAATTTCAACAGCCCTGACTATACTAATTTAACCAGGCAAATAGCTTATAACCACAACAGTAAAATGCAAATGGAAGTGCTGACCCCTACTCTCAATGACGTAAAGGGCCGCCTCAACCGACTGGGATTTAACTTAGTATCCTCATCCAAGTTAGATCGAGAAAAGTTGCACTTGATCGGTGGTCGCTACTGCAACATCAACGGTAAAATTGCCGCACAAATGAAATTCCAACACCCTGATACTAAAAAGGTTTACACTTTTTACCAGGCCAAATTCCCCGCCGATATCATTGATAACTTTGAAGAAGTTGAAGTACTGATAGACGGCGTGAAGGTGAGGCTGTGGCGAGAGAAAGGTCTGCTGATGGGCTTAGCTTTTTAGAAAGGCGTGAGGCGTGAGGCGTGAGCA
>ASZI01000028.1 GCA_000416315.1 Osedax symbiont Rs2 | reverse complement strand
ATTTTGACTATATTTATTAGAAGTAAAATACAGTCATATACACAGTCAGCATTGCTGACGAAGGTTTAGTTTAGCATTGAATCGCTTAAGCTAAGATCGAGATATAGTCTTTGAGTCCCGGTACTTTTAGTCATGATTCAGACACAAACTAGTGCATGACGATATCGACATATAATAAAAAATAACAGGATTAAGGCAAGGGAATGCATTTATGAATAAATCACAAGGAGCCGCGATTAGAAGAGTTCATTTTTTCCATGCCCCGGCGGTGCGTATCCTCTCTAAATTAAATACCCGTACAAAATTAATGTTGGGATTTACTGTACCTCTGACATTATTACTGCTCATTTGCACTGTTGTTTACTTCAATATTAATCAATATATAGAGACCTCAAAATGGGTAAAACACACCCAGCAAGTGATTGCCAATGGTGAAGAGCTAAATAAATTAATGGTTGATATGGAAACAGGAGAGCGCGGTTTTTTAATCACTGGCAAAGATGCATTTTTGCAACCCTTTAATCAAGCAGTACAGGTATGGGAAGAAAAAATTGACAATTTGCAGTTGTTGGTTGCAGATAACCCGCTGCAAGTTGCCAAGCTAAAAGAGGTCAATAATTTACAAAAGCGTTGGTTGATCGAAGCGGCAGAAGTTGAAATTGCCAAGCGCCGTCAAGTCAAAGGTGACACCGCCAGTTTGGAGCATATGCAAAAGGTTTTGCGAGGGGGCCGTGGTAAAGAAATATTGGATCAGATACGCGTCTCAACAGATACCATGGTATCTCTATTTGAAAGGAGCAATGCCTTAGTCGGAGTCAACCTGGTACTGGCTATTTCCAAAGATGTAGTCGATCAAGAAAGTGGTCAGCGGGGCTACCTGATCACTGGGGATGAGAGCTTTCTTGAACCTTTTCGCTCAGGTGCGGATAACTTTAGTTTGCACATGAGTCAATTGAGACAATATGTAGGTAATAACTTTGATAGCCAACGTGTCTCAGCTCAATTAGCCGCAATAGAGAAAGATACCCAACACTGGCTAACAACTATTGCCGAGCCAGAAATAGCATTGAGAAACGAAGTAACCTCGGGGATAAAAGAGTTTTCCAGTATACAGAGCACTTTGATTCAGGCCGATGGCAAAAACATTTTAGATAAGATACGCGGGCAACTGGGTAATCTGGAAAGTTTGTTTGGTAAGGCAAAACATCTACAGGCTATCAATATCACCATCGAGATTGGCAAAAACATAGTTGATCAGGAAACCGGACAGCGAGGTTTTCTGATCACCGGAAAAACGGAATTTTTACAGCCCTTTGAACATGCCAAGCTAAGCCTAAACCGGTTATTTTCTGATCTTCATGGACAAGTTGAAAACCACTTTAAAAACACTGAGATTTTGTTTCATATTAACAAAATACAAACACTGGCAGAACAGTGGCAAAGTGTAGCGGCCGGTCCTGAAATTGCTGCCAGAGATCGTATCAACAAACACAGTTTAACAACCATGGAGTTTTTGGAGCAGACTTTTAATCGCAACAAAGCCGCACAAACTTTGGATCGGGCACGGATTATTTTAGAGCAATTAAGGGAGTTCTTCAGAGCCGAAAATAATCTTCAGGGAGAAAATTATAGTTTGCGATTGGCAAAATCAGTCGGGGACCTGGTGGCTGCGCAACGCAGTTTTCTTATCACTGCCGATGATAAGCACCTGCAACCTTATGTTAATGCGAAGCAACAATTTGAGGACATATACATAGAGCTTATGTTGTACTTAGGTATAAGTAACAGCAGCTCCAATAGGTTCGAAATACCGGGCAGTTCCAAGCAAACCCAGCAAGATACCGCTTTTTTAAACAACAAGTTAAGAGAATTACGTCAACTGCACAGCGCATGGCTTCAAGGCGTGGCAGAGCCTGAAATCGCAGCTAGAAAGAGCTTGGATCAACAGCCAGATAACAGCCTTAACTTTATTCAAAAAACCTTAATACGCGCCACTGGAAAAGATATTTTGGATCAAATCAGGGTCCAGATCGATGAATTGCTAGCAGTCTTTGACACCAGGAACCTGCAGGCGCAAAATTTATTGCGCCTGATTGCCAAGGCAATAGTCGATCAGGAAACTGGCGAGCGCGGTTTCTTGATTACTGGTGAAGAAAGTTTTCTCGAACCCTATTATTCGGGTAAAGCACAATTATTGTCAGCTTTTCCCAAACTAAAAAACGTCGTATACGATAACTTTGACTCTCAAGAGCTTCTTCAACAGTTAGATCTTGTGCAAAAATTGTCCCTGAGCTGGATTAAACAGGCGGCTGATCCCGAAATAAAAATGCGCCAAAGCTATAACGCCGGTGAGATTAAATTTACAGATATAGAGCAGGTGTTATCCAGAGGCAAAGGCAAGGGAGTATTAGATAAAATTCGTTTAGTGTTAGAGCGGATAAAAAAGCAACTTGTTTTAGCGCAAAATCATAAAGCTTTGAATCTTTTGCTGTTACTGGAAAAAGATATGGTCGACAGGGAAACTGGCCAGCGCGGATATATAGTCACCGGCAGAGAGGAGTTTTTGCAGCCATTTGAAGATGGCAACCTATCATTGAAAAACCATCTGACGCAGTTACGCGCGTATCTTAAAGACAACTACGATACGGCGGATACCTTGCTAAAAATTGAGCAATTGCGCTTAAAGACTCGCCAGTGGGATGAACTCGCCGGGAGTCCGGAAATTGCCTTGCGGCGCAATATTAATGCCAATGGGGCAAAAATGAGTGATGTCACGGCTTTGATTGAGCAGGGGACTGGCAAAAACATCATCGATGAAACTCGATATTTACTCTCTGCTTTTATCGCCCTTGAGAGCGATTTACTGAAAACCCGCGAGCAACAGTCCAATGCTGCCGCTGACAATGTTATCAGTGTGATGTTAATAGCCACACTGCTGGCAATTGTTGTTGCTATTACAGTATCAATACTTGTCTCAAACAGTATTACTCGCAAGTTACTCTCCCTGGTAAATGCCACAGACAGTCTTGCCAAAGGTGACTACGAACAACAGATCGAAGTTAACTCCAGTGATGAATTCTCACATCTGGCTGCAGCCTTTAATGACATGGCAGTGAAACTGAAACGCAACTTGGATGAGATGGGCGAGCAAAACGTACTACTGAGCTCATCTGAGGAAGAGCTTAAAGACCAGAGTGAAGAGTTAAAGGCCAGCAATGAAGAACTCGAAGAAAAACAGCAGGAGCTGCAAGCCAGCAATGAAGATTTGCTAGAGCAACAGCGGGCACTGTCGCTGGAGTCGGAAAAGTTGCGACAATCAAAATCTGCACTCGAAGAAAAAGCTCGCGAACTGACGCTGGCCAGTAAATATAAATCTGAATTTTTGGCCAACATGTCCCATGAGTTACGCACTCCGCTGAACTCACTGCTGATACTGTCAAAGTCACTGTATGAAAACAAACAAGGAAACCTAACCAGTGAACAAGTAGAAGAGGCAGATATTGTCTACCAGGGGGGCAAAACACTGCTGAGCTTAATTAATGACATCATGGATTTGTCGAAAGTCGAAGCCGGTATGTTAGATATCAATATCGATAATTTTTTGCCCGGTGATCTGTGCCATAACCTGGCTGCACTTTTTGATCCGCTGGCCAAAGAGAGAGCGCTGCAATTTAACATTAATATCGAGCATAGTATCAAACAGAATATCAGTACTGATCGCCAGAGATTGGAGCAAATTTTAAAGAATTTTTTATCTAATGCCTTCAAGTTTACCGAAGTAGGCCAGGTCAGCTTAGATATTTCCCCGCACAGTGACGATTCAAAAGTAACATCAGCCCCCGCCACTGAGTCACTTTGCAGTCATATCTGCTTTAAAGTCAGTGATACTGGTATAGGCATTGCAAAACATAAACAACAGGCGATTTTTGAAGCCTTCCAGCAAGCAGATGGCTCCACCAGTCGAAAATATGGCGGCACAGGGTTGGGCTTGACAATCTCGAAAGAGCTGGCCTCATTGTTAGGTGGGGTTATCAGTATGCAATCACAGGAGAACAGAGGCAGCAGTTTTACGCTGACACTTCCGCTGAGTCTGCCACAAGAGCTGGCAACCAATAACGAGCACTGCGTTAAGCTGCTTAACACTGAAAGTGCAGTAAAAAGTACCAGCAGTGAGCACGCAGATGCCGAGCAGTTGTTAGAGAGCAGTATTGCACAAATTACTGACAGCGAAACTTGGTTGGATGACGACCGCTTTAGTATTAACAATCAGGATAGGCCATTACTGGTGATCGAAGATAATAAAGTATTTTGTCAGATTTTGATCAATTTAATCCGTAAGTTAGATAGAAAAGTGATAGCGACCGATAGAGGTCGCGAGGGAATATTGCTGGCGACACAGTTTTTACCCAGCGGCATTTTGTTAGACCTTAGCTTGCCTGATATCAACGGTCTGAAAGTATTAGAGCAGTTGAAAGACAACTTGAAAACACGGCATATTCCAGTCCATGTTATCTCAGGCTCTGAACAAAAAATGCAATCACTACATTTGGGGGCCAGCAGTTACATGCAAAAACCTACTGATCCCGATGTAATCAGTGCTACTTTGCTGCAGATGTACGAAGCCGGCAGCGACGATATGAAGAATATATTAGTGGTTGAAAACGATTCCAATTGCGCTCAACAGATTGGCGAGTCTATTGCCGGTACAGAAACCCAGCTAAGTTTCGCGCAAAGCGCAGAGCAAGCTTGCACGGCACTACAGCGGCAAGTTTTTGACTGTATTATCCTGGATTTAGATTTGCCGGACCTGCAGGGCACAGAGTTGGTGGAAACTGTCAGTAAACAAAAAGGCGCTGTGGGAGTGCCTATCATCATTTACACGGGGCGGGCAATCACTGAAGATGAATACCGTATTTTGAATCAATTTAGCTCCTCAATAGTGATTAAAGGGGCAGAGTCACCGGAACGCTTACTGGACGATGTCACTTTGTTTCTAAATCATATAGGGGATAAGTATTCAACGGTACAGCAAAAGGCTCTGCAAATGTTGCACGATGAGAATGCCATGCTCAGAGATCGCCGGGTTTTAGTGGTAGATGACGATATGCGAAATGTGTTTGCCATTACCCGAATTCTTGAACAGGCGGGGATTCAAGTATTACAGGCGGAGAACGGAAAAGTAGCCATCGACTTACTGAGCAGCAGCGAAGGGCCGATCGAGCTGATCTTAATGGACATAATGATGCCGGTGATGGATGGTTATGAGGCAATGGCGCTTATTCGAGAAATGCCAGACTACCAGAGCGTGCCGATTATCGCTTTAACGGCTAAGGCGATGCCAGCTGACCGGCAATTGTGTATTCAAGCCGGTGCCTCTGAATACATGACCAAGCCCTTAGACATGGACAAAGTGCTGGCGATGCTAAGAGTGTGGTTATACCGCAGAGTGGAGCCTATTTATGCTAAGTAGACAACCCCAAAACAAGAGCGTGGATGAAGCACCGGCTCGAACCTTACTAAGTAGCCTGCAGCGTCAGGAGATGGAAATCGATTTACTGCTGCAAAGTGTTTATCAGTTGTACGGCTATGATTTTCGTCACTATGCCAAAGCTTCGTTACATCGCAGAATCAACAATGTAATCATCCGTGAACAATTAAACAATGTGGCAGAGTTGATCCCTCTGATTGTCCATGACCAATATGCCTTTGATCGTTTTCTACAAGAGATGTCAATCACAGTCACGGCCATGTTCAGAGACCCCGGATTGTTTCAGCTGTTAAAGCAAAAAGTACTGATTAAACTGCAGACTTACCCGCGGATAAATATCTGGCATGCAGGTTGTGCGACCGGTGAGGAAGTTTACTCTATGGCCATTATGTTACACGAGGCAGGCCTGTTGGAGCGATCGCGTATCTATGCCACTGACTATAATAACCAGGCGTTGACTATTGCTGAAAAGGGTATCTACCCGCTAAAAAATATGCGCCAGTACTCTGAGAACTACCAGCGGGCAGGGGGAGAGTATTCGCTGTCGGATTATTGTCATCAAAAGTATTCAGAAGTGCTGTTTGATGCAAAGCTGCGCGACAAGATTACCTTTGCACACCATAATTTGATGAAAGATCAGGGTTTTGCGCAAATGCATTTAGTGCTGTGTCGCAATGTGCTGATCTATTTCGATAATCACCTCAAAGACCGGGTATTGCAGATGATCAGCAATTCGCTGGTAACTCGTGGTTTTTTGATGTTAGGTGACAAAGAAACAATTAATTTATCCAGTGTTGCCCAACAGTTTGAATCCGTGTCCGCAAGGTCAAGGATTTACCAGAAGAAAATACAAATCGTCAGTGATGTTTCAGGGGTAGTGCCTGAGGCAGATCCGGCATTAGTGGGCGGCTCTCTGAATTAGTTGAGCCGCTACTCAGTTGGTTTTGCTTTTAAGATGCGAATGTTCGGTTTTAGATTTGATCGGAAAAACCTGTGGGTCAATTAAGGCACCGATTAAGTCCGCCGGAATGGGCTTACTGAAATAGTAACCTTGAATTTTACTGCAACCTAATTGCTCTATACAGTCCAACTGTAATTTAGTTTCTACGCCTTCAGCGACTACATTCATGTCGTGGGCCTGAGCGATAGTAATAATAGCTTTAACCAGCGCCGATGTTTTTTTACACTGTCCCAGACGCTGCACAAAACACTGGTCTATTTTCAGGATATCCAAAGGTAGCTTTTGCAAATAGCTCAGTGACGAGTAACCCGTACCAAAATCATCCAGGGCCAGCATAAACCCCATCTCTTTTAGGCTAACCAAGGTCTTCACAACATCTTCAGTGTTTTCTAAAAACGCGGTTTCTGTGAGTTCAAAGGTAAGTTTCTCTCTGGGGAAATTGAATTCATTGAGCGCGGTTTGGATTGTGCTCAAAAAATCCTTAGAATTTATTTGCTTAGCAGACAAATTGACTGCGATGGTTAAGTGCTGAGTCAGCTTAGATGCCTGCCAGGACTGCAGCAACCGACAAGCGTGCACTAAGGTTTGAACCCCCAGCTTGTGAATTAGATGACTCTGCTCTGCAATAGGTATGAACAAACCAGGCGAGATCGGGGTTTTACCGAAGCCATTTCTGGGCCATCTGACCAGCGCTTCAAAGCCTACAAAACGCTTTTCACCGAGGGAATACTGCCCCTGATAGTGTACATCCAGAAGGTCACGTTCAATAATTTTACTTAACTTACTTTGGATAAGAGCATGTTTTTGCGCTTGTGCAGACATCGCCGGAACAAATAACTGATGACAGTTTCTGCCTGAAGTTTTAGCGGCGTACAGAGCTATATCCGCCCACTTTAATAAGGTGGTGATACTGTGGGCGCCACTGTCAGAACATGAGATACCTATGCTTGTCTCAATTAAAATTTCTTTGCCTTGCAGTAAAAAAGGTTTGGCGATGCTATCAATCAATTTTTTAGCCACTAATTCGGCGTCGGCACTGCAGTGACAATCCTCCAGTAAAATGGCGAATTCATCACCGCCAAGTCGCCCGGCAATATCGCTCTCACGCAAGATTAAGCGCAGCCTTTGGGCCACCCCTTTGAGTAATTCGTCGCCAATATCATGGCCCATAGTATCGTTAATTTGCTTAAACCGATCCAAATCTAAAAAAAGCAAGGCAACAGTGCTTTTAACCCGTTTAGCTCGGCTCAGCGCCCGTGTCAATTGCTCGTGAAAACTACCGCGATTGCACAGCTGCGTCAGGGTATCGTAATTGGCCAGGTGAATCAGGCGGTTTTCCATTTCCATTCGATCACTGATGTCTTGAAACAGCACTATCATAGACGCATCTAACTGTTTTTTAGCTGAAGTGCAGGTGAGCTCTACCAAGTGAGTTTTGTTGTCCTCAATATACAATGTCACGCGCTGCTGGAAGATCCCCTGAGCGTTGGCCTGGGTACGTAAAAACAGAAATAAATCATCGTAAGAGGGCTCCGTCTCAGCAGTTTTGAACCATAGATTAAACTGGGTCCCCAACAGACGGTCATTATCACTGTGCAGCAGCTGACAGGCCTTACTGTTAATGAACTGTACTTTACCCTCACTGTTAAATTTAATCACTCCCTGGCCGGCAGCTTCGAGGATTACTTCTCTCTCAGATCGCAAGTAATTGGTCTTAGCTTGCAGCTGACTAATTTTTACAAACTGTTTAACCTTGTTTAACAGTATGGTGCTTTCAATTGGCTTGGTTAAATAGTCAATAGCCCCTACTTCATAGGCGCGCAAAATGTCTTTGCTGCAAGAGTCATGTGCGGTCAACATCACGATCGGGGTATGTTTGTGTGCCTGGGTAGACGAAATGAGTTCAGCCACTTCATAACCATCCATATTCGGCATGTTGACGTCCAGTAGAATCAACGCAAATTCATTATTTATCAGCTTAGCCAGCGCTTCACTGCCGGAACTAGCTTCCACTAATTCGATATTCTCTAATGGTTGTAATACCTTAGTTAAAGCAATACGGTTGTGTCTAAAGTCATCTACAACGAGAATTTTACTCGGTTGGAGTTCCATTACTTATTTTCCGTGACAGTATTTTGAAGACTAGCCAAGCGGCTGATATCCTGTGTTCGATCAGCAAACGGTTGGCAGCATGCAAATAAATTCGCCTATGCATTAAACTCAGACAGTGACAATCAACGACCCTCAGTGCTTATCATCTGCGCAAGAGGTATGTGTAACAGCAGGGCCTGAAACACTTTGAAAGCTGGGCATACCAGACTTATTGCTATGTTCTTGAGCTACAGTGTAGACCATATATTGGATTGCGAAATACGAATTGTCGATTGAGTTCAGCGCAGTCTCTTCTCGCGGGTATCTATGCGAAAGCATATTGACTTTGACGACAGCGGGCCCTTTTGCTCGGATCTTTGCACAGACGTCACCTGATCAGAGAAATTTTATATAAAGAAACAACTTATTAGCGTACAACTTAGTTGATCGCGATTGCTTGAGAAGGTCTTTATCAATAATAAAAATACCGGATTTCGGGGCATAAAGTGCATTCGCAATTAGTTTATTGACTGTTTGAAATTAAAAGAAATACTTTTTTTAAAACGCGGGTTTAAAAAAAGCACATGAATAAAATGCCAAAGTGCGCAATCATGGTGCTGCTTTTTTAAGATGGCATATGCAATCAATTGAGCTTATAAGCTTACAGCTTGCACGGTGATGATTTAGCAGAATCAGGCACAGGCAACAAACAATAACAGACAATTTAGGACCCGGTATGAACCAGACCAGTAAGATAAGTATAAAAGCTAACCACATAATTGTCGGCCTGATGGTCGGGGCGGGGGTCGGCACTTTGCTGGGGGTTGGGATTGGCTCTTTCATAGATGAATCCCTGTTCGGCGATGCAGCAAAAGGTATGATTTACGGGATGTCTATTGGCGCCGCCATTGGCGTAGCTGTAGGCACAACTTTCTCTGTATTTAAGCCTTCCAAGTAAAGCATTGCAGGGGGCCTGGATGTATTGAAGCGACCCTGACCTACAGCGATTACATCTATCGACTAGCCATTTACAGATACAAGCGCGAATATGGATAATCTATATTAGACACAGCGCATCCTAAGTGCTGGGTAAAATAACATCGAGCGGCAGTGATCGAGACCAGCTTACAGGCTCGTTTTCAAAGTCGCTCTGCACAGATACTCATTGCTGTAACGCCCCAATTTTTTATTTCTATTATCTTTGCCGACAGTTGCAGAGATACTTCGGTGACTGCGCCAACAAACTATATAAACAGAGCAACCCAAGTGTATTCGCCACCGACAGAGGTGTCTTATTATGGCTTTTCTCCCAGAGCGGAGATAGAGCATAACGGGCTGCAAATATTCTAGATATTTCATATTCTTAGCGTAATTGAGTTAGACTAGCTAAATATTATCTAGGCAGCGTTGCTGTGAAATTGTGACAAGTTCAGTAAAATATAAATCTGCAAACGAGTACAGCTTACTGAGCTCTCGGCTGAATCTAGCACTAACTTTGTCAGAATGTTCACTTGCTCGAATTAAGGGTTATAAATGTTTGAACAATTAGTAAACCAGCTAATCTATTTGTTTTCGGTCTCTGGTGTGATCGTTTTCTCAATTTCCGGAGCACTGTTTGCCGCCAAAAAGGGCATGGATATTCTTGGTTTTATTTTAATGGGAACTGTGACTGGCATAGGCGGGGGCACATTGCGCGACCTGCTGTTAGATATACCGGTATTTTGGATGCACGACCCTGTGACATTGTATTTATGTATTAGCTCGTCGGCTCTCACTTACTTTGCCATACATCTGTTTTTACGCAGAGATTTTTGGATAGTGTGGATGGATGCAATCGGCTTATCTATTTTTGCGGTTATGGGAACCCAAGTTGCGCTGGCAAACGACGCCCCGTTGCCGGTCGCCGTAGTTATGGGAGTCATGTCCGCAACTTTTGGCGGCATTATGCGCGATGTATTAGGGGCACAGACATTAATGTTGATGCGCCCTGAGATGTATATTAGCTGCGCTGCGTGCGCATCCACTTGCTATGTGCTGTTATACACATTAGGCGTGAGCGAGCTATTTATTGTGATAGTCTCTTTTATTGCCGGGTTCGGCTTACGGGCAACTGCCATCATTTTTAACCTAAAACTGCCGCAGTATCGTCAGTAGTAGGTCAACAATTATTAGAGCAAGGTTGGGGAAATCTACAATGTTTAACCGCGATAATTTTATTGAAGATTGTATTAAAGCCAGCACCCAGGGACAGGGGGCGATCAGAGAAATACTCGCAGAAGCCGTTTCTGACAGCAAAGGCATAATGAAGCAACTGGGACAACCTTCAATGCCGGGCATCACACCATTGTATCGTTCAAGCGAATTGACCATTGTTAACTTTGTCTGGGGACCGCAGATGACACTCATGCCGCACAATCATAATATGGCTGCATTGATCGGCGTATACAGTGGCCGTGAGGACAATATATTTTGGCGTCGCAGTGGCCAATCCATCGAAGCGGCTGGAGCCCGGTCATTGGGGGCCGGGGATGTGACTAACCTAGGCAGTGCCATTATCCACAGCGTAACTAACCCGATCGAAAAACTTAGCTCGGCGATTCATATTTACCAGGGAGACTTTTTTGACCCTAAGGAGCCACGCAGTGGCTGGGACCATGAAACTTTGCAGGAGCAAGCCTGGGATGTAGAAAAAGTTAAGACGCTGTTTTTCCTTTCCCAACAAAAACTCATGAGCAGCTCTTAGAGAGCTGGTACTGAGGAATTTAGCGACTTATTATGCACAAAATAACTTGGCATACTTGTACTTAAGGTCATCAGCCAAATGCCTATTTTCGCTTCTATGATGAATGTTAAGTCCTTTTTAGAGTCTAGACTTATAGTATCTAAAAAATTGCAGTGTACTCTAAATATTTAGATAGCATCACTTCAACATGTAAATACTAAGGGCATCCTTAAATTGGTAGAGTGAAAAGGATTAAACTATCTACTGATTAGTTGTAAAAAATAGCCTGCCATTACTGCATGTTGAGTAAGGAGGTACGACAAATGAAAAAGTTCCTATTTATATTGGCCACAATGTTCGCCATTAATCTCATACTACCCGCTAACGCCAGCTTTAAAGTTTTTGAGCGCAACTACAAACAAGGCCTGCAAGACGGCCGTAATCAAGCCCTGCAAATAAGCCAGTGGAATACCCTTAAACGCAGTAACAGAAGGGCAGAATTGCAAATAGTTTATACCTGTAGCAAAGTGGCTGGAGGTCTAGATTATGATCCTAAACCTTACGATAAGATGCTGATGGGTATCTACAACAGAGTTGATACCGCTCTGACGAGTTTGGATCGTAGAGATGACTTCTATTTCGCAATAGGCGCAGCTCAGTCGCATATGGTTGATGGTGCCGCTGTACACTCTGCGATGAAAGGCATTCCACATGCAGAGGCGATTGAGCAGTTATCTACTGAAATTTACACTAATGTTTGCATGCCATTAATGGCCCAAGAGTAATGCTAAAAGCTCTCTGTTTTGACTGTAAAATTAACAGCACTTGTAGATAGGGGCCTACCAATGGCTTCTATCTGCAAGTATAGGTAACGAGCTACATACTGATCTATCGGCTTAATCTATATGAATCATTTCATTATCGTTGAATAATTCTCAGATATGGGCATAATGATCCATATTCGGAACAAAATGCAGATATAGATAGCGAATAGTTGTTTACCCGTCTGACTGCGTGGACTTCGAACTGAAGCCAAAGTCGATTCGCATCTTCTTTAATGACTGCTAAAACGGCCTTGTAGCAACCTAGTTGGTTGTAGAAGTAACTACTAAAGAGGTAGAAATGGGACAAGTACAGATTCAAGTGGCGACACCAGAGGACCTTAATAACAGCCTTGTTGCCCTGTCGGATATTTTATATCAGTGTGTATTACAAGGGGCCAGTGTTGGTTTTATACAGCCTTTTGATCAACAGCAAAGTAGCAATTATTGGTTGGAAAAAGTATTGCCTGATTTAGCTGCGGGCAGATTGGTTATGTTTCTGGCAAAAATTGACGCTATAGTCATCGGCTGTGTAATGTTGGGGTTAGCCACACCGCCAAATCAGATGCACCGTGCAGATGTGGCTAAACTATTGGTGCACCCACAATATCAGCGCAGAGGTGTTGCCAAAAAATTGATGATGCAATTGCAGAGCCATGCACTAAGACTGGGCCGCTCACTTTTGACTTTAGATACCAAAACGGGAGACAGTGCTGAACCTCTGTATTTATCAATGGGCTTTATCAGCAGTGGTACTATTCCCAACTTTGCCAAAGATCCAGTTTTAAATAGCTTGGATTCGACGACTATTATGTATAAAAATCTTAGGTGGTGATGCGCGGCGGCGGCGCCGCAGCTGGAAGTTGGAAGTTGTGAGTTGTGAGTTGT
>ASZI01000027.1 GCA_000416315.1 Osedax symbiont Rs2 | reverse complement strand
GCGACTGATCATTTTTTCGATGTGGTTTTTGGTTCTGTCGTTGAGCTGCACTAATTTTGATTTTTCTTGCAGTGCCTGTTGCTCCGAGGTTCTGGCGCGCTGTTCTTTGGCGGTAACTTCCTGCAGGGCCTTATCCAGCTCATCGTAACGGGACATTAGCTGTTGGTATTCAGTGCGCCGATCCTGCTCAGCTTGATTGGCGATAAGGGTCTGGTTTTGCAGCTGAAGATTTTTTTCTTCCAGAGTATCGCAATGGACTAATAGTCTCTCTATTTGCACTTCTAGTTGCGCTAAGTATGTTTCAGTCATCTGTTAATCCAAAGAAACCAAGAGTTTCGAGCGGGGCTCATTTGTTATGGGTATTTTATGCTGCTAATTATTACATGTATATCACTCAATTTGTTGGGATAATGACAAAGAAGTTAAAAGAAATAGTTTTATCGCCCCGCTGGCTAACTTGACTGCACTGCGTGATGTTTTCATGGCTAATTTAAGTATAATGTGCCCCAAGTATGCATAATAAGTTGCACAATACTGCTGTCTTTTTACTTTAGTTCGATGGAAAACTATGACAAACAAAAATGAAGCCAACCTGCAAATTCTAAGTTTTGACGACATCGCCGATTTATTGATCAGTGAGAAAATCACTATGGTGTCGCCTGGGGAGTTACACGGTCTGGTCTGCGGCCAAATGGCGGGCGGCTCGCGACTGAGCAATGATCTGTGGCTGCAGATGGCCAATGATTTCTTGGATATTGAAGCTTTTGCTCACGAGCAGAGCAAGGCCGGCTTAGTGGCTCTTTATCAGCAGAGCTTGTCGCAGTTTGAGAGCCTGGATATGAGTATAGATTTGCTGCTGCCGGATGACGATGATTACGAGCTAAGCCAGCGGGTCGAATCTCTGGGGTTGTGGGTGCAAGGGTTTTTGGCCGGTTTCGGGACTCAGGGACGCCAGGCAGATAAAAAACTCAGTCAAGATGCTAAAGAAATGCTCAATGATTTAGGGCAGATAGCACAAGTTGCCACGGTTGATCTGGAAGAAGATGAAGACAGTGAAAATAATTTCTTTGAGCTGAGCGAATATGTACGTATGGGGGCAGTGTATATTTTTACCGAGTGCAATAAAGCTGCAGCACCTGAGCAAGAAGATAAACCTACGCTGCATTAAGGATTAAATATAAACCGTTATTTAAGACGTGGGATAGTAATCTCAGTGCTGTGAATCTAAGCTGAGGTTGTTTTATAGCCCCTTTATAACCACTATTTTAAAGGATTATCCATGCTCGACAAAATCACTGCCCAAGAGTTTTCCCAGCGCCGCGATACTTTGATGCAACAACTCGAAGATAACAGTGCTGTCGTAATTCAGTCTGCGACTATGCAAAAGCGCAACAGTGACGTGGATTATCTGTTCCGCCAAGACAGCACGTTCTTTTATTTCACCGGCTTCAATGAGCCGGATGCGCTGCTGCTATTAAAAAAAGTTTCCGGCAAAGTTGAATATCATCTGTTCTGTCAGCCGCGCAATAAAGAGATGGAAATTTGGTTTGGCTACCGCTGCGGTGAACAGGGAGTTTTAGACAATTACCAGGCAGAATTCGCCTACAGCAGCGAGTGCATCGATGAGCAAATGCCTAAGCTGCTTAACGGCACAGCTAAGCTCTACTACAGTTTTACCCGAGAGCGCCTTACTCAGCAGGTTCAGTTATGGCTAAGTAGCATGCGCAAGCTCAGCCGCCAGGGGGTTATTGCCCCGCTGCAATTGCAGCAATTGGATGAGTTAAGCGATGAAATGCGATTGATTAAATCTGGGGCAGAACAGCAAATGCTGCGCCGCGCTTCCAGCATTTCGGCTCAGGCACAGATTAAGGCGATGCAAGAAACCAAAGTAGGGGTGATGGAGTATCAGTTGGATGCGCACATTCAGCATCATTTTGCTATTAATGGCTGCCCCCAGGCGGCCTATCCGAGTATTGTCGGCGGCGGGAAAAACGCTTGTATTTTACACTACATCGACAATTCAGTTGCGCTGCAAGATAAGCAGTTAGTATTAATTGATTCCGGCGCAGAGTACCAATATTACGCTGGCGATATCACCCGAACTTTTCCGGTCAATGGCAAATACAGTCCCGAGCAGCGGGCGCTGTATGAGGTAGTGTTAAAGGCGAATACCCAATGTATTGAGATGGTTGCACCGGGAACCGGCTGGGACGAAATTCACGACCGGGCAGTATTGGTGATTACCTCAGGCCTGGTAGAGTTGGGGCTGTTACAGGGTGATGTCGATGAACTTATTAGCACAGAGGCCTACCGTGAGTTTTTTATGCACAAGCTCGGCCACTGGTTGGGAATGGATGTGCACGATGTCGGTAATTATAAAGTAGACGGACAGTGGCGCGAGTTGGCTCCGGGCATGGTGATGACCGTCGAGCCAGGTATTTACGTGTCGCCGGACAATACTCAAGTAGATGAGCGCTGGCGCGGTATCGGCATACGTATCGAAGACGATGTTTTGGTGACTGAAACAGGCTGTGAAGTGATGACCTGGGAAGTGCCAAAAGAGATCGATCAAATTGAAGCGCTAATGGCGGGCTAAACGAGAAGCGGGCTGATGAGACAACACTACGATATAGTCATTATGGGTGCCGGCATGGTCGGTGCCAGCCTGACCGCTGCGTTACTAGAGCATGCTAAAAGCTTGCAGTTGAGTATCGCCTTAATTGAGCCAAAACCACTGCATGGGCAAGCTGATTTACCTAGCGATCAACCGAACTATCAACCTAGCTTTGATAGCCGGGTGACTGCCCTGGCATACGGCTCAGCGCAAATTTTCCAACAGTTGCAACTATGGGATAAGCTCAAGTCGCAAGTGCAGCCAATAGAACATATTCACGTTTCTGATCGCGGCCATTTTGGTGCTGCCAGGCTGCATGCACAGCAGGAAAAAGTACCGGCGCTGGGTTATGTGATTGAAAATAAATGGCTTGGGGAAGTGTTGTATCAGCATTTGCAGCAGCATCAAAACGCCGATTTATTAGATTTTTACAGCCCCGCGACAGTGACCCAAGCCCTGCGGGTCGATGGCAAAATGCAACTGCAGCTAGAGACGCAAGCTCAACCTCTGGCGCTGAGCACAGATCTACTGGTGATGGCCGATGGCGGGCGCTCAGCACTGCGCGATAAAATGGGCATCAGCTACAGCGAAGAAACCTATCAGCAGCAAGCTTTGGTGTGCAATGTCGGCATAGATCGCCCACACAAAAACATCGCCTACGAGCGCTTCACCGATAGCGGGCCTATGGCGCTGCTACCACTGCTTAAGCAAGATAAACAGCAGCGCTGTGGCTTGGTATGGACAGTTCCCGAGCAGCAAAGTGATCAGCTGCTGGCAATGTCTGAAAAGGAGTTTTGCGCGACCCTACAGCAGCGCTTTGGTTTTCGCGCCGGACGCTTTAACCAAGTAGGAGAGCGCTTTAGTTATCCACTGAAACTGCAGCGCGCCCAAGAGCAAGTGCGTGCGGGAGTGGCTATTTTAGGCAATGCCGCCCACACTTTACACCCTATAGCCGGACAGGGCTTTAACCTGGCGTTGCGCGGGGTGGCGGCTCTGGCCGAACACTTACTGGCAGCTGCGCGCAACGGTCAGAACTTAGGTGATTACGAAATGTTGTATCAGTACCAGCAATCGCGGTTGGCCGATCAGCGGGCGACGATAAACTTCAGTGACAAAAGCATGCGTCTGTTTGCCATAGATAACCCGCTATTGGCATTGGGCAGGGACGCCGGATTACAGCTGTTAGACATATGCCCCGCGGCGAAAACTATGTTTTCTCGCAGTGCCATGGGGCTGGCCAGTCCCATGGCTGATTTGCACTAGAGGAGGCAAAGATGCACGGCGAGCAAACATACACTGATTTAGACCTGATAGTAGTTGGTGCCGGCATGGTGGGGCTGACGGCAGCACTGGCTATGCAACAGTACGGCTTTAAAGTACTAGTAATAGATGGCCGCGAAGATGATTTTTTAGTGCAGGCAGAGCGCATGGCAGAAAACTGCAGTGACCCTGAGAATATAGACAGCTACGATAACAGAGTCAGTGCCCTGACCTGTGCTTCAGAAAATATTTTGCATAGTCTCAATGTCTGGCCAAAAATAGCGGCACTGCGTCACAGTCCCTACCGGCATATGCAGGTCTGGGATGGTGAGGGCAGTGGCAGTGTGCACTTTAGTGCGGCACAAGTGTATCAGCAGCGCCTGGGGCATATTGTAGAAAACAAAGTGGCGCTGGCTGCACTGCTGACAACAGCCGCTGAATCTGACTTGCCGATACTGGGGGGCGCCAGAGTTATCGCTATGTCTGAGCCCGAGTCTGGGCAAAGACAGCTAACTTGCCAGCTAAAGGTTAACAGTGCACAACCGCAACAGCGCAGCTTTAGTGCTCGGCTGATTGTAGGCGCTGATGGCGCGATGTCAAAAATTCGCCAGCTGGCCGCTATCCCTTTGTGGCAGTGGGATTATGGCCATCACGCTATCGTCGCTACTGTAGCCACGCAGCAAGAACATCAAAGCACCGCCTGGCAGCGCTTCACCAGTGACGGTCCACTGGCTTTTCTGCCTTTAGCTGATCCACATCTATCCAGTATAGTCTGGTCTACCTCGCCGGCGCACGCCAACAGTTTGATGGCTATGGATGAGCAACAATTTTCTGCGACATTGAGCCGTGAATTTGAGCAGCGCCTGGGCGCAGTAACAAGGGTTTGTCAGCGGGCAGTGTTCCCGTTGCGCCAGCGTCATGCTAAGCATTATGTGCAGCAGGGGCTGGCTCTGATTGGCGATGCTTGCCACACTATCCATCCACTCGCTGGGCAGGGGGTTAATTTGGGACTGCTGGATGCAGCGGTTCTGGCAGAGACCTTAGATAGAGGGCGTCAACGCGGCCAGAGTATTGACAGTGAAGCGCTACTTAAGCAATTTCAGCGCGCCCGTCACGGCGATAACTTGAAAATGTCCGCGGCTATGCAAGCCTTTAAGTGGCTGTTTGATCCGCAACCTGCGCCGCTGACTATCGCCCGCAACTTTGGCATGAATCTGTTAGATAAAACTGCGCCGCTAAAACAGCATATCATACAACAGGCTATGGGTCTCAGCGGTGAATTACCGCAGCTCGCCCGGCAAAAAATGTCTGAGTAGCTTGGTTTGAAACTGCGGGAAAAGGCACTTTTTGCGTTGATCTTCAGCTAATAGTAACAATTTGTCGGTAGGGCGGGTAAAATACTCAGCCAAATTTACGACTACACTGTATCTGTGCAGTCGAGTTAAACCCATTGAAACACTGGAATTTAGATGTCATCTCTTAAAACGCTTGTCCTTAATAACGGTGCCGATCGTCGCTTGCGCGGTGGTCATGTCTGGATCTACTCCAACGAAGTGGATAATAAAAAGACCCCATTAAAAGAATTTACAGCTGGCGAGCAAGTGCTAGTACAAGCAGCCAATGGCAAGCCATTAGGCATTGCCTACGTCAACCCGCAGACCTTAATCTGTGCACGTATTATTGGCCGCGACCCTAAGTTTCGCCTGGATCGCTCGCTGTTGGTTCACCGTATTAATATTGCCTTGTCGCTGCGTGAAGCTTGTTTTGATGCCCCTTGTTACCGTCTTGTATACGGGGATTCTGATGGTTTATCAGGCCTGGTTATCGACCGTTTTTATGACGTTTTTGTGGTGCAGATCTCGACTGCAGGTATGGAAGCGGTTGTCGGTGATATTATATCGGCACTCAATAAGGTCTTTATGCCCAGTGCCATAGTGCTGCGCTGCGATGGTAAAATGCGATCCACTGAAGGTCTGGAAAGCTATGTAGAAGTTGTGCAGGGTGAAATACCTGAGCTAGTGCCACTGGAGGAGAACGGTGTATCGCTGTTAGCACCGGTATTGAGCGGCCAGAAAACCGGCTGGTTCTACGATCATAGATTGGCGCGTGCCACTATGCAGCGCCATGTTAAAGACAAGCGCGTGTTAGATTTGTTCAGCTATGTCGGTGGTTGGGGAGTGCAAGCTTTAGCAGCGGGTGCCAGTGAAGTTACCTGCGTCGATTCCTCGGAATACGCGTTAGATGTAGCCGTCGAAAACGCTAAGATAAACAATGGAATAGACAGATTTATAGCCCTGCAAGGAGATGCCTTTGACTCTTGCAAAGCGCTGATTCAAGAGCAGGAAAAATACGATGTGATCATTGTCGACCCACCGGCATTTATCACTCGTCGCAAAGATATCCGCAACGGCGAGCGCGCCTATGGACGAATCAACAACCTGGCGATGCGTCTGTTGAGCAAAAACGGTATCTTAATCAGTGCCTCTTGTTCTATGCACTTAGAGCGCAGCAGCTTGATCGATATAATTCGCTCTAACGCCCGCGAGCTAGATCGCAGCGCTCAGGTAATAGAGCAGGGGCCCCAGGGAGCAGATCATCCGATCCACGCCGCTATCCCCGAGACTGAATACTTAAAATCTATCACCTGCAGAATACTACCGGGGATGTAGAACTGCAGTAACCAGTAGAAAGACGTCAGTCGTAAGTTAAAAGACAGACAAAGTCGTGAG
>ASZI01000026.1 GCA_000416315.1 Osedax symbiont Rs2 | reverse complement strand
ACTTCCGACTCAATACTTACTACTTTACTTTTTCCAACTCAATACTTACTACTTTACTTTTTAAAGTAACATTTTCGACAGTGAGGGAGCCAAGCTTGCATTGGAGGCAGCGGCTGCAGCCCCGAGAGCCACGGTGATGGGGCCCGCCGCTGCAGTGTAAACATTATCGAAGCTGTCCTGGGCCACCAGCACTGAACCGCTCTGGCTCACACAGCTATCGATGATTGCCTGTATTAACTCGCCCGAGACTACCCCACCGATGAAAATCGCCTCTACGTCTAAGGTCGATTTAACAATATCTATGGCCCGTTCTAAATAGATGCCACTCGCCTCGATCCAGGCGAGAACCGCTGGGTCTTTATCTGCGAACAACTGCTCAACACGGGCGATTGAATCGGCATTTTCAGGAGACAGAGACAGTGATTCGCACAGGGCAAACATCGACAGATAGCGCTCCAGGCAGCCTTTTTTACCGCAGTGGCACTGTTTACCGTTAGTTTCAATGACAATGTGACCCAGCTCACCTGCGTTACTTTGATTACCGCGATACAGCTCGCCATCTAAGACTAAGCCGGCACCAAACCCCAAGCCAAAATGCAATAGTACATAACTGCTGAGACCTTTGCCTTTACCGTAAAAAAACTCCCCCAGCGCCGCCGCCGCCGCGTCATTTTCCAGAGTTACCGGCTGCCCCAATTCAGCGCTCAATAACCCTATATTTTCTGGCAGACCAAATTCGGCGAAGGCGGTTGTTTCCAGTCGAGCGACTTCTCTGCCGCCAAAGGGGCCTGGGGCTGCAACACCCACACCTATGACCCTGTCGGAAAATTCTGGACACTGCTGTTGAAATACTGCAACTAACTCGAAAATCAGAGCGTTAGTGGCATCGACACTGCGTTTATTTAGTTGCCTTGAATCAGACCATACCTGGTTTCCCGCCAAATCACAGGCCACTGCTGTGATTGTGAACTGATCCACTTGTATGCCAATGCTAAATGCTTTAGTCGGACACAGCTGTACTAACATCCCCGGGTTACCACGCCCTTTTTTCTGCCCTGCCGATAAACTGACAATTTGTTCGTCAATCAACTCAGCCACTATGTTCTGCACTGTCTGCCTGGAAAGCTGGGTTTGGCTGGAAATCGATGTCCGAGAAACAGGCCCCTGCATTCTAACGATCTCTAATACCACTGAGTGGTTATGAGACTTAGCGCGCAGTAAATTAGTGCCTTTGGTACGAAACATAGTACTTAACCTGTTGAATTATTTGGGACAGCTGCGGGCAACTATAACACAAAAGAGCTGCTTTTCTGGGTCAGTATGCGATCGGCAGACTAAAAATCAGAATGCCAACTTACTAAAATTTATTTATTAAATCAAATTGACATAATAAATAAAATCAGCATAATAAATGAGCAACTTAATTGAAAGACACTTAAAACACCGAGGAGAATTGAAAGTCATGAAACTAAAAAAAATCGCAATGACTTCTGCAGCCTTTGCGCTGGCCAGCGTAATGCATACCACGGCACTAGCAGAAACCACCATCAAAGCACTGTTCATGAGCCAGGCGGCTTACAGTGAAACCGATGTGAAATCTATGACCGCTGAATTTGAAAAATCAAATCCGGATGTCAAAGTAAACTTAGAATTTGTTCCCTACGATGCGCTGCACAGCAAAATTGTCGCAGCTTCCGGGGCAGGCAGTCAGGGCTATGACGTAGTGTTGTTTGACGTAATCTGGCCGGCAGAGTTTGCCAAGCGTGGTTTTTTATTGGATGTCACTGATCGCATTCCCAGCGAATACAGCGAACAGATTTTTCAGGGTGCCTGGACCACCGTTGAATACGCTGATAAGCGTTATGGAATGCCTTGGATCTTAGATACTAAGTACCTTTTTTATAACAAGGAAATGCTATCTAAAGCCGGTATTACAGCGCCACCAAAAACCTGGGATGAGATGTTGCAACAGTCTAAAATCATCAAAGATAAAGGCATTGTTAAATACCCAATGGTTTGGAACTGGTCACAGTCTGAGGGCATGATTTGTGATTACACAACCATCATGTCTTCTATGGGCGGTGACTTCTTTATCGACGGCAAGCCCGCTTTCAACACCGGCGGTGCAGTACAAGCGCTTAATTACATGCGTGGATCCCTGGATGACGGATTGTCCAACCCAAGCTCTCGTGAATTTTCAGAAGAAGATGTTCGCCGGGTATTCTCTAACGGTGAAGCGGCTTTCGCCCTTAACTGGACTTACATGAATGCACTGGCTAACGATCCTAAAGAGAGCAAAATCGCAGGCAAGGTCGGTATCGCCCCCGCCCCTGGTACTGCTGGCATCTCAACTGCATCAGCGGTTAACGGTTCTATGGGCTTAGGCATTCCAAGTGGGAGCGCCCATCCCGATGAGGCCTGGGCCTTTATCAGCCACTTGACCAAACAGAGCACGCAAGAGCAGTTCTCCAAGCTGAGCTTGCCTATCTGGAAGAAGTCTTACACTGTGCCTGTTGTGATCAATGGTCAGCAGGAGCTAGTGGCGGCGGCTAACGAGTCTATCGCGGTGATGTACCCTCGCCCGCTAGTAAAATCTTACGCTGAGATTTCTGACATTCTGCAACTGCGCATTCACGAAGTGTTGCTCGGCAAGAACGACGCTCAGTCCGCTTTAGATGCAGCCAGTAAAAAAGTCGCTCGCATCCGTTGACCTAAGACCTGCGAAGCTATTGTCCAATAGTTTCGCCTATCTAAAGCCCCGCAGCACTGCGGGGACTTCCCTAAATACCCAAACAATCTTTTTTGGAGAGTGTGATGCGATCACTAATAGGCGCAAAACAACAAAAATGGTTATTGTTAGCGCCCGCGCTTACGGTACTCGCACTTATCTCTTTTGTTCCCTTTGTGAAAACTCTCTGGCTGAGCTTCAGCGACAGTGAAATTTCTGCACTGCCGACTGTCGTTTCTTTTATCGGCCTGGAAAACTATATTTACGCCCTGACCGACCCAGATTTTATCAGCTCACTGGGACGCACTTTGTATTTCACTTTTATCTCGGTTGGCGCAGAAGTCATTCTAGGTGTGGCTGTTGCACTGTTACTCAATCAGCAATTTAAAGGTCGCACTTTGATGCGAGCCCTAATTATCTTACCTTGGGCTATACCGACTATCGTCAATGCGGTTACCTGGCGTCTTATTTATAACCCGGATTATGGCGCACTTAATTCACTGTTAATGCAGCTGGGAATTATCGGCGAATATCAGAGCTGGCTGGGCGATCCCGATGTCGCCATGAACATGGTGATACTGGCAGACGTCTGGAAAAACTTTCCACTGGTCGCCTATGTAGCACTGGCAGCTTTGCAAACGGTGCCTATGGATATGCTCAATGCAGCTCGTCTGGAAGGCGCAAACGCCTGGCGACGTTTCTTTAAAATCACCCTGCCGTGGATTATCGGGCCATTACTGGTAATTATTGTATTGCGCTCAGTAGAAGCATTCAGGGTGTTTGACATTATTTATGTGATGACCCGTGGGGGTCCTGCGAATCAAACCAAAACCGCCAGTTTTTATGTCTATCAGGAATATTTTAGCTACTTACGATCGGGCAGCGGATCCTCCTACGCCATTATCGTGGCATTAATATCTATTATTCTAATCTACGGCTATTACAGAGCCGCCAAGCGACAGAACGGGAGCTTATAAGCATGCACAGCACTATCAAAAGACCCCGCTATCTAAGTTATTTACTCTATTTAAGTTTGATTCTGCTCGCTTTTTTTGTATTAGCTCCAGTGCTTTGGTTGCTACTGATGAGTTTAAGCAGCCCAACCGATTTAACTAAAGTACCGCTGCAGTGGATTCCCTCGCAGTGGGATTTCAGTCGTTATGCGCTATTATTGGATTGGCAAAATGGCTCCGGCGAGCGTTTTCTGGCGGCCATGCTCAACTCACTGATCATCGCCACCAGCGCCACTGTGATTGCCTTGTTTGCGGGCGTTTTAGCCGCTTACGCATTTTCCAGACGCAATGCCTCTATGCTGCTGATGTTCGCCTTTTTGGCGACCATAATGATGCCGCCGATTACCTATATTTTACCTCTGTATTCAGCCTTTAGTGAGCTGGGCATTCTCAACACCAAAGTGGCGTTGATTATTTGTTACTGCGCTATGCTGATCCCCTTTGCCATCTGGCTAATGAAAACCAACATCGATGTACTGCCGCAGGAGATAGAGCAGGCGGCCATGATCGAGGGAGCCGGAACCTTTTACACCCTGCGCAAAGTGGTGCTGCCAATTATCCTACCGGCGATTGGCGCCACAGCCATGTTGTCATTTTTAACCGCCTGGGATGAATTTTTTTACGCGCTGATCTTCAGCAGTGACTTAAGCGCAAAAACCATTCCAGTAGCTATCGCCGACTTTTCCGCAGGTCGAGTGACTGATTTTGGGGTAATCGCCTCAGTGGGTGTATTAGCTTCAGTTCCCCCAGTATTAATTGCCCTGTTCTTCCAGCGCTTTATCGTATCGGGGCTAGTCGGTGGCAGCGTTAAAGGTTAAGAGACAAATATAGAGCCTATATAAAAACAACAGACAAGCGAGATGTATTTTGAGTGAATCAAACAACAGCTTTACCAGCAATCAAGTGAGTGACGACACTGTTAGGGTGGCAAGTGCCAACCAAAGCATTAATCCCAACAACAGCGCCGATAGAGACGATGCCATTTTATCGATTCGCTCACTGTGTAAAAGTTATTACGACGCCAGTATTTTGCAGGATATCAACCTGGACATTAACAGTGGTGACTTCTTAGTCTTAGTCGGGCCCTCCGGTTGCGGCAAATCTACCTTGCTCAGTTGCATAGGCGGGCTGACCGATGTGACCAGCGGTGAGATTTTCTGTAAAGGTAAAAACATCACCCAGCTAGACCCGGCCAAGCGCGACATTGCCATGGTCTTTCAGTCCTATGCACTGTTTCCCAATATGACAGTGTCGCAAAACATCGGCTTCGGCCTGGAAGTGCGCAAAGTACCCGCGGCTGAACGCGAACAGAAAATCCAGCAAGTCGCCGAAATTCTGCACTTACAGCCACTGCTGGATAGAACTCCGGCGCAGCTCTCTGGTGGACAGCGCCAGCGCGTGGCGATGGGCCGGGCACTAGTGCGTGATCCTACTTTGTTTCTATTTGACGAGCCATTGTCGAACCTGGATGCTAAGTTGCGTTTAACTATGCGCACAGAGATCAAACATTTACACCAGAGACTCGGTGGCACTATGGTTTACGTCACCCACGATCAAGTGGAAGCTATGACCTTAGCCAGTAAAATAGTGGTACTTAATCAGGGGGTGATTCAACAATTTGGCACCCCAGAAGACGTCTATAAACGACCGGCAAATACTTTTGTCGCTGAGTTTATGGGCTCTCCGGCAATGAACTTAATTCAGGCCAAAGTTTTAATGGAAGGCGGTGATGTAAAAATTCAGATACAGCGAGAAGACGGTCCGGCTATTATTTTCACCGAAGCTGCAGCCACTGATGCGCTGCGCGCATTTGCCAACTGCACTGTCATCGTCGGCTTGCGACCTGAATCTATCAGTGATTTACCCGCTCGGGATCCACAGCGCAGTCACAGTGTAAAGTGTCGCATCGACTATTTGGAGGGTATTGGCTCCGATGTGTACGCCACCTTGAAACTAGCCGGCACCGATGTGGTCAGTCGCCTTCACGGAGACTCAACAGTGCGCGCTGGTGATACTCAGCAATTACACTTTGACCTCAGTAACATTTCCTACTTCGACCCCAGTAGCCAACTCAGGATATAACCTAATGCACTTACCTATCGGCCAAGACTACTCCATAGTCGCAGACGTGGGCGGCACCAATACCCGCATTGCACTTACGCAGGGCGCGGTGCTGCAGGAATCTTCGATCAAACATTATGCCAATGATCAATTCCAAACATTTGACCAGTTGCTACTGAACTACCACCACAGCCAAACTTTGGTGCGCTGTGAATCTGTGTGCATCGCAATTGCAGCGCCAGTGACCGGCCAGAAGGCACGATTAACCAATCGCAACTGGATTATAGATCAGCAGTCAATCCAGCAATTACTGGACTGTCAAAAGGTAAAACTGATCAACGACTTCGAGGCACTGGCACTGTCGTTAAATGAAATCAACGCTAAACACTTGCAACCTATCTCTCAATCAAAGAGCGGACTCAGCGCAGGTAAAAAGATGGTACTGGGTGCTGGCACTGGCTTTAATGCTGCCCAGCTGCTGGATAATAACTTAACAGGTGTCAATAAAGTGAGCTGCGCCGAGTGTGGTCACATGACACTGCCGCTAGAGTCCGCTCAAGAGCTGCGATTGAGAGACTATTTGGCCTACTCCTACAGTCGCGCATCGGTTGAACGAGTATTATCCGGGCAGGGCTTAGTCAATCTCTATCAGTGGTTGGGTGTCGATAAGAAGATTGCCACTGCTGATCTTAGCCCGGCGCAAATAGCCGCTGCAGCTTGCTCTGGCGAAGATCCATTATGTAAAGAGGCGGGGGGGCTATTTTTTCGCTTTTTTTCCCGAGTGGGCGGGGATATGGCGCTGGCATTTTTACCCTTTGGTGGTATCTACCTCTCAGGGGGAGTCTCGCGCGGCTTAGAGCAACTACTAAAGCAACCCGCTTTTATCGATACTTTCCATGCCAAAGGGCGACAGAGTGAACTGATGAAGTCCTTCAACATCCAACTGATCACTTCAGACAACAGCGCATTGCTGGGATGCGCGGCGGCTTTATAAACAAGTAGGAAGTCTTAAGTCGTAAGTCGTAAGTCGTAAGTCGTAAGTCCTAAGTAATTAAACTGACGACTTACTACTCGCTACTCGCTACTTCCCACTTAAAACTTCCTACTTCCTACTATTTATTACCTCTGGCACCGCAAAAGATATACTTCCCTGCCTTGCCATCACCATGAAAACCGCTAGACCTATCAATGCGGCGCAACTGACGAGAAGTAATAAGACTTGCTGTACACCCAGTGAGTTAGCCAGTAACGCCACCGCGAGTCCTGCCAGCGGCTGGGGTATGTTATTAAGCAAAACTATTAGGCCGCTGGTCTTACCAAAATCTTGCTGGGGAATTATTTGTCGGCGAAGGCTGCGCACAAATATATTAAACATCTTGTCGAAACTGACCACTAACAGAAAGCCTAGTAAGTAAAGCAAAGCGCTGTCGGTGACACTACTCAGTAGACCACCAGTGCAGATTGCCACAAAGCCCAGCACCCCAAGCATTGTTAAAGACAATGACCAGCGGGCCAGGCACAGTAAAATGACGACTGTGCTGATAGCCGCCAGGCTTTGCAGTAAAGCGTAATCCGATTGTGACTGTGCAAATGCCCCGGTATAGATGGCAACAGAAGTAGCCAACAGCGCTCCGAGTATTAAGTTGACAGAAAAAGCCAATCCGATTGCCGCAAATAACCTCGGCAGGCGAATGACTTGTCGCCCGGCAACTTGCAGTGAGGCAAGTAATTGTACTGGCCGTTGATTAACTGCCAGCAACTTAGGTTTGTACGATAATTTCCATAATTTCAGGCAGATATCGGCAAACAAAAACAGCAGCGAGGTGACCAGTAATACATGCTGCCAGGGGATCACAGACAATAACAATGCGGCTAATAGCGGCCCGCCGACCATTGCCAGCTGGTCGGCAAGCTGCGTATGCGCCAGTACTCTTTCAAAGCGATACTGAGTGAACTCAGTGGCAATAAGCATTTCTCTGGCCATCACTGCTTGCGTTGTCAAGACGCCTACTATCGCGGCAGTAACGACCAACCAAGTAATGCTTGGTACTGCGTAAAAACCTGCGACAGCCAACAAAACAATGATAAAACGTGCCAGCTGGCTGTTTCTCAATAATTTGTAAGCTGAAAAATGATCACTGAGTATCCCGCAAATGGGAAAGGCAATAAATCTCGGTAATGTTTCGAAAAAGAATGCCAACCCCGAGAGGCTGGCATCTCCTGTCAGCTGGTAAATGACCAGTGGCAGCAAAAATAGCAATAGCTGATCAGCGAGCCGGGAGAAAAACAGCGAGCTATAAAATGTCATATTTTTCAAACCAACAAATCCTTTTGCAGATATCTTTCTATGAATAATACGCAGCTGTGCTGCCGCACCTCCTACTTCCCACTTAAAACTTCCTACTTCCTACTTCCTACTCGTTACTTTGTGTTCACTGCCAAATGCTGACGCACGATTGACATCAACCCTTGAGTCGACGGATCGTAGTCGGTGCTGGAATGTTTGATATTGGCACTGATTTCAGTGGCCAGTCGCTTGCCCAGCTGCACCCCCCATTGATCGAAAGAGTTGATGTTCCAGATAGCGCCCTGGACAAAAACTTTATGCTCATAAAGAGCGATCAGTGCACCTAAATTTTTAGGGTTCATCTCATCCAATAATAAAACATTGCTAGGTCTGTTACCCGGACAGCTGGCGTGAGTTTTAGTATCTGCTGAAGTATCTCCCACCATAAAGGCATTGGCTTGCGCCAGCATATTGGTTAACAGCGCAAAGTGATGCTCTGTTGCTTTCTCATCACTGTGCAGTGAGGCAATAAAATCAATAGGGACAAAACGTGTTCCCTGATGCAGCAACTGGAAAAAAGCGTGCTGGCCATTTGATCCGGTTTGCCCCCAGACAATAGATCCGGTGGCATAGTCAATCGGTTGCCCCTCCATATCCACAGACTTGCCATTACTCTCCATATCCAGCTGCTGTAAAAAAGCCGGTAATTGGTGCAGAGCTTGATCATAGGGAATCACAGCCTGAGTTTCAGCACCGAGAAAGTTGATATACCAGATACCGATTAGCGCCATGATCACCGGCATGTTTTGCTCTAATGGCGCATGCAGAAAATGTTGATCCATTTCATAGGCACCTTCCA
This sequence comes from Osedax symbiont Rs2, assembly GCA_000416315.1. Taxonomy (GTDB): domain Bacteria; phylum Pseudomonadota; class Gammaproteobacteria; order Pseudomonadales; family Balneatricaceae; genus Rs1. The sequence goes on along the minus strand of ASZI01000026.1, from coordinate 4,642 downwards.
ACAATTCGATAAAACCGTCGTAACCTATGGAAAGAGCAATCGGCAAACCGATACTCGACCAGAGCGAATAGCGACCACCCACCCATGCCCAAAATTCAAAGATGTTCTCACGCTTGATCCCAAACTCCATTGCCGCTGCCTGGTTGGTTGAAACCGCTACAAAGTGCTTGGCTACATCTTTAGCTTCTGCCTGTTGTAAAAACCAACTCTTGGCGCTATTGGCATTGAGTAAAGTTTCCTGGGTGGAAAATGTTTTAGTAGAGACAATAAACAGCGTTGTCTCTGGCTTTAGTGAGCTAAGTACCTTATTTATGTGCTGGCCATCAACGTTGGAAACAAAGTGGATTCGCAGCTGTGGGTGGCGCTGCTCTAGTAGCGCACGGCAAACCATATTGGGTCCTAAATCCGAGCCACCAATGCCAATATTTACCACATCGCGAATGCGTTTACCGCTGTATCCCAACCACTCGCCAGAGCGAACTTTGTCACTAAAGATTTTAAGTTTATCTAAACTGGCGCGAATTTCCGGCATCACGTCCCGACCATTTACTTCGACCGGATCGGCGCTGCGATTGCGCAACGCTGTGTGCAGGACCGGCCTGTTTTCGGTGACATTAATGATATCTCCGCTAAACATTTGTGCCCGACGCTGTCGCAGCGGCGAGTGCTCGGCCAGTTGCATCAACGTTGCCAGTACTTCTTCGCTAACCAGATTTTTTGAGTAATCCAAAAAAAGTCCATCTAAACGCAAACTCATTTTTTCAAATCTTTGTGGATCTTCTATAAAGGCATCGCTAATGCGTTGATCTTTAGTTTGCGCAGCTAAGTGTTGCAATTTATTCCAAGTCACCGACTGGCTGAGATTATACATTTCAAGGCTCACTGTATTTATGAATCACTACCGCTAATTTGGTAATAATACGTATAATTATGTATTCATGTTGCCAAATACGCAGATAAGTATAAATTAGGTAGGAATTTTACTACATATCAAAGAGGAGTAGCAACATCTGTTAACCACTATCTGCTGCAACTTAATGACTCGATTAGCGCGGTGGCTGGACCCAGTAACGTAAGTCACGTATCGGGGTATCTGCTGACAATTGTTGATTTTTTATAACTATCGTTTTTATTTTCAGCCACTTTTGTAATGGAAATAAATGTGCAGTTGTGGAGTCTTGCTGCATATAGCGCTCGAAAGAGCCATCGGCCACTGCAGCCTCCAATCCCAGTGTAATGCGTTGCTGCAATATCGGATTACTTGCAGAGACAAAGAAATACATAGGAAAGGGGTAGTAAAGTGTAAGATCCTGATACCAGATCAGTGATGGATAAGCTTGGGCTCGCGCTGCTACTTCTGCCTTGCCCTCATGCACTCCCCTTGGAAAGTAATCACAGCGACCTGCAGCTACTTGTTTAAACATGTTCTCGTAAATGGGGTTGCGCATCACTTTTAATCCGGCGCCTTCCAACACATCCGAGTCCGGCCAATGCGCCCCCTGACAAGCCACCATCTTTTGCAAGTCACTGAGATTTTTTATCTGAGCAAAATCCTGACGACGATCTCTGTGGATTACGAACTGCCTGAAGCCCAACATGCCTTTAACCAACGGTATACGAATAGCTTTTAGGCGCTGCTCTCTGCTAATAGAGGTACCGGCCCAATAGACATCCAGGGCGGCGTTTCTCTCTAATTCAAGAAAAGCTCGCCCCTGCTCCATCTGCATGGAAAATACAACCTCGGCCGGGCCATAGTCTATCGCTGTTTTTTCTAACACTAGCTCAAGTAAACCTATGAAGTAACTGTGACTGGCATCAAATTCTGATTGCGGCGGGGTGGGTTTTTTACTCTGACTGGCAAAACTGCTGACACTGGCAAGGGGGACGAGTAGAAGAAACCACTTGAGTCTTTGCATATCATCTCCCTTAAACCGTTACCAAAATGCCAGTGGTGACTGAGCTTGTCTGATCAATATAGTACTTTTAGCTGATTGTGCTTATTGGTCCAGCTAAGAGCAATTATAGCTAAGCTCAAAACCCATCCATAGTTTATGACTTTGGCTCAATGGCTGTCTATTAGCTTGTTGGGAGTTTATCCGGCAACAAGCTTGCAGTACCAGCAAATAACATATCCCTTAAGCACTGGCCTCACAGATTTCTAAATATTGCGCTACTACAGATTGCATGCCCTGTTCTATGCATTCAACTGTTAATACATGTCCGATTGATACTTCCAAAATAGCGGGAATGCTTAAAAACTTGGCCAGGTTTTGTAAATCTAAATCGTGTCCCGCATTTACTTCGATCCCCAATGCAGTAGCCTTGGCGACAGCGTCCTGATAATCCTTGAACACTGTCGGTGCATTTTCGTTATGGTAGCTGGCAGCGAAAGACTCAGTGTAAAACTCAACTCTGTCGCAACCGGACTGGGCCGCTAAGGTAACGTCTTCAACACTGGGATCTAAAAAAATCGCCGCTCTGATGCCTGATTTTTTTAATCTGGCGCAGGTTTGCTGTACTAATTGCATGTCCTGGGATAAATCCCAACCGTGATCCGAAGTCAGCTGACCGGGAGCATCAGGTACCAAAGTACACTGAGTAGGTTTGATTTTCTCAACCAACTGCAGGAAATCCTCTGAGGGATAGCCTTCTATATTGTATTCCACGCTGCTGTTATCTTTTAGCAGCTCACCTAAATCATGAGCATCTTGCATAGTGATATGTCGCTCGTCCTGCCTGGGATGGACAGTAATACCTTGCACACCTAACGCCATAAACTTATTGGCAAAATTAACAACATTTGGGAAATCACGGCCTCTGGAGTTTCTCAACAGAGCGATTTTATTTAAATTAACGCTTAACTTAGTCATTATTTTTGTCTCATTTAACTTCACTAAAATACTTGTGTGGATGTTAGCAAATAGCATTCACTTTGACGCTATTAATTTTTACTGATTTATGGATAAATTATAATTGTCCGGCTGCAGCAAATTCCTAAGCATAAAAACCTATGCCGCTACTCAGCTGGCAGCTGGTGCTCTTTACAAATCAACTCCACAGCCTTTTCGTGCAGTGGCAATTTAAGCAGCTGACAATAGTAGTCGCTGCCTCCTCTATGGACGTTGTATCGACAACTGCAACAGACACCAAAAGTTTTCATGTTGTTAGCCCCCAATAACGCCTGTAACAATTCTCTGAGCGAGCTTTCAATCTGGATGTTTTTTTGCTCCGATAACATTGTGCTAGCGGCATTAAACTGTGGCGAAGGGATGGCTTTTTGCAGCAGTTGACGAGCGCTATCTGTCACTTGCAGATGGGTTATACGACCATCATCCAGGTCAGCCACTTTATTAAGATAACCCTTATTTTCTAGTACTTTAAGGGTTTGAGAAACAGACCCTTTAGTCTGCCCCAAGTATTCAGTAAGGGCTTTAGCTGTATCCGAAAACTGATTGCATATAGACAGGTAGTGAAGCACTTCTAGCTGTACTGGTTGCAAGCCATACTTGGCAGTGCAGCGTCTGGAATCAGATCGCTGTAACTCCGCTATGCGCTCTATATAGTCATAAATTTTAGTTGAAGCCACTAGCTAGTTCCTCTGGAAAATCACTGTTGAAAAGCATCAGGTAATTGCGATTGGCCTTAGCTGTCACAGATAAATGAGCAATTCAAAATATAGTATCGACTAAAAACTTGTTTGACAAGTGAGAATAGATTGTAATATATTAAAAAGGTATCGAGTCGATACCTTTTATTAACCACTCAGACTATGAGCCATAAACTAGCTCATGTTTAATCGCACTAAGGAAAAAGCAATGAAAAAACGCCTACTGGCCAGCTGCATACTCTCTAGCAGCATCGCACTCTCTTCGCAGGTTGTTGCACACACAGAACACAGCGGCGGGATCCAGGCCCCGAAGTTCGATGAGAGCTCTACTACTCACGCATCTTTTGACATCATCCATGGAAAAATAAGCACTGAAGGCAATGTAGCTACTTTCCATCTGGCCGTTGCAGGTGAAGCTGGCAGCAATAAACCTCTGGCAACGGGAAAACTCCCTGGTAGCTCTGTGTACTCTTATGTATGGCCTACTAGCTTAGATCCTTCTGCTGTAGGTTTTGAAGAAAAAGCCGGTATCTTAGCACTGGCTGTTACCGCTCACCCGGATTTCGATGACACTCCGCTATACGATGAGAACAATGATGGTGTGCTTAGCAACGACGGTAGCGAATGGCACAGCCATTGGATAGTGCTAGCGCCTACCGAGCAGTGTGGCCCCGGGGCTTTAGCTGTTGTCGACATTCCCAAAGGAGCGCAGCCAAAGCTACCTAAAACCTGGCCCGGCCTACCTATCTTATTAGACAGCCCCGGCTGGAACCCCACATTTCACGGCAATCATCTGGAAGTAAAAGTACCCTTCGCCGATATAAGCGACTTGGAAACAATCAACTACGATGCGGTCACAGCAGCACTTAGAGTCAATCAAAGTGTGCATGCTCCCCTTCTGTGTGTAACAGATGTTCAAGATATCGCCTCTGGGGACTTATCACTGCCGGGGAAGGTTAACCAATAATCATTTTTCTTCTCCTGGAAAAGTGAACTAATAATCACTTATCGTCTTCGGTGTTTTTCAAGGTAGTT
>ASZI01000025.1 GCA_000416315.1 Osedax symbiont Rs2 | reverse complement strand
TCCCAGCTTATTACTTGCTGTAATTAGTTAAAATTGTATCTATTTCAGCGTCGGACTCATCCTGCCACTCTTTAACCATTACCTTGCCAATTTCACTTAGCTCTTTAAGTAATTCAGCAGATGGCTGTACTACTTTAATGCCATTATCCACTAACGTTTGCGTGTCTTTCTTCGCTTGTGCACGTACGCCTTCCCAGCCTTTCTTTTCGGCATTGGCGGCAGCGGTCATGATCACTTTTTGTGATTTTTCATCTAGACGTTTAAATGCTTTAGCGTTAACAACGATAACGTTTTTCGGAATCCACGCCTTCACATCTGTGTAATCTGTGATGTAATCCCAAGCCTGACCATTCACACCTGTAGAGGGAGAAGTAATCATCGCCTCGACAATACCTGTGCTAAATGCCTGTGGAATTTCAGGAACTTGCACTGTTGTAGGGGTTGTTCCCATCAACACAGCGACTCTGGAAGTCGACGGGCTGTAAGCGCGCATTTTTAAACCTTTCAGATCAGCCAGTGTATTAACAGGTGCTTTGGTGTACAAGCTCTGTGCAGGCCATGCAACAACGTAGAGCAGCTTCATGCCCTCTTTTGCCAGTTGCTTGGCAACTTCAGGCTTAGCCGCTGCCCATAACTTTTCAGCATCTTCATAAGTAGAAGCTAAAAAGGGAATGTTGTCGTGCTTAAACACTGGGTGGGTATTACCCATGATGCCAAGGAAAATTTCGCCCATCTGTACCTGGCCAGTTTTTACTGCGCGCGGTATTTCCGGATGCTTAATCAAAGAGGCACCAGAGTGCACTGTGATATCTAAATCACCGGCAGTACCTTCATTGATCTCTTTAGCGAAAGCGTGAGCAATTTTTGTCGGTAAGTTAGCATCGCCGTAAGGTGTTGGCATATGCCATTTTGCAGCGAAGGCAGAAGTGGCTACTAAGCTGCTGATAAGCGCAGCAGCGCAAAATGTCTTTTTAATCATGGAGGGCTCCAACTGTATAATTAGTTTTTTAATGTCGGTTTGAATTCTTGGTGAATCTGCGGCAAAAGTATCACTACAATGATCAAACATCAACTTTTTGTCGGTGTTTTATCAACGTTATTACCTAGTGATTATCGACAGCTTTTGCTCTATGGCTGATAACCATTGAGTTGTTAGCAAAAAGCACCGACAAGCAACAAACAGAGCTTTGCACCAAGAAATCAAACATTCTTGAGTGTTTTTGTTGTTTTTATGATCAATACCAAAGAAAAGCCGACATCCGTGCTAGCAGGTAGGGTATTTTATGTTTCTTTCATCTGGCTATCAAAGCCGAACATCCGGACTATTTATTTACAGTTCACGCAAGTTCTTCTCTTTTTTATAGTTTTATCGACAGAAAACAGTAGCTAATACATCTGCTTTGATTTGTTGTTAATCTTGCCATTTTTCACTCGAATTTACTTTCAAATCGACTGTATCAAATTTTACTCTGCCATTATCCAAGCAGGTCTGTAGCTATTGATTGAGTTGAATAGAAGTAACAGACGTTTACCTCTGACGCTGAAGGGATTGCGTTAAATATCAAGGTAAAAATATTTGCCCCTTTAAGCTTTCGGCAATGCCAAGTAAAGAGTCACAGACCACTTTACTGGCATGCTTTTAAAGCGAGGACCAGAACAGATAATGATGTTCAAAGCATGTATTCACTGTTGTTAACCAGCTTTTTAGAGGGAGCAAACAACTCCAGGGACTTACCCAGATATTATCTGTAGAGAGTTTCGGGAGGGTAAATTAATTCCAGCTGCTGTCTCTCAGCCTTTTTCAATTTCTTAACTACCATTGAATAAGACCTATCGACCAGCCTGATTATTTCACTCTCAGGCATAGATTCCTTAAGCACAATACTGATCCAATGTATTTTTGACATATGATATGCAGGCAGTATTTCTGGGAAGATGTCCCTAATCATAAATGACTCTTCAGGGTCACATTTCAGGTTCAGAAAATAGTGACCAGCATTCTCTGGGCCCAACTCTTTACCGGCTTCTCCACACTGGCCTAGTAACCCAAACATCTTACCTTTTACCTTAAATACAGGAACAGTAGCGTCAAAGGGATAGTCTAAGCTTGCCTCAGGCTTAGATAGGCAATATTGGGTTGCTTGTTTGTAGTCCATATCATTATCCAATCAGTAGGTTATTGGCATACTAGCAGAACTGGCTTTAGATTGGAGGTTCAGACGTTGGACGTAAAACTTTAAAAATCCCCGGCGATTAATGCCGGGGATTTTTTCCACTACCATGCGTTACCTTGCGCTTTTAATTCGCGATCAATGCCGACAGCAGCAGAACCTCTTTTAGGTGCCTTGGCATAGTAATCAACGCTGTCGTTGATAGTATTAGCTTTTTCTTTACTTTCGCTGCTCGCAGCATGTTTTTCGCTCAATTTCAAGTTGTTAAATACATCCTGCAGAGCCTCATTGAACGCCGCTACTAGGTTATTTAATCTTAAGTCAACATTGATGTAAGTCATCGTGATTCTCCGTTTTTTGCAGTTTTCGTGTTTGATGTAGCTATATTCGTCGATTTAACTGCCGCTGACAAACGATTAAAACTTTGATCACTTAAGAATTAGTTATTTGAAACAATCTTCCTCCTCTCCCTTTTCGCTCGCTAATTCGCGAGTTGAAAGTTGAAAATCTAGTGGCTACGCATAATGTGACACAGACCTGTACGCAGGATAAGCCTCGCATGATCTGTAAGCTTCGAAACATAACCGCAGAATGCGTTCCTAATCAGCTGATATCAATTTTAAAACCCTAAACTGACACTAGGTTTTTGTTTAGTATTTTTCAAACTAACCTTCGCAAAGCAAGTAAAAAGCTGCTGTGGATTAACCTTTTTCTTTAGCAGTAACTGCTTAACTTGTTCATTACGTGTGCTCGCTAACACTTGCACATGATTGTTGATCTCTTTCTCCAAGGCCGTTTGGTCTATTGGCTGCAAACTTTGGTTGTTATTTTTCACGATATCGGGGCTAATAATACTCTTGTCCTGCAATACTGCAGTAGCGCAAATTTTAAGCTTCAATTTTTTTCGCTTATTCATCATCTTAGCGACGCTGTTTAGGTAGCTTTGCATATCTGTACTGATCCTCGCTGATCCAGGGGCAAACTCGACAGGAGATAAATTAATGAATGTCCCATTTTTATTAGCCTCCACTGCCGTTTCAACCAAACTTAAAACTACACCATAAGGCTGCAATGCTTTTCCAATCAATCCAAACACTGTGCTTTTGATACCTTTTTTGGTGATAATTTCCAGGACACTGGCATAACCAAAATCGGGATCATCAACTGAACCGGTGATAGGCACAGATAAATTTATTTTTCTCTCAGCATCTTCCATAACCGAGATCGCTAACTCCAGTGGCATACTCAGACTTTGATCTGTCGTTGAAGTGGCGGCACTACCGGCGGGGCGCCCACCGAGCTGGTCAATTTCTAACGTGTTTTTTCCTGTAATTATACCTTTTTCGATACTGCCTTTACTGCTGAGGCTCAACCGCCCACTGTCTAAAAAATAACCAGCAAACTTACCTGCATAAGGACTGACGACAGGAAGGTCTAAATGGCTTACAGCCATTTCCCACTGGCCATTTTTGTCTGCAGAAAACAGCGCATAGTCCGCGTCTATGGCTAGATTGGCGCTGTCGTTAATCGTCGCTACCAACTTAATTGGGATCTCCTTGTCGCTTTGATTATCCAGCGATTGAATATTTAGCTGTTTGAGATTTAATCTACTTTTAAACCAGGGATCGACGCTTTTATCCTCAAATTCTAGTTCGTTGTCACCCGATACCTCTATCTCTTTAATGGCGTAATAAAAGCGATCTTTACCCTCAAGCTCTTTTTTACCACTGCTACCCGCAAACTTTGCAAGCAAATTTTTCAGTTTCACTAAGGGACTAATCTCGCTCTTCTCATCAATATTTAATGAATGGCTAGAACCTTTAATAGTCACTTTATCAATTTTTAACTGTTGCTGATTTGCCAGCGCTAAGTTTTCTATTTTCAACAGAGAAATTTTGCTCAATGCCTGATCTGACGCATTTTTAGCCACACTCAACTGTTGAATTTTTAACTGCTGTAACTCAATTTTAGCGCTGGAATAATTGGCATTGGTTAATTCAAAGTTTTGCAGTGCAAACAAAGTAAAAGATTGAGCCGCTGATTGGACGGACAATTTCTGCAGGGATAAGTTAATGTCGCTAAACTTTGCGTTGGCTAAAGGTGTATCCTCGGCCTTCGCACTTAGGTTTAGCGCTGCGCTGCGCACTAACAGAGCATCATTGATGGCAATTTTTAATCCTTTGCTGTGCATTTTTGCCGCTGCACTGAGAACCGGTTTGGTGCTTAATTGATCAAGTCTAACAGACCCTTGTATTGATAAGTTTTTTGCTTTGATTGTGTTGTTTTTAGCTGATGCCATTAAACCATTGAGCGTTAAAGTAGGTGACGCGATGACGCGAGTTGCAGAATTTTGTGCAAGAGAAAGGGACAAAGGTTTATTCTGTATCAATTGAAGCTGCTCAACATGCAACTGCTGCTTATTAAGTTTTAATACCAACTGCTGAAGATTTAGATTGCTTGAAAGCTTTATTTGTTGCTGATTATCGGCATTTAACCGGTATTGCAAAAGGGTATCTGCAGCCTTAGATTGCAGTTGTTTAATGTTCAAACTCAGATTTTTTTGCTGCAACTTCAGTCCTGATAATGACCAGTTTTGAGAGAGGTTTAATTGCTTAATCTTCCTCTTGTCTAAGATTGCTTGTAATGGACCATTCCACTGCAGCCCAGCCAAAGCTAACAAGGGCTTATTCTGATCGCTAACCAATACATTCTGCAGCTGTAATCCTCCATCTACACTGGCACTTGTTAACTGCGCCTTTTGTAATTGAATCTCTCCTTTACCTTGCCACTCTATTTTGTCTAAATTCAGCTGTTGCGCACTGTCTTGCCATTTAATTGACGACAACCTGAATCCTCCACTGTGAGAGACTTTCCCACTGAGTGATTGCAAATCGATCCCGACCTTTAAATCAATATCTAAAGTGGCCACTAGCTGTGGCATTAGTGCTTGGGTGATTGAATGCAGCGGAAAATCTTTCAACTTAAGCTGCAGTTGCGATTTTTTCTGTGTGGCAAGAGGCGTGCCTGTGCTGCTTATATTAAGAACAGAATCGTTGAGCTTACCGTCTAAATCAAAACGGCTTTGCTGCTGTTGCTGCCATTGATAAAGCGTGTAAAGGTTTGCGCTATCTACACTTAGCTTCTGTCGATACGGTGCTATATCTAGGTTAAATTTTAGATCCGAAATGTGCAGCCGTTTTAAACCAAAGAGTAAAGGCTGAGCATCGACAGATTGAATCTCAGTTGTGCTTTCCCCCTGGAACTGACGAATATCTATAGGACCTAAGAACATTGTATCTTGGCGCTTAACTAAAGACACTTCTACACCTGACAAGTTGATTTTTTCGATTAGCAACTTATTATCAAACAGTGATCGATAGTCTATAGCGATGCTTAGGTTATCTATTTTGAGTTTTTCAAAGCCTTGTCTCTGCGCCAGCAAGCCTTTAATGACAAGCTTTCCGCTTAGCCAATGTAAGGAAACATCCTTTAATTTTGGCGCTTGTACCCCCTGTTTTTTTAACCAAATGAGTGCCTGATCTTTGATCACATAAGGTAAGCTGTAAAGGCTGAGAGAGAGAACTACAACGAGAGCCCAAAGATAACGCATTGAGAATAACCCCTGATATTTTCTTGAGGTTCAATGTAGCTTATCTGTTGGTATATGCAAGACGTAAAGATAATGCCTTAAATTAGCCGGCAAACTCATAAACTGATGTGTCTTAATGATCTTAAACAATAAAATAGGCAGCTTTAATTTTGAAAGTAGCTCAACTGCAGATGTTTTACTGACATTCTAAACTTTAGAGCATCAGGCACCGCTCTATTGCGCCAACAACTTAGCGAACCACTATGCCCCTAGCTATTGATACCCAAGCGATTGCTAAGCTAGTAGCAATACGCTGTCGATATCGCTGTCGATATCGATATCGATATCGACTATGGCCCCAAAAATGACACTCTATTGCTTTACAAAAATAATTTCTCTCCCTGACAAGCTACAGACATCCAGAACAGCTTAGTGAAACTATTATGAAAAAAGGAATTTAAATAGACTTGGCCTTGACGACATAAAAGCTAATCTATGGGGCAAGGGCGGGGTAAAGTGGTCTAATAATATTGGAGAGAGTTATAGCGTAAAATAGGTAACTCTAGGAATATAAAATGACCGGCATAAAAACCAGGCTGATGAGAGTGAGTTCTTCTAATACCTATGGGGTAATTCAGCCTTGTATAAACGCGACCAGCACAGTCATCTTGGCTATCATCGCTGTGAAATCATTAAATCAGCTAAGCTTTGATACTTTTCGCTGCTTATTTAGCGCCATTGTTAACTTTTGGAATTCGTGTCCTGCCGTTATCAGCCATATAGGACACTGATTGACAGGCAGAACACAAACTAATATACAGGCCCGCGATGCTTGCCTGTATTTTTATCACTACCAGGCGTTACCTTGTGCTTTTAATTTGCGATCAATGTTGACTGCAGCAGTGCCCCTCTTAGGTGCGTTTGCATAATAATCAGCGCTGTCATTGATTGCTTCAGCATCTTCTTTAGTGTCGTTGCTTACAACGTTTTTTTCACTCAACTTGAAGCTGTTAAACAAATCCTGCAGAGCCTCATTGAACGCCGCAGTTAAGTTATTTAATCTTAAGTCAACATTGATGTAAGTCATCGTGATTCTCCGTTTTTTACTGTTTTGCTGTTTGATGTAGCTATCTTGATCGATTTAGCTAATACTGACAAACGATTAAAACTTTCTTCACTTAAGTTATGGTTAACCGAAATGAAACGCCACATTCCCCTCACAGCCCTCAAGTTTTTTCGCCAGGCCGCCGAATCTATGAGCTTTAAACTGGCCGCTGAACAGCTTTTTGTTACCCAGGCTGCAGTAAGCCAGCAAATTAAGTCCCTGGAGAACGCTCTAAACGTTAAGTTATTTCCCCGCCTCAATCGTGAAGTGCTATTAACGGATCAGGGTAAAAAATTACTACCCTACGTAACTAAAGGCTTTAGCGCTTTCGAGGAAGGGTTTGCGATGCTTGGTGATGACCCGCACCCTGATTTGTTGACTATCACCACTTTGCCCTCTTTCGCTAGTCGCTGGTTAATGCCCAAACTAGTTAATTTTCAGGAGCGCAACGAAGGTATCAGTATCCGTATTTCTCCCTCACTAAATGTCGAGTCTTTTAGTGATGGCAAACTGGATTTGGCGATCAGATACGGTTTAGGCAACTATCCGGGTTATGAGTCGCACTTGTTACACCACGATTATTTACTGCCGGTCTGTCATCCTGATTTGATAGACCCAGACAAAGAGATAGCGCCGCAATTGACTGAGATCCCACTGCTGACTGATGAGGGAGTAGACATAGAACAGGCCTGGCGACCTTTCATGAAAAAAGCGGGCATCCCACTTAATACAAAACCTTCTAAGCTGCACGTTGGTGATTCAACTATGTTGATAGAGCCGCTGTTGTGCAAACAGGGAATGTCGCTGCTCAGGTTCAGTTTGATTTATGAACTGCTAAAAAATGGCCAGCTAATCTGCCCGCTATCACTGTATTTCCAGTCCGGCTATTCTTACTACTTAGTCGCTCCAGAAAGCCACTTCCAATACCAGAAGATCATTAATTTCCATCATTGGATTCGCGAGGAGATGAGCGATATAGACAAACACTGGCAGGCTTTTAGCAAGGGAAAAATGCAGGAGGTTGCGGTGAATTTGAAGGGGTGAATAAAGTCGGAAGTCGGAAGTCGGAAGTTATTTAACTCGCTACTGACGACTTAATGCTTATGACTTTACTATTGATTCTAATTACAAAACACCGCTAAATTGCTCTGCAAATCATAAACTTCATTGTGCTGTTCGTTATAGGCGAAATTGGCATAGACGGTTGGAGTAATAACCTGGGCAAGGTTTTTACTCAGCTTACCCATGCGAATTTCATAGCGCTCTTCGACCGGGTATAAATCGATAAAACCCACAGTGGCCCCAGCCACTAACTTTAATTTTTCCAGTACTTGCGCATCGGTTTTCGACCCTTTTAGAAACCTGTCCAGATCAAACTCTTGTACTGGCCCTTGCCTGGGGATCAATAACTTCACATGTCGGCCACTTTTGTGCATGTTTTTCAGTTCAGCTATCTCGACTTTGAAGGAGGGAATGTTAGCATTCTCCCCCTCAAAGATAGAACAGCGAAAAGCATAGGCAGTCGCTGGAAAAACGCTAAACCCAAGTAACATAAATATTGATATCAGAGCAGGCGTTTTCATAGCCGGCAGGAATTCCCTGAAGCGCCACTGCATAATGCAAGCTGAAAACCCACGATTTTTTGTATCCATTGTCTCTCTGTTATACCTAGAAATTTTAGAAAACTAGCCCGGGCAATATATATTGCCCACTGCTAGATAGCAATTATTTGTTAAGCCCATATTAATGGAGTTTCAGCGCATACAATAAAATTTGGGTTTAACAAGCTGCTTCTACGGTTATAACGCAAGGGTTGCAAGCTTGGATGTTCTAAAACACATCCACCAGCAGCTTCTACCACCGCCTGAGCAGCAGCGCTGTCCCATTCACTGGTCGGAGCCATTCGCGGATATATATCAGCAGCACCTTCAGCCACCAGGCAAAATTTAAGTGAGCTACCCATTGACAGTATCTCAGTGTGATTGAACTGGCTCAAATACTGTTCGGTAGCAGCGTTTTTATGTGAGCGACTGGCGACTACTCGCCATAAATCAGTCAGCGCCGGGGTCTGTGCAACATGTATCTGCTGAGCATCCTCACTGCCTTGCTGTTTGAATGCACCGGCATCACTGCCCCAGTAAATAAGATCCAATACCGGTGCGTAGACCACTCCAAAAATAGCGACACCGTTATCAATCAAAGCAATATTGACAGTGAACTCACCGTTGCGACTGACAACCTCTTTGGTCCCGTCTAAAGGGTCAACCAGCCAATAACGAGACCAACACAACCTGTTCTGGATCTGCTGCTCAGTAGACTCTTCTGATAAAATCGGAATATCCGGTGCCAGCAACTGCAAACCACCGCAAATCACTTCATGTGCCAACAAATCCGCCTGGGTTAATGGGCTTTGGTCCCCTTTGTAAGCCACCGAAAAATCAGAATTGTAAATTTCCAGAATCTTAGCACCAGCCGCTTTCGCCAATGCATTAATCTGCTCTATTCCCTGGATCACTATTGAATCTCCATAAACGTGCAAAGTTGATACTTTAACATAGCTGCAATTCAAGTCGTCAGCTCAAACTATAGCTAATAGATTGACACTATTAGTAAAAACCTGTCTAAAAATCGAATTGATAAGCTTTGCCGGCATTGATTAACTGGTATTTCGGCCTGACAACAGAGACATAAACGTCGCCTAGAGAGGCGGGAAAGGCTACCAACAGAGACTCAAGACTTGAAAATGAATGAGCTGAAGAGAGCCTGAATTGGATTAAATCATGCTCATTATTGAGGCTGTTATTTGGCGTTTTATCTAATCTCAATAGCAATCTTTGCTGATTAACAATTACCTTAGTATGATTCACTAACAGTTTAGTGAGGGTTGCAGTTATTTCGGCGCCGCTCATTTGTGCAGTTAAAAGCGCATTGGTTCTTCCTGTTAACCAGCCATTTGCATCATGCAGCTTTCTCTGCCATTCTTTGCGATCAACTAACAGACGGATTTCCAATTGCCCATCGCGCAAAATAACTTGCGCACTGCTATTCGTCATTTCGTGAGCAACGGTCGTAGCGCAGGCAAACAGGCTTATACATAGGATGCCGATTGTTGTATTAATTCTGTTTTTTTTATAAAGATATAAGTTAATCATTACGGCAAAATGTTCCTTTTTCCAGTACGCCGCCGCCACTAATAGTTTTTTGCACGAAGTCAAAACAGTTCTCACGATTCGCAGCAGGTTTATAGTTAGAATAATATTTAGTACCGCGGTACTGGTAACTCATTGATCGAGTACCGTCTGCACTTTGACGGTGAATTAGCTTTGTCACTCCCTCTCTGGGCGGGCGCAAATCTGAACGTGTTTTTGCTCCTTGCAAGGGGGATACTCTAGGTAAAATTTTTGTATCTACGACTCCCACCAGACACTGCATTATGTATGGAGGCTCATTGGATGTGTGATAGCGATAGCCAAAAACCTCATCCGACTGCCCATTACAAACGTCCAGATCTGCTGACTTGATTGCAGAGCCATCTGGATTATTGTCTCCATAGAGAGGAAAGCCATCGTAGCCCCACCCCAATACCGCTGAATCAGCCGCGTTTTCCATCACCTCTAACATGCAGCTGGGCTTTGCATGGTAATGGTAGTCATCACCCCGGCCCGCGTGTCCTCCGCAATTATCCAATTGGCCGGTTGTAACGGTATCTTTGCCCGGATCATAGCTTTGAATGTCGATCTCGCCTGCCGATGAATAATCGTAAATGGGAACACCGTTGACGGCAATTCCCAGAGCGGCATCCATGCTCGTTTTAACGGTTGCCATTTTGCCCCGTAACTTGATCGGTGCCGCATAGTTTCTGGCGGGCACTGGGATTTGCTCATTAGTACCGGTAATGCCGTTCATCAAATCATGTGCAGGATAAGTATCAGAAACCAGGTAGGCATATTCACTATCGCAAGTAACCCTGACATCACTAAACCCGGCTGCGCTTACCGAGCTTTGAATAGCACGGCATGCACTACTTTTAACACTTAGCGCTTCACTTGGAACATCAAGTTTTAACCCTCCTCGTGGGGGCCTTGAGCCGTTTGCTGGACGCTTGTTATCGCCACGTTTGCGCTTGCGAATTTTTTTTGGACCTGTAGCCACGCCTAGGCGTTCGAAGCTCACCTCAAGCTCTGCTGATTCGATCAGCAACCCCTTCATCGCCTTAATCAGTACCGACTCTGTCACTGTGCGAGTAGTTGACAAATTGAGCTCTGCAGAGAGCGCATACAAACTAATAGTATATGATTTAAGCCCGGGACCTTTGGAGCAAGGGGGCGCGGATTGATTATTTTTATTCACACTATTGGCCCCGCGCTCGCCCGCTGACTGGCCGCTATCGATGGAATTCACCTTGGCTGGGATGTTATACATAGTCCAGTAGAAATGCCTATCCCAAACGCCGGCATTGTGATGCATAATGATCACAAATGAGGCTGTATTTTCAGGTACATTGTGCCATCTAATCGGTGGAGAAAGACCTTCTCCATCACAAGTGTATTGCAGTGGCAAAGTGCCCGCCGCTTTCATAACGGGGCTGGTCAAAGTTAGGGCCCCCGCCGCACTCAACGATTGCGCTAAAAAAACCAACGTCAGCAAGGCGAGTATTGATACTGTTTTCATTAGTTTGTCTCTTAGCTAGATTATGTATTGGACTAAGATGCCTTAAGAGTAACCCTACAGAGCAAAGTGTTGTCGGCTTCCAGGTCTTGGGTCCAAATGAGTTTTGCAGCCGCTGCCCAGCGAATTCTATCGTAGCCATCTTTTGGCCTCACTACTCGCTCGGTATATTCAACGGCTGCCGGCCAGTGACTGTCATTAAAATCAACTGCTTGCCATTGTTTGTCAGCAGCTACCTGCTTGGTTTTGCAACTGCTTTGCGGGGAAGCTGATTTTGCACAACTTTTGTTTAACGGCGCTATATGAATAGCAGTACATTTCCACTGTTGATTAGTAACTGCTAGCACTTTGCCAGTGTCTTGATCGATAAATTGTGCAATGAAGCCACCGTCTCCCATCTGTTGCTTCCTTGTGCCTATATATTCCAGACCAGTATCATTTTGTTTAAAATCTTTAACGATGACATTTATTTGTGCCGGTAAATCGGCTTTAAATGTAAATGATTCTGCGTTGAACGAACGCTCAGTATTGATAGAAACGGAATCTTCCTTTAGCAGAGTTTTTTCCTGGTACATGGCAAACCAATTGTCTGCCCAAACGTCCGCTTGAATAGTTGTTTGCGCAGCTACAGGCGCAGCCACAATGAAACTCAAGCTTATACCGCCAAGCATGCTTTTTAAAGATTGTTTAGTCATCAGATCAGCCCTTATTAGCAGATTAAATATTGTTAAAGCTGTAGTCCTAGCTTTAGTTGTAGCGAGCATTATTTACAGTCACTCAACTTTACGGCCGATGGATAATATCCAACGATTCCAGCCCACTTGCCAGTTCAAAGCTCGGTTGTAGCCACCATTGTTGCACCACACTTTGATACATTGATCGAAAATCCAGATTAAAAACCACATCCCGTCCTTGCAGATTGTCAAAAGCAGGATATTCACCGTAGTGACCTCCTTTTACTCTGCCCCCCATTAAGAAATGAGTAGCAGCAGTGCCGTGATCAGAACCACCTGAGCCGTTTTCGGCGGCGCGTCTGCCAAACTCTGAATAGGTCATCATCAGTACGTTTGGCCAGTGCCCGGAGGCCGTCAACTCCGCACGCAGAGCCAGCATGCCATCAGCCAATTGCTGCAGTAATTGACGATGTTTATTCTTTTGTCCTTTGTGAGTATCAAAACTGCCGATAGCTACCTTAAATGCAGGTATCTGCAGCTGCATGCGAATCACTTTGGCGACATCCTCCAACTGCCGACCAAGAGCACTTTTAGGGAACGGGCTTTTAAGTTTGATATCACGGCTAAGCCCTTGCATCATCAACTCTTTACCGTCGAACACGTTTTGCTTTAAAGCGAGTAAATAACTTAGTGCGCTGTTATCACTACCTTGACCAGCAGCATCTATATTCTTAGCCTTTTTAAAAAATGATTTTAAGTTTTTCAACTGAATATGCTGAGTATTCCCCCCTGTAAAAGCCGCTGAGTTGCGACCAAAAACCATAGCATCAATAGAGCTACTGCTTAGCTTTGGCAATACATTGGCCAGCCACCCCGCTGACAGGTACTGATCCGAAGCCGAGGCCATATCCCATATTTCTATGGATCTAAAATGCGATTTATTGGCATTTGGGTAGCCTAAACCGTGCACTAGCGCCAGCTCCCCTCGCTGCCAGGGATCGACGAAGCCTTTTAAACTGCGATGCAGTGCAAAGTTTTTATCCAACTGCACCCGCTCATCTGCCTCCAGTCCCAGCCGGGGCCGCAGCTTTTTATAGAGGCTCAACTGACTGAGGTCCAACACGGTATTATGGCTGTCATTACCTCCGTTAAGTTCTATTAGTATCAGTATCGGTGTATCAGTATTTTGACCCAGGGCAATTTTTGGCAGGGCCAGAGATAAGCCACTGGCTGCACCTAAATACATAAAATCTCTACGTTTCATGTTTATACTCCTACTTTAGCTGCCAGATGGGATGAGTAACCAGTTGCGTCAACTGCTGCTGACAGCTGCCATCCATACTATTGTCAAACTGCTTACTCTTTTGAGTATCAGGCAGGGCGATGGCCGCTAAACTGGCCATTTTTTTCAAGCTACAGTAAGGCGCTCCGGACACCGCCATATTACTGCTAATTGCCCGCGCTAGCTGATCCATCAAATATGAGCGCACTATATATTTATTGGTATCCAACCAATCCCTGTCTTTGGGCCAACCTTTGACATTGGGGGGGTCAAACAACACTTGACCCATTTCGCTAAGCATTTTTGTAAGCCTCTTAGCAGGTATTTTTATCCCTTGAAAGGTCTTAACACTACCTACTACTAACTCCACCGGAGACTTGATCATTTTTCCTGAATCTTGCCAGAACTGATCTGAGTCTAAGATGCTATGCACTAACTGTTTTATATCCCAATCCCTGGCAAATACTTTAGCTAGTTTTGCCACCTGCCTCTCATCTACCACACTAATAAAATGCTGCCAGATAGCCCGGCTAATATGCAGTGAAGTTTGCGGGTGCGCTAACAGCGCCGCAACTAAATCATCGGCGCTGCGAATAGTAGTGCCTGCAAAAATTGTCTTGGCACTACTGTCGTGTAATTTGTTGTGCACTTGACTCTGATAATTACTGTTCAACCTCAGTCCCGTGAGTGCCTTAGCGGCTGAGAGCACATCCGCCTCGCTATAGTGTCCCTCTCCCAAGGTAAACAATTCCAAGAGCTCTCGCCCCAAGTTCTCATTAGGTTTAACTTTACTGTTATTAACGTTATCCAAGTACACCAGCATTGCAGGGTCGTTAACCATAGCTTTAAGTAATTTGCCGAAACTGCCTAAGGCATATTTTTCAATACTCAGATGTTGACCGTACATCAACTTCGATGCCTTCACTTTACGCAGTGAACTAGTGAAATGATTGTGCCAGAACAAGCCCATTTGGTTGGCAAGTACCGCCTTATCTGCAATCAATTGCTCTAGGTACCAACTGCGAAACTCGCGGTTACATTTTCCCAGAGACCTTCTGTAAGCCTTGCGTTGGTCAGCGCTGAGTTTGCGGCGAGCTTTTCGATCTAACAGCTTATTGTTAACGCAACTGGGCGCAGCGGCAAAAGAGGGCTGTTGATTAAGCAGATAAGTCACCGCCTGGCTTTTCGCCAGTTTAGAAACCTGTTGCAGTAACTCTGGTTGCGCACCAAAGCCTGCTCGCAGCAGTAAGTGCTTACTCTGCTCGTCGCTGAGCGCCCAACTATTGACCGGCAAAATCATCAACACTGAGGCGAATATAAGCGAATTTATTATCGAAAATTTTCGCTGCACAGCACAGACATTTAGGGAGTGTCGAACATTCTCTAGATTAGACATAAGTGACCTCAAACTATTGATCGCTGTTTAGCAGAAAAATTATGCGCAGTTTAATAATTTAACACCATCAACTTTACATAAGTTTACTTTAGAAAAAATGCGAAATAGTCCGTTATCTTCATTTCGGCTTCTAAAACTATAGAGCTTAGCCAGAGCGACCAGCAGCGCCTTAATGCTCATTACGACAGCTAAAAATAACAAGAACGATTAGTATTAACATTGACAGTCGGCTAATGATTTCTGATAATGTGCCTCGTTTGCCAATTAACTGATGTAATCCAGGCCACTACTATCAAAACTGATCGCTGTTCTCTTTTACAAGCCAACGCCATTGAGCTCTCTTACCTGAACACGAAGGTCATTGCAGACTTGAGCATTGAGATCACACCCGCTGCCACTAACATCATTATCGGTGCTAACGGATGCGGCAAATCAAGCTTATTAAAAACTTTGGCCCGGGTATTAGCCCCCGATTGCGGCAGCGTGACTTTAGACGGCAAGGACATTCACCACAGTAATACTCGTCAAGTCGCCAAAAAACTCGGACTGCTGCCTCAAGGCCCTATTACGCCAGAGGGATTGACAGTGCGCGAATTAGTTAGTCAGGGGCGTTTCCCACATCAGTCACTGCTGCGACAGTGGACTCGCGAAGATGAGAAGGCTGTCGCACAGGCAATGGAAATCGCTGACATTGTGCAATTTGCACAGCGACAAGTGGATGATTTGTCTGGTGGTCAGCGCCAGCGCTGCTGGATCGCCATGGTCTTAGCACAACAGACAGAGCTAATCTTACTTGATGAACCTACCACTTTTTTAGATTTAAAAGTGCAAGTTGATTTGATGAACTTATTAGCCAAGTTAGTTCACGACAGCGGTCGCACGCTGTTGATTGTTTTACATGATCTGAATCTGGCAGCGGCCTATGCAGACAAATTAATTATGATGAAAAACGGTCAAATAGTTCATCACGCCAGTGTCGAACAAGTTTTTAGCAGCGCTAATTTGAAACAAGTGTTTGACCTGGATGTTGACATTTTAACGGACCCAAGGTCAGGCAGACCCGTTTGTGTGCCACGATACTTCAGTACAAAACAACGACTTGAAACAAGCGCTATCGCCGTATGAACAGCAAACTAGAACAGCTAAAACAACCTGAAAAACTCAGTTATTCACTGGCAGTGATAGCCTCAGTTGCTATTTGCAGTCTGCTGTTTATGTTGCATTTATCACTGGGGGCTAAGCCTCTGAGTTACGCAGTGTTATACCAATCACTGAGCAGTTTTGATAACACTAACTTCAATCACATGATCATCCACAACATAAGATTGCCCAGAGCACTGGTAGCGATGGCCGTTGGTGCCAGTCTCTCGGTGGCTGGCGCGATTATGCAAGGTGTGACTCGCAATCCACTGGCTTCCCCAAGTGTGCTGGGGTTACTTGCAGGGGCTTCTTTCGCGGTAGTCATTGGCCTGGGTTTGTTCGATATTACATCACCTCTTTACACCCCCTGGATTGCCGCTCTGGGCGCCGCAACTGCTGCAATCCTAGTGCTTGCGATTGCCACTGCCGCCCCCGGTGGAGCGACAACCTTAAATTTAACCTTATCAGGTGCCGCAATCAGTGCTCTGTTAGCCGCCCTGATCTCAGTAATGCAACTTGCCAATGAAGATGATTTTGACGATCTGCGAGAGTGGTTAACCGGGTCTTTGTCCGGCAGCTCTCTACAGAGCTTTTACTACATAGCGCCGATCGTGTTGCTGGCGCTGACAGTCGCTGTGCTGCTGTCGCGAAAAATCACCGTTTTGGGCATGGGTGATGAAATTGCCAAAGGTCTTGGGGTTAAAACCTTTGGCCTAAAAGTTCAACTATTGCTGATTGTCATTGTGCTCACGGCTTGCTCTGTCGCCCTGGCGGGGCCAGTGGGCTTTGTCGGCTTAGTAATCCCTCACGTGATACGTTTTTTTGTCGGCGCTGACTATCGCTGGGTGATTCCTTTTTGCGCTATTATTGGCGCCGCTTTCCTGTTAAGCGTCGATATTGTTGCCCGCACTGTGATTAGTCCACAGGAGATATCGACCGGAATTATCACCGCCATCATTGGCGCGCCATTATTTGTCTATCTCGTAAAAATGAAACTGCGTTGATGTTAAATTCTCTCAACAAACTTTATCTCGAACATCCGTCCTCAGCCGACGCCTGTGTGTTTATTTTCTTAGTAAAAGTACCGTCACAATGATACCTACACCAAAAAACAGCCCCTATATCAAGCTGCGTCTGTTTAATCAGTCTATTGCTCTACTGCTATCAAAAAACGTTCTCTGGACGTTATTAGTGCTGAGCTTATCGATTCTATGCCTGATTGTATTGAGTATAAATATTGGCAGTTATCAGCTGAGCACATTTCAGGTATTCGATATCTTGCTGAATCAGCCCGAGGATGTCGCCAGTGACAACATAATCTGGTTATTTAGATTTCCCCGGACTTTGTGCGCAGCTCTGGTGGGCGCGATGATGGCGCTCTCTGGAGCCGCACTGCAAAATGTTACCCGCAATACTCTGGCTGACCCCTCTCTGGTGGGTATTAGCCAGGGAGCGGCACTGATGGTGGTTTCCTCGATGATATTATTCCCGGACCTAGATCAATCCTGGCGCTCACTACTGGCTTTTTCAGGTTCAATACTGGTCGCTCTGTTGATATTAGTGCTCAGTCACAGTAATAAATCCAGTAAACCTGTGCGCTTTATATTATTAGGTATCGGCATTTCAGCCTTCTTAAGTGCGATCACTACAGCGTTTTTAACTTACGGCGATATCTACCGCGCCAGTGCCGCCCTCGCCTGGCTGGCGGGCAGTATCGATGCCGCCAACTGGCAAGATGTCAGTATTTTGTCTGCCAGCGCGCTAGTATTAATACCCCTGCTAGTACTGTGCAGTCGCGCTATGGGGGCACTGCGCTTTGGCGAGCAAAGTGCCGTTTGCCTAGGCACGCGCATTCACAGCACAAAATATTTATTGATTGGCTGTTCAGTGGCGCTGGCGGCCACCGCCACTTCAATTGTTGGCCCAATCGGCTTTATAGGGCTGATTGCACCACATGCTGCAAGACGTCTATGTCGCAGTTCGGTGGTGGCACATCTACTTCTCAGTGCGCTGCTCGGTGCTCTACTGGTACTGGCTGCCGATCTGGCCGGACGCAGCCTGATTGCCCCCAGTCAGATACCTGCAGGAATTTTAACGCAAATTATTGGTGTTCCGGCTTTCTTGTATTTGCTGCTGAAACAAAAAGCGCACTCAGCTATATAACAGATTATTTATTCAAAGATGAAAACATGGAGATCAAATGAAAAAGACTATCTCACGCAAACTGTTAATTGCCAGTTTGGCGACAGTATCCGCTCTGGCAATGGCCCAGGTCAGTGCCAAAACCTTTATCGATGATGCCGGTCGCAGTGTAGAAATACCGGATTCAGCGCAGCGCATCGCCACTTTGCACGACTCTGTCTTGACCATTCCGCTATTGGAGCTGGGTATCTTCCCGGTGGCCAGTCACGGTCGGGTGAGCGCCTCTGGAGTTCCTTTTATCCGTGGCAGTAAAGGCTTAACTGGCTACGATTTTGATAACAGCGAGATTAGCTTTGTCGGTAGTTCTCCAATCGATATTGAGAAGCTGGCCAGCAGCAAACCTGATTTAATCATCACCACCCCCTGGCAGAAAGCCGCCCTGGCACAATTAGAGGCACTGGCACCAACAGTGGTGCTGGATTACAACAAGCGTAGCCGCTCTGAAATGTTTACAGCGATAGCTGAAATCACCGGCAGCCAAACTAAATTGGCCATTCTCACTGGTCGCTATCAGCAGCAAATTGCCCGTATCAAACGTATAGTTAAAACTCAGGAGATCAAAGTTAATGTGTTGCAGGCGAGCAAGGGAAAGCTGATTGTCTGGAACAGCTACTTTAATTTAGGCAAGGTACTGCGCGATGCCGGTTTCAAATTCCCTGAGATAGTAGACAATATTGAATCAGGTGAGCGGGTCAGCTTTAGTGCAGAAAACCTACAGGAATTGGATGCAGATTACCTGTTTGTCACTTACAGAACCGACAAGAAACACACACCGCAAGATGCTATCGAGGCTCTGGAGGCAGTAGTACCAAATTTTTGTAACTTCCTTAGCGCCTGTAAAGAGGGGCGTATGATGGTGATGCCCCGTGAGGAGGCTTCGAGTAATTCGTTTACCGCACTGAGTATTATTGCCTACAACGTGCTGACTCACATCAGCGGCAAGCCTTACTTAAAAAATAATTAGGACCAAACTGCCAACTTACTGCTGTATTTCAATCCACAGAGTGTTGGCGGCAACTATCGAAGGTGTTTTCCAAGATGAATTGTGCCCTGAGTGTGCTGCAAATATTTAAAGTCAAAGTTTGTGCCAAACAGTTTTTATCACAATCTTTTGTGCGTCTCACTTTTAGCAGTGAACGCGTTAAAGAAATGGCAGTTTACGGCCCGGATCAATGGATAAAGCTGTTGTTTGATAATCTCAGTGGTCAGCATTTTAGTGTGCCTGAAGAGTTCGATGGCTACCGCTACTTTCTGTCTTTGAACAAGGCCGACAGACCACGATTACGCTCTTACACCTTGCGCGAATTTCGATTGCAGCAAGGTGAGTTTGATATCGATTTTGTGCTGCACAGCGGCTCAAACTGCGCCTCTTTGTGGGCCCTTGAGGCAGCAGTAGGCGATCATATCTATATACGTGCCCACTGTGTTGGCAGCAATCGGGCCAGGGCCGGGTTTGTTTGGAGTCCACCCAAACAAGTGCAACAGCTGTTGCTAGTTGCCGATGAAACAGCCCTGCCAGCGGCCTTGAGTATTATTGACAGTTTATCTAGACAACCTGAAAAACCGCTGGTTAATGCCTTTTTCTCTGTTCCCAGTGCCTCTGACTGCCTGTTGAGTCCAACTTGGCCGCAGCTGCATATACACTGGCTGACTAGAGGTGACAGCTCTACAGCAGACGCCAACGACGAAATACTCACAGCCCTTAATAACTTAGCACTGCCTCACTTAGCTGCTGATCACAGTACTGTGCAGAGCCTGGAAAACACAGATAAACTCTGGCAACTGGCCAGCTCTTGCGCAGGAGATAACTTTTACGCCTGGATTGGCGGCGAGAGAACCATGGTTGATGCGCTCAGGCGTCTGTTGTTAACGACTAAAGGCATAGATAAAAAATTGATAAGCTTCATGGCTTACTGGCGCAGAGGTAAAGCTGCACAGTAACATTTTAAAATAATGATTAGATTATTCAGCCATTCACTATTCTCAGTCCGTAAGATGTAATACTATGCGGTGCTGGGATTTTTCTACAAGTTAAATATTTTGGTTGTATCAATTTACATGGCGACAACTCTATTAGCTTCGCGCGCCAATGCACAGCATCTTTGGAACAAATACAACTAAATCCTTTCAGAACAAAAATAATTTATTCCTGGTAACAGCCACTTTTCTGCTTCGCTCTTTGCGTATTGATGCATTGCCCATAACAACTTCAACAGTTGTTATGACTAATCTTTTAAACACCACTAACTAATTGTTTTCGACACTATGAATTTAATACAGCGACTTTCTGAAAAATCTCACCGGTCTCCTATGGGCACTATAGAGTTTATAACCCTATTTGCCTTGATTACATCGCTCACCGCCCTGTCTATCGATGCAATGCTGCCGGCATTTCCCGCTATTGCCGATAGCTTTAGTTTAACCGACAGCAATGATACGCAATTGGTCATCAGCGCTTTAGTCTTCGGTATGGTGTTTGGCGAGTTACTATTTGGACCACTGTCGGATACCAAAGGTAGAAAATATGCCATCTTGTTAGGTATGCTGATTTTCTGTCTGGGAAGTATTATCTCAATGACAGCGCAGTCATACGAATGGATGTTGGTCGGGCGCTTAATTCAGGGGTTTGGGGTCTCAGGTCCAAAAATAGCCTCCAGAGCACTGATTCGCGACCAATACACTGGCGCCTCTATGGCGAGAATAATGTCATTTATCATGATGTTCTTTATTTTAGTACCTATGCTGGCCCCAGCACTGGGACAACTGATTATCAGTTTTGCCAACTGGCGGGCGATTTTTGTGGTGTTCCTGGTGATGACCGTCATTGTCGGTATTTGGTTTGCCTTGCGTCAGCCTGAAACTCTCAGCAAAGACAGGCGTATTCCCTTTTCTCTGAAGGCGGTTGCTAAAGCGTCAAAAAGTATCTTATTGAAACCTGTAGTAATGGCCTACGCGGTGACCGCCGGGTTACTCTTTGGCGCACTACTGCTTTACATAGGCATGGCACAGGCGATCTTTCAGGATGTCTTTCAGATCACTGATCAGTTTCCACTGTACTTTGCAATTTTAGCCTCCGGCGTCGGTGTCTCTTCTTTCCTTAATGGCAAGCTAGTGATGAAATACGGAATGTATAAATTGTCTATCAGTGCGTTGATTTGTCTGGCTGGCTTTAGCGCCCTGCTACTGTTGGTGGGCCTGATTTACCAAGGCCAGCCGCCGCTACTTTGGTTTATGCTGATCAGTTTTTTATGTTTCTGCTGTATTGGCATTTTGTTTGGTAATTTGACCGCCATGGCGATGGAAACTCTGGGAAACATAGCGGGCCTGGGAGCTTCAATCATCGCCTCCTCATCCAGCTTAGTGGCAGTGATATTCTCCGCCAGCTGCGGACGCTTTTACAATCAGACAACTATTCCGCTGGCAATTGGCTTTATTTGTGCCGCACTGCTGGGACTGCTGTTAGTCGCTAGGGCAGAGAAACTTAAGCAGAGTGCTTAAATAGCGATAATCAGCGCTTTAATTACGCTCTCTAGCGTACTACAATTACTCAGCTACTAATGTTATATGCAAGTAACAACATGAGTTTACAATAGAAAACTGAAGAGACCGTTATCGCCTATGTCTGTAATCGATCAAGCCTTTGCCTACTTAGTTGACCTCGCCGAGTACCTACAAGGTGACAAACGCATCAATATTACCTGCGCCGATGATCACTATCACTTTGGCGTTAAAGCCGACGGGACTTTACTGCGCTACTTAGATGATCAGGAAAAAGTAGGCTTAGAGACGGATATCGGCCTGATTAAAATGGCGCTGTTTGAAGGTATGAAAGGTAGCGGTGCTATCGTGGTACGCCAGTACGATGCCTCGCAAATTAAGATTGGCGATTTCACTATAGTGATAGATTATGTCTGCGGCGGCAGACTAGCACAAAACGGTATCCGTCCACTAACCGCCGATGAGATGAAAACAGCCTATAAGATTGTTCCAGAGGCAACTCAATTTATCGACATGCCAACCAATCACCTATTGAAACAGCACTTTGCCAAGCTGGATGCGCTAGCAGCGCAACAGCGTCAAGACGAAAAGAAAAGCAACTCTGAGGATGATGAAAGCAACCAGTAGCTTTCTGTCGTCCCCTTAAAACAATTCCATCGATTGCGTCATTATATCGGTGCCTGCAGTGCAAGCTTCTAATTGCAGAAGCTTTTTCTTCACATCTAAACCTCCCGCGTAGCCCACCAGCTTGCCGTCACTACCGATAATACGGTGACAGGGCACTATGATAGAGATCGCGTTGGCGCCATTGGCGGTCGCGACTGCCCTGATCGCTTTAACGTTTCCTAGTTGAGCAGACAACTCTAAATAACTCGAGGTAATCCCATAGCGAACTTTAATCAGCTGCTGCCAGACGCGCTGTTGGAATTCTGTACCTGCGAACAGTAGTGGCAAGTCAAATTCTTGCCTTTGACCGCAGAAATACTGTTTTAGCTGATCGATGGTCTGCACTATCACAGCATCATTTTGCAGCAGGTAGCTAGCATCCAGTAGCTCAGTGATGCGTTTATCTATAGCTCTGCGCATTTTACGATAACGCCAGTCACAGAGGCACAACTTTCCCTGGTAGGCACCTAAGATAAGCTCTCCGTAGTCGGATTTAAAGTATTGGATGTTAATTTGTCGATCTTGCACAAAAACCTCTGCGTTTAGTGCTGTCTTTTAATCAGCAAATATTAACCAGTATACGGGCGAAAAACTTGTTTGGATGCACTTTTTTATCCGCTGAGGCAGATCCACTGCATCGGGCTAATCCAAAATCCTAATTAGTAAATCTGTGATTGCCTTGCGCTGAACGCAACGAGTATATTTGTGCTTAAGCATGGGAAAAACACTGAGGTAAATTGTGCTATGCAAGCCAATCTGACAAAATTTATCTTCAAATACAGTGGCGGTCAACAAGTGAAAGTATTGTTGCTGACCTTGGCCGTTTTCCCACTGCTATACTTTTCTCTGGAATTACCTAAAACCATCATTAACGATGCGATATCAGCCCAAGAGAATAGCAGTGTCTTTGGCGTGGCGTTTGATCCAATTAATTGCCTGTTAATTCTCTGCGCTATGCTGCTGGGTACTGTGCTGATCAACGGTGCTTTTAAAATGCGCATCAATACCTACAAAGGGGTGATTGGTGAGCGCATGGTGCGACGCTTGCGTTATCAATTGGTATCCAGGGTTATGAACTTCCCCTCTTCACAGTTTCAACGCACCTCTCAAGGTGAGATTATTTCTATCATCACCGCAGAAACAGAGCCTCTGGCGGGCTTTATTGGTGACAGCTTAGCGCAACCGCTATTTCAGGGCGGCACTATGCTGACCATCCTAATCTTTATGTTTATGCAAGATCCGCTGCTGGGGATGGTATCTATTTCGATGATCCCCCTGCAAGCTTACATCATTCCCAAAATGCAGCGAAAACTGAACAGTTTAAAGAAGCACAGGGTCAAAGTTATTCGCCGTTTTTCCGGGCAAATTGGCGAACTAGTCGATGGTCAGCGAGATGTTAAGCTCAACGGTACACAAAGATTTCATTTGGCTCAGTTTTCCCACACCTTGGGCCGCCTGTTTAAAGTGCGTTTAGACATATTTAAACAAAAATTTCTGATGAAATTTATAAACAATTTTTTAAATCAACTGCCACCGATTTTGTTCTACGCGCTCGGCGGTATTTTAGTCATCAAAGGTGAGCTGAGTATAGGTGCTCTGGTCGCCGCACTGGCCGCCTATAAAGATTTGGTTTCACCCTGGAAAGAATTACTGATCTACTACCAGCAGTTTCAAGATTGCAAAGTACGCTATGAATACATTCAGGAGCAATTTGCGCCAACGGGTCTGATTACACCCAATCCCAAGACAGCAGATAACCGCGCTGACTTTAGTGCCGGACTACACTTAAACAACCTCTTTTTAAAAAACGAGAGAGGAGATTTTATCAGCCAAAATATTAATTTAAGTATCCCCTGCGGAAGTCAAATCAATATCTGTAGTGACAGTGAATTGATGCTGCGCAGACTGGTCATGAATATAGTGAGCTTGGAGCCGATAGCCGCAGGAGAAATAGCCATCGGCCGGCAGAGTATTGCGCAAACAGCGGGTGAAGATATCAGCAAAAAAATTGCCTACATAGGCCCAGATCCTTTTTTTGTAGAGGGCACCATTTTACAAAATATCAATTACGGATTACGGCTGTTACCGCCTGTGCAGAACCATGCAACTTTAACCCCAGGCCAGCTTCTGGCTATAGAAGAATCAAAGGCCTCGGGCAATAGTACCGATACTATCCACGAGGTCTGGACTGACTTTTCTCTGGCCGGGGTAGATGGCTGGAAGAACTTATCACTGTGGCTTCAGGATATTATGTCCGCCATTGGTTCCAGACGGATGGTATTTGAATTCGGTCTAAAAGATTACATAAACCCTCTGGCTATTGAACCCATTATCAAGGACAAATTTTCTCTCACCAAAGAAAACTTATTCACTAGCCTGCGCGGTATCGAAGCCAGCGAACTAATAGAAAGGTTCGATATTAATGCCTATAACGACCACCTCAGTGTGATCGAAAATATCACTTTTGCAATGATGGACAGCCCTAACGAACACAGTAGCTTGCAAAGCATTTGCAATGATCCGCAATTCACAATTTTTTTGCAGCGCGCCAATGTTTA
>ASZI01000024.1 GCA_000416315.1 Osedax symbiont Rs2 | reverse complement strand
AATCCCCGGTAAATTATACAGATCTCTGGCATAGGCCCACAGATGCGGATAATCGATCAGTCTAGCTAAACAACATCGACTGTGTAAATGATAATCTATATCAAAGCGCACTAAATTTGGCAACAATAGCCAATCCGCCAGTGTGGGCTGGTCTGCAAATAAGAATCTGGACGTTGCCAGACGACTATTTAACTTATCTAACATGCTAAATACTTGCTGTACCGCACCGTCGTAGGCTGACTGTCTTTCAGCAAATCCGGCCCGATATACCGCATTACTCAATTGGCTGTAAATTTCATCATTGAGTTCTAGAATCTGTTGTTTAAACTGCATCGGGATTAACGGCTGATCAGCGTAGATAGCAGTCGTAGGACTAGTGTTTTCCAGTGACTGGCTAACAGGTTTTTCAGCATCAAAAAGCTGCATAATATGGGTTGATTCGTTGCTGACTATTTGCTGGAGTTGGCTGTCCCACAAAATAGGTACCGTTGAGCGGCCGGTGTAACTGGCATCACTTAAGCTGTATAGCTGATGCATATGGAGAATCTGTAAATCATTACCGGGTATTTTCCATTCGTTACCGTGATCTGCAGGGTAGCCTTCTATCTTAGGGCCGCCCGTTATGTGAAGGGGTACATAGTCGGCCAATCCTTTAACTTGCCTGATCAGCATAGTGCGATGCGACCAGGGGCAACTCCAGGAGGCAATCAAATGAAACCTGCCCGGGGATTTAATAATGCTGCCTACTTCAATAACGGCTCTACAAAGACTTTTTTCTCTGACGTAAGCGCCGTCGACGATAATATTATCTTGCTCAGACCACTGGCCGTTAATTAACATTCCCATCTTTCTTCCCCTCATCAATTAGTCAGCTAATCATAGAGAGATACTGCTATTATAAAAGGCAAGAGTTATCACCTATATGTGAGTTTTTCTAACCTATGCGACGTCTACCTCCACTAAATTCACTGCGCGCTTTTGAAGCTACCGCCCGCTTACAGGGAGTGCAGAGGGCCAGTGAAGAACTGCATGTTACTCACGGTGCTATCAGCCGCCAGTTGAAGCAATTGGAAGCTTGGTTGGGAGTGATATTATTTGACCGAAGTGGGCGTAATATTAGCTTGAATAGAGCCGGTGAAAGCTATCTGAAGACTATTTCCAGCGCCCTGGATTTGATTGCTCAGGGCAGTCAAAACATACAGCATTTAAAAGCTGAAAATACTTTGGGCATAGCAACCACTCACTCTATTGCCAGCAAATGGTTGATGGATAAATTGAATCAGTATGCACAAGTCTCCCCAAAGACCGAAGTCTGGCTATCACTTGAACAGCGCAGCACTGACTTTGCATCGAGCGGCATAGATGTAGCGATTCGTATGGGCCACGGCCCCTGGCCGGATCTGCACTGCCTGCCATTAATGCAGGACAGGTTAATTGTGGTTTGTAGCCCTAGATTACTCAGTAATGAGTGCCGTTTAGAGCAGCCTGATGACTTAGCTAAATTTAACTTATTGCACGATCGCGACCCCGATACTCAATGGCAAAGCTGGTTTACTGCCAATCAACTGCAGCGCATCGATATCAGTAAAGGCCCGCGTCTTAGCAGCAGTGATATATTGCTCAACAGTGCTATTAATGCTCAGGGAGTGGCACTGGTCAGTGAAGTGTTAGCCGAAGCAGACCTGGCGCAGCAGCGATTAGTGCAGCCGCTACAGCAGAGTGTCGATTTGGGTGTGTATTTTTGGCTGGTAATGCCCAGGGAGAAGTATCAGCTCCCGCAAGTACGCAGTTTCTGCGATTGGCTATTGGCCAGTGTTGAGGCTTAAAGGCTTCCAACCTCCAACTCCCAACTTCCAACTAGCTTCACCCCGGCACATCAATAATAACGATCTCACTGTCACTTTGTGTATTGATGGTAATGAATTTACTGCGGGTTACTTCGGCGCCATCTCCCTGAGACATCTGAATTTGCTGGTTTTGCGAGCGAATGGTGAAACTCCCCCTGGCAGCCAATACATAAGCTTGACCTGTAATCTGGTGTTCTATCTCGCTAGCGGATTTGATTACTCCACCAAAAATTCGCGCTTGTTGATTGATAAACAGTGCGTGTTTATGCTCTTCTGCAAAACCTGAGACTAACAAAGTCAGTTCAGTACTGCTGGCTTGGGTGGGAAATTCTCCGCTCTCCCATCGTGGCTGCACATTATGCTGGTTAGTTTCTATCCAGATTTGATAAAAGCTCAAATCCGATTGTTGTAAATTATATTCACTGTGCATTATGCCGGTACCGGCACTCATTACTTGAATCACTCCGGCTTTTGTGACGCCCTTGTTACCTTCGCTGTCCCTATGGGTGATTGCACCGCTGCGGATATAACTAATAATTTCCATGTTTTGATGTGGGTGTGGGGGAAAGCCGCTGCCGGCCCTGACCCAGTCATCGTTTACTACTCGTAAAGCGCCAAAGCCCATGCGTTTCGGGTTGTAGTAATTGGCAAAGCTAAAGTGATGTTTGCTTTTTAACCAACCGTGATCGGCGCCGCCTAAGCTATTGTAGGGATAGTGCACAAGCATATGATCTGTCTCATTTATATTCGGCGCATTGCGCCGAAACCGTTATACAGCTCTGCAATTATTGCAGATCAACACAGCTACAAGCTGGCGCGATCGTGGCTGGCTGAAAAGTCAGTAAAAGGCCCCAGAGGGACAATGGCCGTTGGGTTGATAGAGCCATGACTGGCGTAATAGTGAACTTTGCTGTGTTGCAAATCTACAGTGTCACTCACCCCCGGCACTTGATACAGTTCTCGTAAATAATTGCTCAGATGATGGAATTCACTCAGTTTTGCGCGGTTGCATTTAAAGTGACCGTGGTAAATTGCATCGAAGCGGATCAAGGTGGTAAACAACCGCCAGTCGGCTTCGGTTATCTTATCTCCAACTAAAAAGCGCTGCGAACTAAGATGTAACTCCAGCTGGTCCAAAGTGTCGAATAGCTGTTGGTATGCGTTTTCATAGGCTTGCTGAGTGGTCGCAAACCCAGCGCGATAGACACCGTTATTAATGCTCTCATAAGTACGCTGATTAATTTCCTCAATGGCCGCTTGTTGCTCTGAGGGAAAATAGTCTTCGCTGTTACCGGTTAACGAGTCAAAGGCTGTGTTAAACATGCGTATGATTTCTACCGATTCATTGTTAACGATAGTCTGGGTCTTTTTATCCCAGAGAATCGGTACTGTCACTCGCCCCTGATAATCGGGGTTGGACTTAAGATACAATTGGTATGCGTAGTTAAACTGGTACAGTGGGTCCTGATATTGCCCCTGTTGCTGGGGGTCAAATTCCCAGCCATTTTCTAACATTTCAGGCTTTACTACGCTGACACTGATGATATCTTCAAGACCTTTAAGTTTTCTGTAGATCAATGTACGGTGCGCCCAGGGGCAGGCGAGTGACACATACAAGTGATACCTTCCAGCCTCTGCCGGGTATGTGCTGTCGTTTGAAGCAGAAATTACCTCTCTAAAGTGACTGTCCTGACGGACGAATTGGCCTTTATTCCCCTGTGTGTCATACCATTGATCAACCCATTTACCCGCGACGATAAGTCCCATGTGCTACTCCTAATTGTATTAATGTATAGATTGTGATTTAGTCTTGACTAAGCAGACGTCGATTGAGCAGAGCGTCCAAGGAGTGCTGGCCAGCACCTTGATAGGCAAGCGAGATAAATACAACTAACAAGGTCAGTGCATATTCGTAACCGTTAGTGCTCATAAACAAGCCGTTGCCAATGTGTACGCTAAAGATTGCGACTAACATAGTGGCAGCTAATACTAAGCTGGCCGGGCGCACTAAAAGCCCGATAACCAGAAACAGTCCGCCAAAAAATTCGGCACTGCCTGCCAGAACAGCCATCAGATAACCCGGGGCTAAGCCGATAGATGCCATCCATTGACCGGTGCCCTCAAGGCCGTAGCCACCAAACCAGGCAAACAGTTTTTGGGCACCATGTGCCATTAATATTAAACCTATTGGCAGGCGTAATGCCAAAGTGGCGAAAGTCGAATTTTTTGAAACTTGGGTCAAGTTTTTGACAAAATATTGCATGATTTACTCCTTGATCCAGCAGCTGGGCTGCTGGTGGGTTTTATTGTGCTTACTTGAAAAAGCTAATATTGTGTTCAATATAGTCATGGATACTGGTCAGTTGACGGCCCAGTAACTGTTGACCATCACTACTAACTACCGCGGC
The DNA here is from genome assembly GCA_000416315.1 of Osedax symbiont Rs2. GTDB lineage: Bacteria > Pseudomonadota > Gammaproteobacteria > Pseudomonadales > Balneatricaceae > Rs1. The sequence goes on along the minus strand of ASZI01000024.1, from coordinate 5,460 downwards.
CTGATTGCTGGCAAATACGGCAAACAGTTCTAGCATTCCCTGTGCCTGCCATTTTGGCCAACCTGCAGCGAGTAGTGAAGCTAATGTGCTGCGCTCATCAGGGGATACATAATCAACGGCTTTTCCTGTCTGCTGACTAAAAGCAGCCGCCATTTGCTGACCACTGAGTAATTCAGGTCCGGTGATATCGTAAGCTGTATTTTGGTGACCGTCGGTAATCAAAATGTTGGCCGCTATTTCACCTATATCGCCGATGTTTAAGGGGGCGAATGCACCTTCTCCGATCGATAGATATAAGGCGCCATCTTTGATGCCTTCAGCCCAACCTGCGAAATTTTGCTGAAAGAAAATAGTCCGTAAATGGGTCCAGGCTAACCCGGATTGTTCTAAGTACTTCTCACCGGCGCGAAACTGCTTGGCAAATAAAATCGATTCGTATTGAGCGCCAAATACCGAGTAGAAAAGTACTTGTTTAACGCTTTTTGCAGCAACAGCGGCATCAATGGCATGTTTTGCCTGCTGCTCTCTGTTTTCTACATTTCCCAGTATCAGGAACAATTTGTCTACAGCTTGCATCGCTGTGGTCAGGCTTTCGGGTTGATCTAAATCTAAAATGACCGTTTCTAGCTGTGGGAACTTAGCTTTTAGCTCGCTAGCTCGCTGTTGGCTGCGAACTCCAGCGCGGATATTAAAGTGCTGTGCATGTTGCTCTGTCAGTGCTGCGATTGTCGCAACGCCGTTATTTCCTGCTGCGCCAATGATTAATAATGTTTCTCTGCTCATGATTCTCTCGCTTATGAATTAGGAGGATGAAGTGTTTACTGGTCAGTGATTTGTTATAAACAGTGACTGGCCACTTGATCTAAACAGTATAATTTTTTACCATGGCGTAATAAATATACTCTATAACAAAAGATACTTACGCAAAATGCAACAATATGATTTGATATCATTACGCAGTTTTATCACTGTGGTAGAAGTTGGCAGCTTTATAGGTGCCGCTCAATTACTAGAGGCAAGTCCCGCCGCGGTTAGTCGGCGCGTCTCTGCACTGGAAACAGCACTGGGCGTTAAACTGTTAAATCGCACCACCAGACAGTTAGACCTGACCGAGGCGGGCAGAGCGTACTATGCCGATGTGGTAAATATTTTTCTGTCACTTGATGAGGCGGAGGAAAAAATACGCAGCGGCAGCGAAACGATTAAAGGCACCTTGCGTATAGCGGCGCCTCTAAGTTTTGGTATCCAGTGTTTGTCTCCGGCGCTGGCAGGTTTTATGCGCCGCTATCCAGAGCTAAAAGTGCAACTGATATTGGACGATCGACTAACGGATCTGGTGGGTGAGGGGATTGATCTGGCGATTCGTATAGGCTCATTGAAAGACTCTACCTTAGTCGCCTCTCATATAGGTGATATCCGCAGGATTTTTTGTGCATCCGCTGATTATTTATTACGCCATGGTGAGCCTCAGACTCCCAGTGATTTAAGTCAACACAATTGGTTGGATTACAGTCTGAGCAGTAGTCGCGAAGAGTGGCGTTATATCAATGGTAAAGCTATTGAAGTCAGTGGATCGCTTTCAACTAATAATGGCGATGTATTAAAAGATGCGGTGATCGAGGGCACGGGAATTAGCTTGCTGCCAGAGTTTATCGTTGCCCAGGGCTTAAAGCAGCAACAGCTACAAGAGATCTTATCTGACTATCGACCTGCGCCATTGGGCTTGTATGCTGTACGTCCCTCCAGACAGTTCACTGCGGGTAAAGTCAAAGTGATGATAGAGTTCCTCAGAGAAATCTGCGATTGATTGAAAGGGGAGAAATAGCAAACACCAATACAGCCTATATCTGCGCGGGCAAAGCTATGTTTGCCCGACAACAGAAAGCTCTTAAGTTATTTAGAACTCGTAGCCTACACCGACAAATGAAGACCAAGTATTACTGCGATCAACCAGTGGTGAGTCTTTAATTTCACTGTCCAGGAAAGATACTGAAGTACTGTGGATTAACGATACATTTTCGTTAATCGGATAGAAATAGCTGTAGCTCAGGTAAGGGTTGATAGCACTGCCTGCTTTGTATGCTGAGCGACCGGTAGCAGTTTCACTACTGCTTACCCCATAGTAGTAATCAGTGTAGTTAGCGCTTTTGAATTCAAAACCTGCCGCGGGCTGCAACATCCCTCCAAACAATGGGATATTGTGGCTGTAGTTAACATCTAGTCCATAGCCTTTATGGGTGGAAGAGACATCCCCTGTTAGCGAGCCGTTGATTGAACCTGCACCTACGGCATAGCTCATCTCTAATCCTAAATCTACACTGGCATCGCGATCTTTAACGCCGTTAAAAGATTTCGAATCAGAGGCGTCCAATTCACTTCCAGCAGATTCCAGAACCGCAGTGATCTTTAGTGGAGCTTCTTCGCCGCCGAGTAAATCAACGCTGATAGATGAGGGGCTAACACTCCAGCCCTCGCCCTGATATTCGATTAACGGCGCGGCACCTGAGCTGTTTTTTAGATCTTTATATTCTGACTTGGAGGTATAAGCTCCCAGGCCTAAAGTGAATTCACCGGCCAGAAGCTGTGTTGAAATCAGTGCGGGGACTAAGGTTAAACCCAGAAGTAATTTGTTGTGTCGCATACAGTGCTCCATAGAACATTAATTAAATAATGTCGCTATTTTGCCTTGTCATGACTGCAGACAGTATCGCTACTGTGTATGCCTTTGTATTCAGTTTCAGCTCATTTGCACAGTTGTTATTGCTTTATGTACAGTCCCGTACAGTTGCAGCTCAGATGAGTCGTCAGCGTGTAAAAACAAAGAACTCATCTGACTGGATTGATAAAGCACTGTAGGCAACATTGGATAGCGTTACAGTAGATTTTCTAGACGACTTTCAAGGGTAGATAAATACTGACACTGGCGCCGCCGAGCGCGGATTGCGAAATGATAATCTTCCCCCCATGCTGCTGTGCTATTCCCCTGACAATAGATAACCCCAGACCATGTCCGCCAGAGCTGCGGGTACGGGCATCGTCCAGGCGTTCAAAGGGATCTATGACCCGGTTGCGCTCTTGTTCTGGAATACCGTTGCCGTCGTCTTCCACACAGATAACTGCGTATTTATCTAAAGTGAAATATCTGATCTGAATGTTTTGCTCGGCGTGTATATCGGCGTTGCGCACCAAATTACTCAGTGCTCGCATCAATAATCTGGAGTCGAACTGCAGTGATATTTGCTCACCGACTTCCACTGAGAGTATTTTTTTACAGCTTCGCTGCAGCAGTGGTCTATGTTTGTTTAGCCAGTCTTGCAGTTCATAATTTGCTAATACAAATATCTCCTCATTGCGCTCCATACGAGCATAACTGAGCATTTCATCAACCAGTTGATCGAGTTCGGTGAGGTCTTCTTCCATGCCTTCAATATACTGTTGATGTTCTGGCTGCGAAGTACCGTATTCTAGAAGTTCCGCCTGACAGCGCAACCTGAAAATCGGTGTGCGCAGCTCGTGGGCGACGGCATTGGTTAAGCGTTTGTGACTGGCTATCAACTGCTCAATGCGCTGGGCCATCTTATTGAAAGCAGCGTTTAAACCTCCGACCCGGTACTTGTACTGCTCCGGTACCCGAGTGCTGAAATCACCATTGGAAATCTGAATAGCTGACAGCTCCAGTATTTTTAGTTTCCGCTGCAAAAAATATACCCAGGGGGCTAGAATCAGCGCGATGATGGAGAAGAACCCAAACATATAAACATTGCCTAAAGTTTCCTCGGCCCGCCAACGTCGGGAGGTTTTATTGGGTTCGACACTGTAAATTTTGTTGTCCGGCATGCGAAAATAAACGATGAAATCGTCACCGAAACGCGTTTGCACAAACATTTTATGATCTCTGATTTTTGGCAGTGCCAGAATCGCGGGGTCAGTAATTTCTTTCAGCAGCAAGTCTTCTGTATTGAGTGCCTGATGCATTGAATCTATCATCATTTGCTCACCACCAAGCTGATGTATCTTATCAAAAAGGCCTTTGTACGCATTCACTGAACGGCTGATGGCTTCAACTTCGACGTTGTAGAAGTGTTTACTGCTGAGCTGATCAATGGTTAAAAAAATCGCAAAAACAGCCCCGACAATGGCGATGTAAAGAGTGAAAAATAAACGGGCCATGACAATAGTTCTCTAAGTAATTATTATTATTCTCTCATAGCGCTCTGAGTCATTCAGTCGTGCAAATGTATACCATTGTATTGGCGGGCACTAGGCTCAAAGTTGCGCAGTGATTTACCACTCACTGGCCACCAGTAAATAGCCTTTGCCGCGCAAGGTGATGATCCTCTTTGGCAAGCTGGGGTCGTCCTGCAGTTTTTTTCGCAAGAGTACTATTTTGTTATCGATAGTGCGATCTATACCGTCGTAATCGATGCCTCGGGTAAGTTTGACCAGGCGCTCCCTGGAGAGTACCTGATCTTTGTGTTCAACTAAAATCCACAACAGCTCGAACTCACTGGGTGTTAAATTGATCAATTGCTGGTTGAGCATGCAGCGCTGGGTCATTTTATTTAAATCCAGCGCACCTAGTTGAACTATATTGCTGTCTTCAGGCAGCGCTTGCGACTGCTGGTCTTGTATTGCTTCTGCGGGTTGCTCTTTGCGCCTTAGCAACATGCGAATCCTCGCCAACAGCACTCTTGGCTTTAAGGGTTTGCAGACAAAATCATCGGCTCCCATTTCCAGAGCCGCTACTTGATCCATGTCGTCATCACTGGCCGTCAAAATTAGAATTTTTCCCTGATAGCTAGAGCGCACTTCCCGACAGACACTTAATCCATCCATGCCGGGCAGCATTAAATCTAATATCAATAAATCCGGATCGCTATTGCTCAGCATCGGCACAGCATCGGTACCGCTGTGACCTACTGCAACTTCGAAGCCATTACGACTCAAATATAAGCTCAATAATTTGGTGAGTTTTTCATCGTCTTCAATCAATAATATTTTTTCTGTCATCTTAAATCCGAGATTCCATAAATGAGCCGTGCCGGGAAGTATTTACTTGATTACACACGAATGCTAAAACTTGGCCAGAGCTAAAGCAATTAAATTTTTCAGCCTGTAACGCCGTTATAGTCAATATACTCAACTGTTAACAGGCCACTGTTAAATAGTTAATTGGCGAGTAAGCTGTTTGATCGCTAGGTATAAATGTTTGGGACGCAACACAGTGGCGGTTCTGTGTTTTTTATAACAAACTGTTTTTAAAGGGTTAAGTATATGTTAAGAAATCATTGGCGGCTAGTCGCCAATACTATTATTGTCTTTTAAATGTTTTTGTTGAGAGGCGAAAAGTATCAGAACTGTTTTTTATGGCAGTGTTCACTGTCATAAAATTATTTAAGAATTAATTGCGATCAGGCATTTTTCTAGTATAAAAATATTCTATAAATTGAATTCATTTAC
>ASZI01000023.1 GCA_000416315.1 Osedax symbiont Rs2 | reverse complement strand
TAATTCCCCACATATTCGTTTTTCTACCTATCTTAAGTTAATATCTAGCTTGCTCAGTAAAAGGAATTTACTATAGGTACTTAGCTTACCCAGCTAAGGTTAATATTTTTATGTACTAGCTCGGCGCTACTCAATGAATAATTCTGTCACATCTAATGATGACGAGTTCCAGCAACCTGGAAATATTTCATCAACCCCACAGACAAAAAATACTTTATCAGATAAATTCTATCGATTATTTGTCGGCTCTATCGTCGCAATTACATTGTTGTTTTTGTTTAATGTCTATTTAACATACTGGCTGAAATGGCCGAGTATGATGGAATATCTCTCACAATTACAGTGGTTTGGTCTGGAACCCCCGAGAAAAAGCTTGTCTGTAGAAGCCATGCAATTAGGCTGGTGGCAGACTCTAAGTTATGTTGCATCGATTATGGCGGTTGCCAGTTTTGTTGTTTTGACTCCCAAGCGCGGTCTCAGATTAGACGCACAAACCTTAGCAGGTTTTTCCCGCTATATTATCCGTGCCTCATTCTGGGCGGTGCTACTGGTCGGTTTTGCCGATATGTTGGTGTCATTTTTACGGGTCGAAGATTTACTGCATCATTTTGTTGATGATGAAACCAGAAAAGCACTGGGCAGGCCAACTGACAGAGGGCTGATGTTGCACTATCCACTGATCGCTGTGGGCTTAGTTATTGGCGCTTTTACCCGTTCTCTTGGCTTTACCTGGCTGGCGCTAATGGTGGTTTTTGCCGAATTACAGATTGTGATACTGCGCTTTATCTTCTCCTACGAACAAGCATTTATGGGAGATCTGGTACGTTTTTGGTATGCCGCTCTGTTTCTTTTTGCCAGCTCTCATACCTTGGTTTCCGACGGGCATGTTAGAGTTGATGTACTTTATGCAGGATTCAGTAAAAGAGCCAAAGCCTGGTCAAATACTGTAGGTTTGCTGCTGTTGGGGCTCCCCCTTTGCTGGGTTATATTGACGATGGGCATGTGGGGTAAAGGTCACAGTATCAACAGTCCCTTGTTAAGTTTTGAAATATCCCAAAGTGGTTATGGTTTGTATATAAAATATATGATGGTGGGTTATTTAGTGATTTTTTCACTGTCAATGATGGTGCAGTTTTGCAGTTATTTACTGAACAATATTGCAGATTTACGTCGAGAGCCTGAGCTGGAAAACCCAGTCCCAGTACCAGCACATTAAGCACTTAATAGAATAAGAAAGGGTAATATTTCATGGAGTTGTTTTTCCTCTTACTGTTAGTGGTGCTGATGATAGTGGCACTAACCTCAGGTTTCCCGGTGGCGTTTGCGCTACCTGGATCCGCAATTTTATCTGTCGGTCTGGCCGCCCTCTGCGGTTGGTTGTTTGCCGGTGATCCGGATGCGTATTTTGCGCAGGGAGGGCCGGTCCAATGGCTCAGCGCCGGGGTCACGAATATACGAAGTTTATACTGGGATGTAGAACGCGATACCTTAATCGCTATTCCGTTATTTATCTTCATGGGTATCATGTTACAGCGCTCTAAAATTGCCGAAGATCTACTGGTGGCAATGGCGCAGTTGTTTGGTCCTATCCCAGGTGGTCTGGGAATCTCCGTAGTAATAGTGGGGGCGCTGCTAGCGGCCACTACTGGTATTGTCGGTGCGACTGTTATCGCCATGGGTCTGATCTCCATGCCGGCGATGTTACGCAACAACTACTCTAAACCACTGGCTTCGGGGATTATTTGTGCCTCGGGAACGCTTGGGCAAATTATACCCCCCTCGATTGTGTTGATTATCCTGGCAGATCAGCTCTCCAGCGCCGCTGATCAGGCGGGCACCATCCGCAAGGCTGATTATAAAGAGATCACCGGCGAAATGACCATGCCGTCAACCTTTGATATCACCAGCGCCAGTGCCGGCGATATGTTCATGGGAGCTATGGTCCCAGGGCTTATCCTGGTTGGTCTGTACATCTTATATATTTTAATCACAGCGTTGATTAAGCCCGAGTCTGCACCACCGGTTCCCTTCGAAGGTGATTATGATCGCAAGTTCTTAGGTAGAGTGCTGTTTGCTTTAGTACCGCCACTTGGTTTGATTCTAATTGTATTAGGTTCAATCATTTTAGGCATCGCCACTGTCAACCAGGCGGGTGCCATTGGCGCCGTCGGCGCGATGATTATGGGTGGTTATCGGTTAATCGGTGAGCAAAAAAATCGCTACTATCCGGCTTTCTTGGCGCTCATCTCAGTAGTGGCAATTGGCTTCATAGTCTCAAATTTTAATCTGAACATTAAAAATATCAAAACCGACGACGATGTTCTCGGCGTTACTTTGGCTGTCATTGCGGTTATCGGTTTATTGATCGCAATATTTTGGAGTACCTGGAGAACCTTCAAGATAAATAATACCCTGCAAGAAGTTATGGTAGAAACCGCCAAAACGACTTCGATGGTCTTTATTATATTGATCGGTGCCGCTATGTTGACAACGGCCTTTCGTGGCTTTGGTGGCGAGCACATCGTAAAAGAGTTTTTAACCAGCTTGCCTGGTGGCTTCTGGACTCAGTTTATCGTTGTCATGTTGGTGATATTTCTGCTCGGTTTCTTCCTCGACTTTATTGAAATCGCAGTAGTGGTAGTGCCTATCGTTGCACCAATTTTGATGGCTGACCCCGGTGCCAATATCACCGCGGTTTGGTTAGGTGTAATGATTGGTTTGAATATTCAGACCTCGTTCCTGACCCCGCCCTTTGGCTTTGCGCTCTTTTATCTGCGCGGTGTGGCACCAAAGATTGTCAAAACCTTAGATATCTACAAAGGGGCCGTTGTTTTTATTGGCTTGCAACTAGTGGCACTGGCGATAGCCGGGTTTTATCCACCGCTGGTTAACTACTTACCAAATCGTACCGCGTTGACCTCTGAAACCGCTCCGCCGCCGATGAATCCTAGGATTCAACAGTGCCTGGAATCTTATGTATTTAGTCAATACGATACTATTGGCGATCAATTGCAAGCGCAAATTACTGCTGTTAGGGCTATTGATATTAGTTATCTGCCAAAGAAACAGCAGGCCAATTTGACTGAGAGTTTCAGTAAAGCAGCTGCAACTTTTGCCTTGGTCGAAAATATACGTGCGACAGAACTTGAGTTGGATAGTTTTTCTCCAGGATACAAGCCTCTGCACGTAAAAGTACGGGCATTGCAGAAACGCATGCGCCGCATTGATAAGAGTATCAAAGAAAATCAGAAAACCATTTCCAGGTCCGATGATTCAAAATTGATTGCCAAGTTGGAACAGCACAACAGCGATTTGCTGACCCGTAAACAGACACTTGAAGCTCAAGTTCCAGCGCAGTGGGAAGAGCAGCATAGTCAGTATAAATCAAGAGCCACTGCTCTGAAAAAAGCCCGCTCAAGTTATCGAAATAATGTGGATGGCGCTTACGAGCCTATTGTAGAGGTCTCGAAAACACTCGCAGATACAGAGCGTTTGGCCGCTGTGCAAGCGGACGTGCTGGCGCTGAAGCAAGTAATTGTTACAGTGACTTCTAAAGCAGATGCAAAACCTGCGATGAAAATCATCAAAGAAGTTGAAAGTAAGTTAGGTGGTATCAATGCAACTAGCGCTATAAAAACCAAACTTTCTAAAGCGCGCAGAGCGTTGAAGAAAGTCAAGATAGAGAAAGCCCTTAATGAGTACGCTGCGGCAATCGCGCTGTTAGAAGATGAAATACAGTGGCGTCGTCAGGCAGTTACGCAGCTGCAGCCAGGAATTGATGCTTACAATGCCGCAATTAAGATGACCATAGGCATACGCCAGCAAGAGCGATTGTCTGTCGAGCAGGCCAAGAGCATTGCCAGCTGTCTCTCTGTGCACAAGGACTTATCGCTTAACTTTTAAGCGATAGTTAATGGTTGTATAGCAGCACTTGTTGTTGCTATAACCTATCACAACAAAACGGCGCTATTGAGCGCCGTTTTTTTTAGCTGCGAAACTGTCACAGTCAATACTCAATTTGACCGCCGCTTATATGCAAAACGCTGCTAAGAGCGGCCCTGTTCCTATGTTTAAAATTCATCTACGATTTCCCTTAGCTCATTGCTGTAACAGCTTAGATACACCCTTTGCATGCAGCTAGCTTAATGTCCGTCAATGAAGTAACTGATTGCTCGGGCTGATTTTGCTAACATGCTGTCTATGCTGGGCTTACCTGCAAAGGATGTCAGGCCTGTAAGCCCTGCATATTCGACTGTGACTGCAAGCTATATATAGGCATTAGTCGCTATGTCATAGAGTGGCTCAGCTGTTGCAAGCTAAAAAAACAACGCTGATAAAATTTAGCTTTGTCAGCACAATTGCAACTAGCAGCGCTGATTAGGCATCATTTTGGCAAACGACTGCAAAGTAGTAAATCCTCTAGCTACGGATTATAGCCTTCAACATAAATTTACACTGTGGGGATGGACAGAGCTCAGCTAAATGCTGCGCTCTGTTAGCAGGGGAATCAGACTTTAAATTTATCCAATACATTGTTTTGCTGATCAATGATCTCTACCATTCCGGTGCAAAGTGCAGATTGGTTCTGCGCTTGTGTGGCTACTTCCTGGGATATATCGCGAATCGTTGTGGTATTGCGATTAATTTCTTCACTGGTTTCACTTTGTTGTTGCGCCGCTGTTGCGATATTGACACTCACATCGTTAATGTGTGAGATAGAGGTGCGTATGTCATTTAGAATGACGTCGGCTTTGGTAGCCTCCTCATTGGTCTTGCTGGCCAAATTTCGGCTTTGCTCCATCCTCTCGACCGCTTCCTTTACCCCTTGCTGTAACTGCTCAATGATCAGGCTAGTTTCATTGGTGGATTG
>ASZI01000022.1 GCA_000416315.1 Osedax symbiont Rs2 | reverse complement strand
CACGCCAGCGACCATCCGCTTTATTTAGATGGCCTAAATGCTGTCGATAACCATCTGCTACTCGAATGGCCTGGGCAGAGTGGAATCGTTGGCCTATCTTGAAGCCTGTCGCTAAATGTTGATTCTCTGCACCGGTACATATATAGGAAGGGTAGTACTCGATAGCAGTTCCAGCAACAAAGCCATTTTGCCTGGCCATGAATTTTTCAATATCAGCAGTATTGGTTTTAACACTAAGTGCGTCTTTATTTGATGTCGGGCGAGTTGCCACCAACTTTGACAATTCTTTATCAGCATCTATCAACTGCAAAGCAACTTTGCGGCGTTCAGTTGAATATGTCTGCAGTAATTGTGGATTACATTTGCCTTGTAACACACTGGCAACTTTCCAGCCCAGGTTAAAAGTATCTGGAAGCGATGTATTTAAACCCCAGCCCCCTTTAGGGCTATGTGTATGACAGGCGTCACCAGCAACAAATGCGCGCGGAATAAGACCTTGTGGATTACCTATGGGTGTATCATCAAATCTCTCTGCTACTCGCTGTCCAACTTCATAAATTGACCACCATGCAACCTCTTTAACATTTAATGTAAACGGGTGCATAATTTGCTGTGCTTTTGCTATGACATCTTCTGCTTTAAGGTCAAGGTCTGACGCCCGTTGACCTTTTCCCAGAAGACCCAACTCAATATAAAATCTAACTAAATAACCGCCTTCTCGCGGAATAGTCATCACTGCTCCGTGTTCTTTTGATTGAATAAAGCTTTTGACTCTAATATCGGGGAAGTCTGTCACTAACAAAAGGTCCATCACTCCCCAGGCTTTATTTGCCGAATCACCTTTTAAAGCTATTGATAAACTTTTGCGCACAGAGCTTCTAGCGCCATCACAACCTACAACGTAACGCGCCCGAACAGTTTCGACTTTGCACGATTCAGTGGCATTACTTTGCTCAAATTTTGCAGTGATAGGATGAGCGTTTATATCTTGTGTGAGGTTAGCATCAACATCTAACTCAAGTAAGCGACGACTGTAATGAGGAACAAGGTGGGTTTCTGAATTCTTCATCCCTTCAAGTAATAGCTCATGTAGTCGTGCTTGGTTAACAATTCCATGGGCGAATTCAGAGAGACCAATTCTCGCATCAGCAATTTTGTGGGTACGTTTTATGTTCTCAGGTTTTATACTGTCAGGCTCCCAGAATGTATTCTGGTTTAGCTTGTAAGCTTCTTTTACTATCATTTCACTGCTGTTGAACCCTTCCATAATCTCAATAGTACGACAGGATATTCCGTCCGCTCGGCCAAATTCTAAGGGGCCAGTTTCTAGATCAACAATACAGGTTGTAATATCAGTGAACTCCGAGAGTTGCCTTGCCATCGTTAAACCTGCAGGGCCGCAACCAACGATTAACACATCGACTTCTTTTGGAAGATCTACAATAGGCGGTATAGCAGCAGGCTCACGAATTGAATCTGGAATTTGATAGTTGCCGGGTTTAAAACCATTAAGGTGGTACTGCATGACATAACTCTCCTAAATCATTGTAGATATTTTCTTTAATTATTTTTATTGTAACCGGAACAAAAAACTGCACCCTCAGCAATGATAGTCATCTAGAAGCGTGAGGGAGCATTTGATTAATAGATTAACTAATTATAAGAGGGCTTTTCCCTATAGGAAGGTACTTTTGTGCATTTCAATGGTACTTTTCATAGAGAGCACATAATAATATATATCGATCATTTGCATATCCCACTCACTCTTCGCGGCCTCGCTTCGTCTTTATAACTTTTAATCATCTGATTATGAAACATGCTAATTTCTATTTTCGAGAGAGCATGTTCGAAAATGCAGCGACCAATACCAATCCACCGCCAATCCAGGTCGCTGCAGATGGGATATGTGAGAATATCAACCAAGCCCATATCGGGGCCAACGGTGCCTCCAGTGTACTAATTAGTGCAGATTGGGATGCTGGTATTAAGCGAGTCCCTTCAACCATTAATATTGTAGCTGTTGCAAAGGCCACACCAAATCCCACCAATAAAACCAAATCCATTATGTCGATATTGAAAGGGGAGCTTAAAAACAAGCTAAGTGATACGCTGATGGCTGCTGAAATAAGGGTGGATAAAATCATTGGCCTGTTGGGGAACTTCCTAAATAAAACAACTAATGCAGACATACCCAACGCCATAAAAAGTGCCAGAACGTCTCCAACCATGTTAATGGATCCATGTGACCCTCCCACCATAATAACAACGCCCACTAGCGCGATAGTTGCCAAAGTAATGACTCTAAGGGTAACTTTCTCCCTTAGAAAGAACCAAGCTAGGACGGCCACAATGAAGGGCACAACAGCATATATTATTGATACATTAGCAATACTTGTGTATTTAAAAGCACTGATAAAACAGATAGTTGATGCAGCACCAATAAGTGCAGATAACCAACCAGGCCATCCTAAATTATTGAACTCATGACGGATGCCTTGCTCGCTTTTCTTGTAGACGTATAAGCCCAATATTAATATGGAGAATACTCCTCTCCAAAATAAGATAACCCAAACAGACACCTCTATCCCTTTTGCGAACAACCCCAGCGTGCTCCATATAACTGCTGAGATGCTGACTACAACAATAGCAAATTGACTAGTTGTGATTTTCATTAGCTACAGCCTACATTTTAAAATTATGACACCAGTGAATCTAATATTTTTCTGGGGAGGACTCTCCATGTATTTCCTTTGAATCAGATCGATTCCAGTACCGGTTCGGATTTTCTTTATCGTCGAGATAGTAAGAAGTGCTACTCCACATCTCATCAATTTGGACTGTAGGGTCTTCCTGAACGCCGTATTTAAAAATAATCCGTAGGGTGTCTTGCAATACATCTAAATTGGCTGGAATAGACAGTACAATTTCACAGCAATCAGTTGTTTGAATGGTACCTTCGTCGCCGGCATGTGATCCCTCTAAGGCCCTAAACGTTTGCTTGCCATAGCTGCGAATATACAGGCAATTATCATAGGCGCCTTGATTAAGAGCAAGACCAGCGCCTAATTTTTGTTGCAACAATGCAGCTCCTCCTAAAGGGCACTGTACAGTAACCCGCCAGGAACGCTTCAAGCATGCTTGGGGAATTTCGAAACCATCCAGGCTATTTGACCTATCCATATTAGTTGTCCTTAAAATTAAGTATTTAGGTGGAATCACAGGATAGGCAACTATTAATCCCCATACATCGATATCTATCGAAGTATGGCTGTAACAAAAGGTTTTTTCAGATATCTAATTAGCTATAGCGGGGCAGGGAGGCACAATGTGCTCGAAGTTCTGCCTGGATGTAATACCAGGTCAGATATTGGCTTAATGGGTATCCCCGCAATACGACCGATTACAACAACCAGACATTTGCATATATTGAGCAGAACTCACTTGTTTTAAAACTTGTTGATTACAGTCGTTAGCGGTGCCAGGGATGTCAAAGAGCTTACAATGTATTAAGGCCAAGGGAGTTTAAATGCAGTTTCGACTGTGTCGAGTTCATTTCTTTTGTGGTTAAAAGAAACAGATCCAAAGCTGCTCTTTGCCATCCATTTCAGCGCTTAATACCGTTCATCCTCAGCATAAATATTCACCCAATATTGCCAGCCGTTCGCCAGGGATATCAATGTTCCACTTACTCTTCGCGGCATCCTGGAGCTTCGTATCGCTAGTTTAACTAATATGCGGTGGTAATAACATGGGGCGAGGTTGCTCCGTAAATAGATGTGGTGTGTAGCGGATATTTACTCTACCAAAACTTTAAAAACAGAAAAAGTGGCTAAGTTGTGTATCCCTTTTTAGTTGGTATTTTTGAAAATTAAAAGAGGGTAAAGTCAGTCCCAAACGAAAACACTGTTGTGTAGCAAGATCAAGATCAAGATCAACTATGAAGGTTAAGCGTATTTTAAGGGGATGGTTTGTTTTCTAAAAATGCAGCAAACAAACTGTCATTGCTTAAGTTGAGTAAGAGTTAGCTCTCGCATTGTTTGCTACCTACCGGCCAGTTATAACACAGCGTTACCGTTTTAAAGCCCTAGGAGAAAGGAGTTGAGTGAGCTAAATATACGTCCAAAAAACAACAGCTCGAGCACTTTCAACCTTTCTGAGTTCAAATATATCTCTACTCACTCGGATTGAAATTTGCTATGTAAAGTGGCGATTCACTGTCTCAGCCAAAACTCCCGATTGCCACGCCCCTTGTTATGGACTTGTTAAATCGCAGAAGGAAGTGCATTATTTGCAGTTTTTAAAAATCCCGGGGATTAAGGTGCCCACACAATCGGCTGCGTAAGAAACACGAGCAGGCGACCTGCACTTGATTAGGACTTGGTCTTCACAAATGGATCGGGCTAATGTTTCTTTACGACTTGAAAATTAAGTTTAAGACATGTATCTCATATTAAGACTCAACAGCGGATCGCAACTAATCTACTTAACACCCTTATCTATTTCTATATCTTGAGCGGGATAATCAGCGACAGGTTCAGATTCTGCTTGCACCGCTCGATATATTTCTCCAGAAGTAAAATACGATCCAGGGCGAGGGACAAACTGTCTCTTACTTTGCGGTCGAAATTTGCGAATCCCGCTAATCTGGATAACACTAAATACTCCAAGGATTGCCGCCCCAAAAGCCAGGGTGTCGAAAAGTCCTATAGGCCCATAATAACTGATAGCCCCAGCACTTAGCATCGGCCCTACCACAGCTCCTATACTGTATGCCACAAGTAGAGCTCCTGCTGTTTGCATGCGCTGGCCATTACCCGCCCAATCATTTGCATGCGCAGCGGCTAATGAATATAAAGTAAAGGCTAAACTTCCATAGATAAAGCTACCTGCTAGCAGCGCTATTAATTCATAGTTATACAGCACTTGCCAGCGCATCAATAAACAACTGCTGACTACCAATGCAGCAATTAATGCTATGACTTTACGCCTATCAAAACGGTCAGATAATTTGCCTACTGGTGTTTGTAAAACTAAACCTCCACAAATCCCCAGGGCCATAAACAGCACAATTTCATCGTTAGCTAGGCCTATCTTCAACGCAAATAATGGCCCTATAGAATTAAAAGATGCTCCAAGGAACCCCGCGCACATCGCACAGTAAAAGCCTACCGGGGTTCTTTTTAAAGTAGGCAGAAATTTCATGGGCTGAAGTGGCTCGGGGGTAGGCTCCGCGTTGTGGGGTAATGCAACGGGAATAAGACACAGTGAAAAGCAGATAGAGGACATTACAAATAACTGATAGCCTTCTACTTCATGTAACAAAAGTAATAATTGCGCAGCACCAGCACCTAAATAGTTAATTACCATATAGACAGCTAACAAGCTCCCACGGTGTTTATTGTCCACCCCGGTGTTCAACCAACTTTCTGTCACCATAATTAGGCCTGCCATTGCAAACCCAGTCATTACCCTAAACACAAACCATGCTATAGGATCAACCCAGAGCATGTGGATTAAGGGGATGATAGAGGTAACGGAAGCCAGCACACTGAATGTTCGTATATAGCCTACACGGTTTACAATAGATGCACTGTAGCGAGCACCGAGGAATATTCCCACGTAATAGCCACTCATAATCAACCCGGTGGTCGTTGTCGAAACCCCCTCGAGAGAACTACGCAGGCTCAATAGTGTCAAAAACAAGCCACTACCCAGTAATAGACAACCATAGCTAAGTAACAGTGCACTCACTCGTTTTAAAACTTGTTGCATACAGAGCTTTCCCTTGTTTATTTTGCTCATCCATTAACAAAAAAAGTCCATCCTAAAGGTTATTTTAGAATTACAGACTAGCTATAGGACTCAAGTAA
>ASZI01000021.1 GCA_000416315.1 Osedax symbiont Rs2 | reverse complement strand
ATCAGCGACCGCTTCACCTATGATGCAGGCACTGGCATAATTCGCCCCCTGCAACGCATCTATACAGGCACTGGCCTGATTCTTATCTACCCAAGCCAGTAGACCACCACTGGTTTGTGGGTCAAAAAGTAATGGGTATTGGGCTAGTTTACGCCAGCGTTGCTCGTCCTTAATTGAGCGTCGGGCAGTGATATTCTTTTCCAGTAAACTGCTACTAAAGCCTAGAGCTGATAATTGCTGCGCCCCGTCAATCAGCGGTATTTTCTCGGGCGATAAGTTGCACTGCAATTGTGAATTTTTGAGCATTTCCAGTAAGTGGCCAATTAAACCAAAGCCGGTCAGGTCGGTCATCGCAGTGCAGCCAAAGCTTGTCAGTATCGCAGCGGCCTCGCCATTGCTACTAAGCATTGTCTCCAGGCACTGTTGCACTGCATCGCCAGGGGCCTTGGCCTGCATATGCGCGGCCATGATTACCCCTGTGCCAATCGGCTTAGTGAGAATAAGCTGTTGGCCGATATTGACACCCCTTTTGGTTTTGAGTGTATCGGGGTTGACTAAGCCATTCACTGCTAATCCCAAGCTTAGTTCCATTGCCTCGCTGGTATGTCCACCGGTCAAAGTGCAACCGGCGCGGTTTAATTCTTCAATCACCCCATACATCAATTGATACAACTCACGCTTCTGGATGGCTTCGCCGGCAAAGGGCATTGCCACTATAGAAAGTGCAGATTGCGCCTGACTGGCCATTGCATGCAGATCACTGAGCGCATGATTGGTGGCGATGCGGGCAAATATATAGGGGTCGTCGATGATCGAGCGAAATTGATCGACACTTTGTGCCAGTGCCTGGCCCCGGGTGTCGATAACAGCTGCGTCATCCGGTGATTCCAGGCCAATAATAATATCTTCCCTGCGGTGCACTGGGATATCAGTAGTGACTTTGTTTAAGGTCTGACTGAGGATATCGGCGCCTACTTTGGCGCCACAGCCGCCACAGCGCATTTTATCACTGTCGCTGTTGTCTGGACCCAGCAGTTGAGCTAAAAAATCAACAGGTTTATCCAGCAAGATAGGATCGCAGTGCTTGATTGTCATTGTTGGTTTGTCCGGCAATTGGTTGAACTTGTGCATGAATTGCCGATCAATTTTATCTTTTAAGCGCCATACCCAATGGCCGGTGAAGCTAAGTGCACCTCTGCTGGCGATCGCATGTTGGCCTGCGCAGGCGAGTATGCTTAGGAATTTATGCTGTGGCTTATGCCGTTGCAGTGGTTTTTGCAAAATTGCAGCGGTTAAATTACTGAACAGTACCGGTCCCTGGCGCACTGCAAAAACACCAGCTTTAGGGCGAGGAGAATGGATTTGTGTGGCGACATCCCCTGCGGCAAATATATCCGGGTCCGAGATGCACTGCAGTGTATCTTCAATGGCAATAAAACCACGCTCATCCAATGCTAAACCGGCCTTAGCCGGCCAGGTAGCGGCGGCGGCGGCAGTGCACCAGATGACTTCATCCACCGCCAGCGAGTGCTTTGTTACAGTTGTCGAGGCCTTGCAGAAAATGGCGTCAGCTGTGACCCGCTCAACCACAAAGTTGAAGTGCACTTTGATGCCCGCTCGCTGACACTGTCGCAACGCTTGCGCTTGCACCGCTTTGTTGTGGCTGCTGAGTACTTTGTCACCGCTGACGATCCAGTGAAACTGGTGCGTTTGACTTGGCTTATTTGAACTGTTTTTAAAGGCGTGTTGCATTGCCATGATTAACTCAAAACCACCGGCACCTGCTCCCACTAAGGCGATATTCAGGGTCTTAGTTGCCGCTTGCATTTTCTGTTGCAGCTGTTGCCATTGGTGATAAAACTGCGAGACAGGTTTAACTGCAGTCGCAAATTCTGCAGCGCCAGGAGTGTCAGAGATATTGGGCGTTGAGCCGCTGTTGATAGAGAGAATGTCGTAACTTATGTCGGGACGCTGTGCCAGTGAGATGCGTTTGTCAGCACTGTTTAGAGAAGTGACACTGGCGCAGATAAAGCGTACATTTGCCCAGCTGCAGAGCCGGTACAAATCGATATGGGTCTGCGCTATATCGTAGTGACCGGCAACCAGTCCAGGTAGCATGCCCGAATACGGGGTCGCCGGGTCCTTGGATATTAAGGTAAGGCGAACTCCGGGAACAGGGCGCATACCCCACATTTTAATGACGATGGCATGGGCGTGGCCGCCGCCAATTAATACAATATCTTTGTATTTAATATCAGTGGGTAACATCGGTTTCAACTAATAGGTTAAAGGTCTATAAGGGTTATAAGCTTATTCTGCGGCTTTGATAAAGTCTTTGATCTCAGCGGCTGAGCCAGAAAAAACACTTTTGTCAGCGCGCTTAGCCAGCTGGTAATCGTACATTGGGTCGTAGTACTGGGTTAAGATCAGTTCGATAAAATCGCTGTAACCTAAAGTGTTATTTTGATTGCGATGAGTACTGATTCCTCTATCCAATAGCTTACAGGCCAAAGTATAACGCTCAGAACCTAAGCGTTTTTGTATTCTTGACAGGCTCTGTTTATGTCTATCGGCTAATAATTCGAACGCAGTATCCGGATCATTATTGCGCTGATACCCCTCTAATAATATAAGGATATAATCTTCTATGGCATAGCTAATGCGCTGCTCAAGAGGAGTGTCCAGTTCGATGTGAGAGAGGTCATTCATTTTTTGCTTCAACACTACTGGCACTGACAAAGAGCCAATCATGCGCCCTTCATCTTCCAGGTAGACAGTGCTTTGGTGGCGGTGACGCTGCTTTAACAGCGCGGCAGAAACCGCATTTTCAAAGTTTATCTGGCTAGGCTGCTGATCGTGAGCCGCCCCAAAACTCGAGCCTCGGTGGTTGGCTAGTCCTTCCAAATCAATCATATTATCAATATCGAGTAACAGCCGGGTTTTACCGCAGCCAGTTCTGCCGCTTATCAACTGCATAGGCACAGTTTCGACACTGATTTCCAGTTCATCGATAAGGAAACGACGCAGTGCTTTATAACCCCCTTCTACGAATGGATATTCGATGCCGGCATCACTGAGCCACTGTTGAGTGATTTTGGAGCGCAAGCCACCGCGAAAACAGTATAAAAGCCCTTGGGGGTGCTGTTGGCAAAATTCTGCCCAGCGCTGGGTGCGCTGTTGCTGCAGTTGTGGTGTGACGAGCTTTCGGCCCAGGGCGATAGCGGCTTCCTGACCGGCGTTTTTGTAGCAAGTACCCACTTGCTCTCTCTCCAAATCGGACATCAGCGGCAAGTTAAGCGCGTTGTTAATGCAGCCTTTGTCATGCTCTATCGGTGCGCGTACATCCAACAGCGGTATGTCATTTAAAATAATGGATAAATAATCGGCGCTAGTGTTCATTGATCAAGCCTTAGAAGTTGCAAACAGCGTGCTGTTTAGAATAGCCCGCTACTCTACCTTAAATCGAACAGCAGCCATAGTCCGGGAGAGGTTAAATGAATTTCAATAGCTAGCCAAGTTGCAAGTGCCTTTGTTTAAGTGCCAAAAAATAGCAGCGCAGTCAGGGGAAAGCCGTCAGAGCAACATATTGCTTGGCATTTAATTCTGGCTTTGCTCTAATATCGACAATTATGCAATTCAGGTAGAGGTAATATGTATACAGAAGAAGATGTGCGACGCCTAACATGGCAGAGTCGTCGCGGAATGTTGGAACTAGATATGCTCTTTGTCCCTTTTATGCAGCAGGCGTTTGCTCAGTTGAGTGAAAAAGACAAAGATATTTTCGTCAGGCTATTAGCATGTGAAGATCAGGATTTGTTTTTTTGGTTGATGCGCCGGGGGGAGTCAGAAGATCCTGAGTTGCAGTATATGGTTAACTTGATATTGCAGCGTGTTCAGCCCGCTTAATGTCATTATCCGGCCCTCGCGTGTTAAGCGAAGACTCTACTGTGTCATACACTTACTGGCATCTGTCAGTGTGTTTGTGGCGAGCCTTCCTCTTGTTTGGAAAGGGCTTATTCTGCTGATATTATTGATCAGTTGCTGCTATTTGCTGATGCATACAGAACTCCCGGTGATCTTGCACTGGGATTTAATCAATAATCAACTGCGAATAGCCAGTAGTACTGGGTCTCTACAGTTGGCAGTTATTGCTGAGCTCTATCTGCTTTTTGGCATTTTGTATTTGCGTTTAGTGTATATAGAGGAACATCCTAACACGCCAGTGAGACTGTTGATTTTTCCCGATAGTGTTGATAGCAATAGCTATAGGCGCCTGCGAGTAGCGGCCCGCTGGGCCAGGCTTAAAAAGGATGACAGGTAATCTGGCTGCTGGGTTTTTTCCCGTTTAAGGCCACTGATAGTTTATCGGAGTCAAAATTGTATCTCTGGGCTGGGGGCCCAATTGCGGATAGTCTAAGGTGAAATGCAACCCGCGGCTTTCTTTTCGCAGCATAGCCGATCGAATCATTAATTCCGATACCAGTGCCAAGTTGCGCAATTCCAATAAATCTTTACTAATCTTATAGTTACTGTAATAGTCGGCAATCTCTTTTTGCAGCAAATCAGAGCGATGTTTTGCGCGTTGCAATCGCTTGTCAGTGCGCACTATGCCGACATAGTCCCACATGAAACGTCTTAGTTCGTCCCAGTTGTGAGCGATAATAACATCCTCGTCGGAATCTGTGACTTGGGACTCATCCCAGGAGGGGATTTCTGGATAGTAAAATTTTGTATCGAGTTGCCCGCTGATTTCTTTGGCGCAGGCACTGGCAAATACAATGCACTCCAGTAGTGAGTTGGAGGCCAGGCGATTGGCCCCGTGCAAGCCGGTAAACGCGGTCTCACCAATCGCATAAAGTCCTTCAATATCCGTATTGCCATTAATATCCGTCATCACACCACCGCAGGTATAGTGAGCAGCAGGTACTATGGGAATCGGCTGTTTACAGATATCGATTCCCAGTTGCTGGCAGCGCTGGTAAATTGTAGGAAAGTGACTCTTGATAAAGTCGTCGTCGCGATGGGAAATATCTAAATACAGACAGTCAGCACCCAGGCGCTTCATTTCATGATCAATGGCCCTGGCGACAATGTCGCGAGGAGCCAGTTCAGCTCTGGAGTCAAATTTATGCATAAAAGCAGAGCCATCGGGCAGCTGTAATTTTCCTCCTTCACCACGCACTGCTTCGCTGACTAAAAAAGATTTTGCCTGTGGATGATACAGACATGTAGGGTGGAACTGATTAAATTCCATGTTGGCGACTCTGCAGCCTGAGCGCCAGGCCATGGCTATCCCGTCTCCGCTGGCGCCGTCGGAATTGCTGGTATACAAATAAGCCTTGGAGGCGCCTCCAGTAGCTAGTACTGTGTGTCTGGCTTTAAAAACATCGATGACACCCGTGTCGTTATTGAGTATATAAGCGCCCAGGCACTGGTTGCCAGAAAGACCTAGTTTGGTTGTGGTAATTAGGTCTATGGCGACACTTTGTTGGAATAAAGTGATAGCGGGCTCAGCTTGAACTTTTTCAATTAAGCTTTGAAGTATCGCTTTGCCTGTCGCATCGGCGGCATGAATAATGCGTCGATGGCTGTGTCCGCCCTCCTTAGTGAGGTGCAATTGGCCGTTTTCCTTACTGAAGGGAACCCCTTGCTCTATCAGCCAGTCAACGGACTCGCGGGCGTTTTCAACTGTGTAAGTAACCGCATCGCTGTGCGATAAATAACTGCCGGCAGTCAATGTGTCGTCGGCATGATTTTGTTCTATATCGGTCTCGTCAACGACCGCAGCAACCCCGCCTTGTGCCAGCCAGGTAGAGCCGCTGGTTAAATCGCCTTTGCTCAAGACAGCAATGCGCGCATTGGTGGCTAATTTTAAAGCTAAAGTTAAACCCGCGGCCCCACTGCCGATGATTAAAATATCAAATTCACGCTGCGCTTTCATAATGACATAACTACTTATAGTATCTGGCTATTGGAAAATGTGGCTTAAATTACTGAATCTAAATTACCAACCCGGATTTAACGACTTTGCGACTCAAATAGCTAGTCAAATAACAGTAAAGATTTCTTGAACCATTGTTTAGATTACAAACCAAGACTCATAGCAGTAGTCACTTAATTGCAAGGTAGTGGCAGGGAGCACAGTGTGGATAAAGAGTTAACGCAGAAATTGACTGCAGTTGAATACCTTGTGCAAGGCGTAGTGACAATAACACTCAAGACGCTTGTCTGGGATTAGCTGAGCGCTATGGTGCGTATCTTTGTGCTTGGCAGGTTAACAATATAGTGAATGATAACGGGCATCAATGGTTGCTGTTTTCGCAGTTGCACTCACAGCTGCGTTTTGTATAGCCGGTAATTGGCTTTATTGTAGAGGGGGGAGTTTACAGTTTTTTTCAGTAGTATTAATCTTATTGAAATAAATGAATTTAAACTTAGTTGGCAGTGAGTCACAGCAGCTGGAAAATTAATTTAATAATTTTTGCGAATGACGGAACTATTTATACAACCGTTACTCATATATGTCAGTAATCTCGGTTCGACCGCTAGGGAAAATGTCCTGGCATGTGTATTAGTTGTCCAACTGTGGTGTTGAATTGAAGCACAGCGTACAAGGTTTGTTGTGATCATCGATGCCAGTATTCGGGCTTGGTTGAGTTATTTATATTAAGGGTTTTAAGTGTCGGGCGAGAACAACGCTGAAATCGATAAACAGCTAGTAAAAAGAGTACAAGAGGGAGACAAGCGCGCATTTGATCTGCTGGTGGCAAAATATCAGCACAAGATTATTGCACTAATTGGTCGATACGTTTTTGATCAAGATGAGGCGCTTGATATTTCTCAGGAAGCATTTATTAAAGCTTACCGGGCGTTACCTAGATTCAGAGGTGACAGTGCTTTTTATACTTGGCTGTATCGAATAGCGATAAATACAGCAAAAAATCATTTAGTGTCCAGGGGGCGTAGGCCGCCGGATGTAGATATAGATGTAGCGGATGCGCAATATTTTGAAGGCGAAAATAAATTACATGATCTTGGTAGTCCTGAAAGCAACTTAATTAAACAGGAGATAGATCAGGTGATTAAAGACGTTCTCAATGCATTGCCAGTTGATTTAAGAGTCGCTTTGACGCTGCGAGAGTTTGAAGATATGAGCTATGAAGATATTTCAGTGATCATGGACTGTCCGGTAGGAACTGTCAGGTCGCGAATCTTCAGAGCACGGGAGGCCATTGATAAAGAGGTATCCCCGTTTTTAAGGTAGCTAGTATTGATTTAGCGCTTGTAATTAAGTAGCTCTGTTAAGTAATTGCTAAAAATAAAAAATGATTTATCTGTTAGGAGTATCTAGATAATGTACCAAAAATCACTTGAACCGCTATCTGCGATGATGGACGGTGAAATTGAAGAGTTTGAATTGCGCAGAGTCATTGAGCGCACAGCAAACGATGAAGAGCTGAAAGCCAAATGGCTTAGGTATCACCTAGCTCAAGATGTTATTAAAGGACGCTCCGTAAATTTATCAGCCAAAATTGACTTGGTATCACGGGTAAGTAGTGCGCTTGAAGATGAGCCTAGTTACCATAAGGCCACCATCGCAGAGGCTGGGGCCAAGGCTAATAGTGAATTGGAATCAGGTAGAACATTATGGTGGAAACCAATGGCCAGTATGGCAGTGGCTGCATCTGTAACTGCTGCAGTGCTCTTAGGCTCTCAACAATTTAGCGCGCTTGAGGGCATGCCCAATGCAAATGTTGAGTTGGCCAGCCAGTCTGTAGTAAACAGTGGTTTTCCTCAAGGTCAGTATGGTAGTAATTTGTCGACTGTCTCCGCGTCATCTCAAGCGGTGGCGCCACAAGTTATTCGCACAGCTTATGGTATGGGACAGTATATTCAGCAGCACAAAGATATGACTTATGCTAAATCAGCCGCTTGGCAAGTAAATTGGCTACCGCAAGGCTTTTCCAAGATAGAGCATAGAGTGACCGCCACTGCTGAAGTATTACTGTTCTCAAACGGCGAGAAAAATGTCTCTATTAATATCGAACCGCTGGGAGCTCAAGTTGCCTCTGTAGGAATGATCAATAGCGATGATTTATTAGCCTTCGGTGTGCGTGCTAAGAACAGTTTTATCACAGTAGTAGGACCAGTATCGCAAGATGTAGCTGCTAAAATTGCAGCATCGGTTGATGCTGCAATTAAGTAACAGAATTCACTCTTGCTGTAGCTATCCGCAGTTTTATTTTACTGGAGATGAAAACAGCAAGATATAGTGATGGGAAAATTGGTGTTGAAAGGCGCTAAAAGTAAAAACTGAAAAATTGGCCTTTTGTGAGTGATTAGGCCGCGAGTGATTTTTCAGGCGTTTTAAGTCTTTTTAAATTGGTCGTATTCCCCTGTACGATCAATTTAGAAAACTTAAGCATCATTTAAACTATTCACATAAATTTAGAGCCTTGAGCTACTGTCGCAAAGAACCTTAGTGTAAAGGCTGCCGACAGAGCTTAGATTATCATCCTTTCTCAATGTTGCGGGTTTTTAATACTGGCGCATTTTATTTCTTTCCTGCACTGCAGTATTAATTTAGCTGATGCTAGCAGAGCGACTTGGCTTGCGTAATAGTAATTTTGTAATATACCGGCAATATAATGATAGAAGAACAAGCATTGGTTGTAGCAGTTAAAAATAATCAAATTTTAGTCGAGGCCAACAGGCAATCTGCCTGTGGAAAGTGCGCAGCAAACAGTGAATGTGGGCAAAGTGCAATTGCGCAATGGGCTGCAGCGAAAATGATCAATATTGAAGTTTGTAACCCTGAAAAAATAACTATTAAAGTCGGCGACACAGTGGTCGTCGGAATAGACGAGCAGAGCTTTGTTCGGGCATCAGTATTACTGTATTTACTCCCCCTCTTGGTTATGTTTGTCGCAGGCTTGATTGCCACTGTTGTAGGTGCGATTGAGTGGATGGTTATTGCAATGTCTTTCTCTGCATTGATGCTAAGCTTTTATGCGATAAAAATTTATAGCAAAAAATATCAGCACAACCCGAGTTATCAGTTGGTTGTGCTGAAAGTCGTTGTTTAAAGGGTGGCCAAAAAGGCAAAATGCCCAAAATGTATGTTCAGATTAGATCGGATAGTCTGTTTTATGGAAGGTAATAAATGATCAATCAAAGAGTGTCTAAAAACAATAGCGTTAATGCGTTGAAAGCCGCAGTTATTGCCACTATGTTACTAGCGATGCTGTCAGTATCCGCAATAGTCAGAGCTGAGCTTCCGGATTTTAGATCGTTGGTGAAAGAGTCTGCGCCGGCTGTCGTCAATATATCCACTGTGAAAAAAATAAAGAAAGCTAGCGCCTTTGGATTTAAAACCCCTAAAGGTGAGGATATACCTGAGATATTTAAACCCTTTTTTCCCTCGCCAGGGCAGGCGCCAACCCCTAGAGAGCGAGTTAAGCCTGAGTCTCTGGGCTCGGGGTTTATCATCAGCGAAGATGGTTATATCCTGACTAATTATCACGTTATCAAAGATGCTGAAAAAGTTTTAGTACGCTTAAATGATCGGCGAGAGCTTGAGGCGCAAGTGATTGGCTCAGATAAACGCTCGGATATTGCACTGCTAAAAATTGATGCAACAGATTTACCTATTGTCGCGCTTGGAAGCTCCGCCGACTTGCAACCGGGTCAGTGGGTGTTGGCCATCGGCTCGCCTTTCGGCTTTTATCACTCAGTTACAGCGGGTATTGTCAGTGCTACCGGACGAGCGCTACGCAGCGAAACTTATGTGCCATTTATTCAAACTGACGTGGCAATTAACCCGGGGAATTCAGGTGGGCCACTGTTTAATTTAGACGGTGAAGTGGTGGGTATTAACTCGCAGATATATACAAGATCTGGCGGTTTTATGGGATTGTCTTTCGCTATCCCTATTGATATTGCAATGAACGTAGTAGATCAGTTGCGTGAACACGGTTTTGTCAGTCGCGGTTGGCTCGGGGTAATAATCCAGGAGGTGAGTAAAGACCTCGCAGAATCTTTTGGTTTGAAAAAGGCCGAGGGAGC
>ASZI01000020.1 GCA_000416315.1 Osedax symbiont Rs2 | reverse complement strand
TCAATGGCGCAGTAAAGTTTTTAGTGCCATTGAACAGCACTCACAGCAGCACTTCATTGACCCTCTGGTCGGCTGAGTATTGCCAATAACTGCGCTTCGATGCTCCGATATTGGTCGCGACTATAAGGGCAAGGTAAAACAATATTGTGCTGCTGTTCGCTGCTACTTACTGAAGCCCAGCGCTGTGGACTGGAGACTGAATCTTCACCAAAAAAACTCAGTGTTGCAGTATTGCTGGCGGCGGCTAAGTGCATAGTGCCAGTGGAAGTACTGACAAACAGCTGGAAATGACTTAACAGTAGGCAAAAACTAGTTAAAGATCCGCTAGAGTTGTACAAAATTGCTGCAAAATCTAGTTTTTCAGATAGCTGTTGGCGAAGATTTTGATCGTCCGGACCAAAGGTAAAAACAATTTTTATTGCCGCAAGATCGACAATGCTCTTTGCCAGTGATAAATAATCATCAATATTTAAGTTGCCCTGTGCACTGCCTCCGGACCCTGGATGGAAAGCGACGATTTTATCGCTGCTGCGCAACTGATGTTGTTCACGAAATTCACAGATGACAGTTTCGCTGGCGCTCTTAGAGAAGCTCAGCAGAGGCTGTGAATATTCAAGTGTTAACTGGCTGTCAAAAGCTGTTAGCAGGTCTAAATTGTACTCGAATTCTCGTTTCTCTACCCGACTGCGTCTTTGTGTCAGGCGCTGGTTAAAGAAATACTGGGCTATTTTGGTGGCCGGAGCGATGCGTTGCTTAATGGAGGCTCGATACAGTAGCCAGGCCAGCTTAGTGTCTATGAAAGCGGAGATGCTAGTGTCGATTTTTGCCCGTTTAATCTCGGACAAGGTCTGCTGCAGATTGTCTGGGTCGTACAAAATTACATGGTCAATAAAATCTATGTTGCTGGCGAGGTCAAAATTTACTTTAGACACTAACGCATACAGTATTAATTCCGGCCGCTGTTGTTTTAGTACCTTAAACATAGGCACTGAAACCACAAAATCGCCGATCTTATCGTGGCGGGGAATTAATATGTTAGCAGTCATTTTTCAGCTCTTATTGGCATACTGTAGCTTGATATCTTTGGTATATCAGTTGTTATTTATCAACAGTTACCTATCAAGGTTTTGTTGGTTTGTATAAATCATCGACCATTTTTAAGATCTTGGTTGGCCTCGTATAACTTCATATATTTAAAGAAGTTAGTGGTCATATGCGAGAACGCTATGATCAGCCCCGGGTAGCCGTCCAGAAAACCTGCTTTGAGCACATAAGTCTTAATAAAAGAAAAGCAGGCATTAAGCAGTGCCCTAGCTGGTGAAGATTTTTTAATTCCGACTTTTTCACTGGCAAACAAAGTGGAGTAGCGGTCGGCTTTGACTATAAAATCGCTGAGGTTTTGATAGGGGTAGTGGTTGACTAACCCCGACAGCAATGAAACTTGTAAATTGTCTGTCAGTACAAACTCGTGCACTTTATTGTCGTTAAAACCAGTGCCGGCTCTGTGGTACAAGCGGGTGATACGCTCTTTTTTCCAGCAGTACTTTATCTCCTGCTGGCGGTAGAAGTTAGTGCGCAATATTTGATAGGCGCAGCCAGTGTTCAAAGTCAGAGAGCTCAAACTATCGATGAACTCTTGGCTGAGAGTTTCATCGGCATCTAAAGACAGTATCCATTCATGGGTGGCGTATTCTGCAGCCTTGTTCTTAGTTTCGCCAAAGCCTGAAAAGTCCCCTTGAACCATCTTTACATTGGGGAAGTTAGCAGCAATTTGCAAAGTGTCATCACTTGAGCCGTTATCGTACAAGATAACTTCAGCAAAACAGCGCAGAGAATTTAGGGTAGCTTTAATAGTGTGGCCTGCGTCTTTGACGATGATGACACAGGAGATATGTTTGATACTGGGTGCGCTCATGTTGGTCCTTACGATGGTTTAAGGTCTATATTTTACCCTAGGACAGAGCTAACAGCTTAATTTTTGAGGAGTGAACTGGATATTATAGAGCTTGTAGCAACAGCAGCAGATAGTACTTTAAATAACTATCAATGTGAAATCTATCTTGGCAAGTTGCGAACAAGTCAGATGCACTGGACTTGTTCGCATTTTCTTACTTTGGCGCTTAGAACAATCTGCGGCTGCGGATAGTACCCGACACTTGCGAGAGCTTTTCCAAGGCTCTGGCCGAGCAATCTGCATCCACATCTATGACCACGTATCCTACTGAGTCATTGGTCTGTAGGTGCTGACCTGAAATGTTGATATTGTTTTGCGAGAGAATACTGTTTATCTCGGTCAACACTCCTGGAATATTGTGATGCACGTGCAGCAATCTGTGTACACCGTCGGCTTCAGTATGATCTGGAAGTGATACTTCAGGGAAATTGACAGAAGTTACCGATGATCCGTTGTCACTGTATTTGACTAGTTTATCGGCTACTTCTGAACCGATACTCTTTTGTGCTTCCATGGTTGAGCCGCCGACATGCGGAGTTAAGATGACATTGTCGAAGCCGCGCAGAGGCGAGACGAACTCATCGGCATTAGAGCGCGGTTCAACCGGAAATACATCAATGGCGGCACCGGCCAATTGCTTGCTTTGCAGTGCCTGACAAAGTGCATCTATATCTACTACAGTGCCGCGGGCAGCATTAATGAAAATTGCCCCTTGTTTCATTTGTGAAAACTCTTCACTGGACATTAAATTTTGTGTTGAGCCGGTCTCTGGAATATGCAATGTGACAATATCACTTTGGCCTAAGAGTTCCGCTAAACTGGCTACTTGGGTGGCGTTGCCTAGAGGCAATTTACCAACTACATCGTGAAAAATAACATTCATCCCCATAGCTTCAGCCATGATGCTCAATTGCGAGCCGATGCTACCGTAACCTATGATGCCCAAAGTTTTGTTTCTTATTTCAAAGGAACCACTGGCGCTTTTTTGCCAGATTCCACGATGCGCTTTGGCACTTTTTTCTGCGATACCGCGCAGTAATATAATAGATTCGGCGATCACTAACTCAGCGACAGAGCGAGTGTTAGAAAAAGGCGCGTTAAACACGGCGACAGCTTTCTTTGTGGCCGCTGCTAAATCTACCTGATTGGTACCGATACAGAAGCAGCCAACCGCAACTAGCTTATCTGCTGCGTCGAAAACCTTGGCGTTTAACTGGGTCCTAGAGCGAATACCGATGAAATGTACTTCGGGGATACGCTTTAGTAGCTCTTCTTCGGACAGTGAGCCTCTGTGGTATTCAATGTTCGAGTAGCCGCTGCTTTTCAGAGAATCTACGGCGCTTTGGTGCACACCTTCTAATAATAAAATTTTGATTTTGCTTTTATCTAAAGATGTAGAAATGCTCATTTAAACTCAACCTTACCCTGCGGCTTTAATTTGAAATTTTCGCTACCAAAAATTAGTTTCCGGTAACGGCGAAGATCTTAACATAGGGGTAAGTGTATAAAAGGGCATCAGCAATAAATTGCCACCTTTAAGTGGATTTTCTGACTCCAATTATCCAGTAAAAGAAACATTATTGGCATTGGTAATTAAAGTTTCCCATACGCTAATTTATTGCCGATTGGGTAACAAAACAAAGTGATTTAGAAGTAAAATAGCAATTGCAGAGTTTGTATCATAAACGACTAATATAGGCTATCAGCAGTCAGTTTTGATAAATGGAGGGCAGCTAGCTGCCCTCCATTATTTAACTTAGCGATAGAAACACAAATAGGCCGTTTGCTGCTTAACACTGACCTCGAATTCGGCGTTGGCCGCGACTGTAAATTCAGTGCCACTAGGGTAGCTGCTATAGCTATCCTGGCCGGCAAGTTTTACTGAAAGCTCGCCGCAAATCACTTGCATCAATTCATTCTTAGTGGTGCTGAAAGTATATTCACCCACGTCCATAACGCCGCTGGTAACTTGCCCTTGTGAGTTCTCAAAGCTCATAGATTTTACTTTTCCCTCGAAGTACTGGTTGACCGCGATCATAGATTTTCCTTTTGTATTTTAAGTTGTGTGCTGGGATCGTATAGCTAAAAAATGCAGATCGGAAATTGGCGCGCAAGTTACTGTGCAAAAAAAACGCCGGATCTGCGATAAGTTTTTGATTATACGCTGGCGTGCACTATTTAGTTGTTTGAAAGCGAAGCTCACTTTGTTAGTAAGCTTCAGCGGCTGTTATTTTCGATTAAACAAGTAATAGGCGATGGCCTGTAGGTCCTGCTTTTGCATGTAGCCAGTACCCTCTTTGACGACCTCTGCCATGCTGCCACCAAAGACATCACCATCGGGCATGATCCCCGATTGCAGTGCATAAGATAAATCACTTTGACTCCATCCCGCCTGCTTTAAATGATCTGCAGTGATAGCTGGAATTTTCCCCTCTCCCAGCAACAGTGATTCAGAGCCGGTAAACTGCTGCTGTTTAAGAGCGCCAAAGAGATTGCGCGCAGTGTGGCAGGCGGCGCAGTGGCTGACGCTTTGCACTAAATATTCGCCCCGGGCATACTGCGGGTCTATGGAATCTGTGGCTGTAAACCCTAGTTGATCGAAAAACAGAGACTGCCATAAGTTTAGCCCGAACCTTAAGTTAAATGGAAAACTAAGCTTGTGATCGGGGGCCGGTTTAGCCACCGCTGGAACCGTCTGAAAAGCAGCCCACAAATCCGCCACATCCCGATCCGTCAGTTTATTATAAAAGCTATAGGGGAACGCCGGATAGTAAGGCTGACCATCGGGCGATCTGCCCTGGCGTAATGCAGTGGCAAATTGCTGCAGTGTCCAGCTGCCAATGCCGTGTTCTATATCGCTGGTCAGATTAGGTGCATAGAAAGTGCCAAAAGGAGTGTTCAGTGCCGCCCCCCCGGCCGGCGCTTTGCCGCCTGCATCTGTCGCCGTATGACAGGCAATGCAGCCGGAAGCTCTGGCCAGGTATGCACCGCGATTTACATCTCCCGGGGTGGCGTTGATTGTGGTCGGATCTTTTTCGCTCCAAAGCGACCAACTTATCCCGCTGACTATGATCAACGCCAAAGCCAGCAAAGTGTATTTAATTTTCATAGCCACTCCCATTCAGTTCTTTGCCCGAAAGCGGCTGTGACAAGAAGAGCAGTTATCTGTGAGCTGTTTAAATACCAGGTTAGAGGGCATAGTGGCGTAATCTTCAGCGCTGTCTTCAGCACTATCTTCGGCACTATCTCCAGCTGTTCCCATCAATTGACGACTACTGAGCATGCTCGGTACCGTACCCATCATATTGGATACTGGGCTGCTTGGCTCAGGGGCGTTGTCTGCGGCTGAGAATAAGCCCTGACTAATAAGTTTTTGGCGTTCAGCCAGGTTGGCAAAATCATCCCACTGCTGCCAGATATTGGCTTTGGCAGTGCTTGGGTGTTGCGCAGAACCCTCCGGGAAGAGGCTGGCCATAGTTGCAGCAGAGTGTTTTTCAATAACAGTTGCCGCCTCTCGCACCTGCTGGGCATCGTATATTTGTCCCCCTCGATAGATAGTGGCCAGTGACTTCATTGCCACTTTCAGTCTGGCCAT
>ASZI01000019.1 GCA_000416315.1 Osedax symbiont Rs2 | reverse complement strand
CATGAAAGGCGGTGACAATTACCGCGCCTTGAAGCTCGGAGAGTCTTATGTATCCAAAGCAGTTGGCACCTTGGGCCCCTCTATTCGAGGAAAAACTCCAATCCTAGACGAACGAGGAGAAATCATTGGTTTAGTCTCCGTGGGATACATGCTGGATAATGTCAGCATGACTATCTACCGCTATCAAGCCAGCATCATTGTCGCTATTTTTGTCGGTTTAATTTTCTCCGTACTCGCAGCCCTGCGTATTACCAGCTACTTCAAAAAAGCGATATTTGGCTTAGAGCCGGAGCAAATTGCCCGATTATTCCAAGAGTATGACGCCACTTTAGAAAGTGTCCGCGAGGGGATAATAGCCGTCAATACCGAGGGCACTATTATTACCTTTAATCCTGAGGCGGTCAGGCTGTTTGGCTTAACCGAAGGGGAGAGCCTGAAAGGCAAACACTTGAGTGACATTTTACCCGATAGCACTATGCTGAGTTTACTAGAGACCAGAGAACCCCAATTTGATCGAGAAATATATCGCAATAACAATGTGCTGGTCGCCAATAGAATCCCGATATTCGATGGAGATACGCCCGTCGGTGTGGTTTCCAGCTTTCGTTTAAAAGATGAATTAGACATGGTCAGCCAGCGCCTGACTCAATCGGAACAATACGCGCAAACCTTACGCAGTCAAACTCATGAATACGCCAACAAACTAAACACTATTGCCGGCTTAATTGAGCTCGGTGCCAACAAACAAGCTTTAGAGTTAATCAGTAGTGAAACCCAAGCACAGCAGGCACTGATCCATCTATTGGTCAATGCCGTTGAAGACCCAGTGTTATCAGGTTGTATAATCGGCAAATTCAACCGAGCTCGAGAAATGGGCTTGAATTTAATCCTCGATGACGAGAGTACGGTAGGCGCATTGCCTAAACACATAAAACCTGAACAAATTATTACCGTGCTGGGAAATTTACTGGATAATGCTTATGAGGCCTCCTTAAAAACCCAGGCGACCTCGATCTACTTATCAATGACTGATATAGGAAAAGATATCATCATCGAAGTGGAAGACAGAGGACCGGGCATTTCAACCGAGGTAGAGCAGCAAATTTTCACCCAAGGCTACAGCAGTAAAGATGAAGGTGGGCATGGATGGGGACTGTACTTAGCTAAGCAAATAGTGACTTTACTGGAGGGCAGCATTCAAATTTCTAAACCTAACGAGGGCGGGACCAGAATAACCTTGTTTTTACCTAAGGAACTTAAAAACAAGTCACATACCCCCACGGCTTATAGGGAAGTGCGAGATTAAATGTGTGGAGAAAACTTAATCAACTAACTAAAAACATCGTAACAACTTCTTTTATTTGTATTTATCTTGCCTTGAGATACAGTTTCATGCGAGAGTTTCAGCGTTTTATTAACCACATATTCTATCAGGTGATCAAAAAATGAGTAACATCAGTATTGTTATTGCTGAGGACGATCATAAAATCGCAGAAATTCAACGCCGTTTCATCGAGCGGATAGATGGATTTGAAATCCTCGGAATTGCGCACACAACAATTGATGCTCAGGACATGATAGAAGTGTTAGAACCTGATCTATTATTGCTAGACATTCATTTCCCTGAAGGAAATGGTTTAGAGCTATTAAGAGAAATTCGGCGCAGCAAAAGCACCAGTGATGTTATTTTAATCACTGCGGCAAAAGATGTTAATAGCTTAACCGAAGCACTGCACAGCGGAGTCTTTGATTACATTTTAAAACCTTTAGTATTTGATCGTTTGCAAACGGCACTCCACAATTTTCGCGATCACAGTAACAAACTTCAAGCACTGGAGAACCAAAGCAAGAAAGGACTGGACCAATCAACGGTTGATCAACTATTGCCGCGCAACCTGCTATCGCAAAAAAACATACTGAACTCAAATTTACCAAAGGGGATTGACCCGCTAACTTTAGAAAAAATCCGTAGTATATTTTCCAGTTCAACTTCTGGGCATACCGCGGAACAAATGGGAGAATTAGTAGGCAGTAGCCGCACCACTGCCAGACGTTACCTAGAATATTTAGTGAGTAATTCAGAATTAATTGCCGATGTTAGCTATGGTTCAGTAGGTAGGCCAGAGCGCTTATACCTTAGAACTAGCTTAAATGATTAACCACGCAACTTCGCATCTGTCAAATCGTGGTTATATTACAACCCGTAGCGAGCATGAATATTTTGAAAGGTTCCATTTTCCTGAATTATTTTTAAGCCCTTATTAAAAGTTTTTAATAATTTTTTGCTCGCCGGCCATTTTTTACTGAAACATAAATAAAACGGATGATCATCAACACTTGCTACTCCAGCAAAATTTAATTTATCTAGGATTCCCATCTGCTGAGCAACATAAGCAGCTGACTCCCAACCTATATAGAAAACATCTTGATTACGGCGCAGCAAAACAGCCAACGCATCTTCGATACTGTTCACGCTTGAATGCTTAATGCCGTTTTTGACCAACTCCTTTTGCGTAGCAAAGCCATTAACAGCGATCACTTTTTTATTACGTAGATCATCGACAACACTCAAAGGAGCTCCCGAATAATTCCTATGAGTTATGACCGCCATACGCGTCGAGCTAATTTGCTCTGATAGATCCGCAAAGCTAAGACGCTCTTTAACTTTACTACAAGTCACTGCAGCGGTCGCTACGCCCGATTTCACATCACGCATAATTCTTGCCCAAGGTTGAAATTTGACCTCGATATCAATCCCAACAGCGGCAAATGCAGCAATACTAACCTCAACATCAAATCCTGGCTGACTCGGCGCACTTTTAATATTGAATGGAGGGTAATTTGTAGCGAAAATATTTAACGTTCCTGCAGAAGTAGCAGTACTTACTACAAAAAACAGTAAAAATATTAACGCGCGCCTTTTAACACATATAAGCTTAAGCATAATAATACCTCCGACACTGCGATGCTCATTCCACAGCAGCCCAATAAACGTTTATACCTACAACACTATTAGGAAATCACTAAACAAGCAACACACGCCCTAGAAGGGCGACTAATCTACGACAAAAAACCAGATTTTAGTGTTCTATCCAGCTCTTTCTCGCAACTATCGTTCAAGCTTGACAGGCTTCTAGAATACAGAGTAAGTTCGTGACTAAGGCACAAGTTGCAGGCATACTGCCTGTCCGCTGAAAGCCGTTAACACGCAGCGCTAATTTCTCTGCACGCCCTACCAGGCTATTATATTTAAGTGGTGAAAAATTGTTTGAATCTCATGGTCATTTTAAAGTATCCGTGCAAAATAACACTATCCATGTTCTTGCATTAGGCCCTTTTAATACTCAGGCCGTTTCAAACTATAAAGAAGACTTAATTTTAGCCATCCAACAGATAGAAGGACCTTGGACACAGTTAAATCAAATGCACCAAAATTGTCTATACACCCCTGAAGCACAACAACAAATGCATCATTTAACCCAATTTAGAAAAGAGCAAGGATTGATCGCAGTAGCCTTTATCTTCAAAGATTGTTTTGGGGCGAGCATCCTTCAAGAGCAGCTATCCAGTATTTATAGTAAGATACGAATTCCCTGCCAATTTTTCGATGATTCAGCCAGTGCCAGCTTATGGTTACAACAACAGATGGACAGCTCTATATAAAACCTTTACACGCATCACTAGACGTCACTCCCTCCCAACCGACTATGGCAGTCTTTCGGGTACTTCCCCAGCGATAACCACCCAATTTCCCAGTTGCTTGTATCACCCGATGACATGGAACAATCAAAGCGACTGGATTATGACCAATCGCCGTCCCCACCGCCCTGGCAGCATTTGCATTACCTATATTGCTGGCGATAACACCATAGGTAGATAAGCTCCCCAGCGGGATGTTTAATAGCGCCTGCCACACTTTTAACTGAAAAGCAGTGCCTTTTAAATGGAGCTGTATTTTAGTACTCGCTGCATTTACTCCCCGCCAATCACCATTCAAAGCCGCCATTACATCTCGCTGAAAAGAATCTTGTTTATGCTCAAAGATAGCATTACAAAAATTACTCTTTAAATTATGCAGCGCCACTAACTGCCCCTCGACAAAACTGATGTGGCAAATGCCTTTGGTCGTTGATGCCACCAGCATTTCGCCAAAGGGAGAGTGATTAAAGCTATAATTTATTACCAGCGCACGACCGCCATTTTTATATTCTCCAGGCGTCATCCCCTCAATATTAATGAATAAATCATGCAACCGACTGGTACCTGACAAACCTGTTTGATAGGCAGCGTCTAGCAAGCTCAGCTGCTGCGCACTCAATAATTGCTTAGCGTATTCAACACTAATAAATTGCATAAATTTCTTCGGGCTGACACCTGCCCACTCAGTAAACATGCGCTGAAAATGAAAGGGACTTAACCCTACTG
>ASZI01000018.1 GCA_000416315.1 Osedax symbiont Rs2 | reverse complement strand
CTTCTAAAATCGGCATGCCATAGATCGGGCTGCTGCTGTCGGTCTTAGCCGCTGGATTAGTTACATCATTAGCACCTATGACAAAAGCGACATCCGCCGTGGCAAACTCGGGGTTGATGCTCTCTAGCTCTTTGACGTCTTCGTAGGGGACATTGGCCTCGGCCAGCAGTACGTTCATGTGTCCGGGCATGCGTCCGGCCACTGGATGTATGGCGTAACTGACCGATACTCCCTGCTCCTTAAGCATATCAACCAGCTCTCTCAGGGCGTGTTGTGCCTGAGCTACCGCCATGCCGTAACCTGGTACTATTATTACTTTAGAGGCATTTTTCATGATGAAAGCCGCGTCGTCGGCACTACCGGATTTTACACTGCGGTTTTCATCGTAGCTCACAGAGATATTGCTCTGACTGCTGCCAAAGCCGCCTAATAAAACATTGAAAATAGAGCGGTTCATGGCTTTGCACATTATGTAGCTGAGGATTGCGCCGGAGGAACCTACCAGAGCTCCGGTGATAATCAGCAGCGAGTTGTTTAAGGTGAAACCTATACCCGCTGCAGCCCAGCCAGAGTATGAATTTAACATTGAAACGACCACTGGCATGTCTGCCCCGCCAATTGGGATGATCAAAGTGAATCCCAGTACTATAGAGAGGCCGATTAGTAGCCAAAAAGCAGTATTGCTCTGGTTTGTCAGCAACCAGAAAATTAACAGCAGCAAGCTCAGGCCCAGCAGTGCATTAAGACTGTGCTGACCGCTAAATCTCAGCGGATTTCCACTGACTAATCCCTGCAATTTAGCGAAGGCTACCAGAGACCCTGAAAACGTGATTGCCCCTATCATTGCCCCCAGCGCCATCTCAAATAAATTGACACTATTGATATTAGCAACGCTGCCAATTGAGTAGGCAGAGGGATTGTAGAATGCCGCTATAGCTACAAAAACCGCCGACAGGCCCACCAGAGAGTGAACCCCCGCCACTAACTGCGGCAGCGCCGTCATCTGGATCTTCTGCGCGATTACAGCGCCGATGCTGCCGCCGATAAACAGTGCCACAAAAATACTGCCATAACTGACTACCTGTGGACCCAGCAAAGTAGTGAGGATAGCGATCAGCATTCCGAGCATACCCAGATAACAACCTCTACGGGCAGTGTCGGGGGAGCTCAGGCCTCGCAGTGCCAGGATAAATAAAATGGATGCCAGCAGGTAGGCGATGCCGCTCACTGTTTCACTCATACTTTACTCCAGGCTTTGCTGACTTCTTTTTAAACATGGCCAGCATACGGTTACTGACTATAAAGCCACCAAAAATATTAACAGCGGCCAGTGTCATGGCGATAGAGCCCATCAGAGTCGAAAAGTTGGTTTCCTGCGGACCCACGGCGATTAGTGCCCCGACTATGATCACGGATGAGATGGCATTAGTGACACTCATTAAAGGTGCATGCAAAGCCGGTGTGACACTCCAGACAACATAGAAGCCAATGAAGATTGCCAGCACAAAAATGGTTAAGTTAAAGATTATCGGGTCGCCACTGGTGCTACTGGTACTGCTCAAAAGTGCAACATTGGAGGCTAAATCTGCAGATTGTTCAGCGAGTTGACTGGCCTGCTCTGCCAGTGCATTGCTCTGCTGGATGATAGTGTCGGCGTCCATGTCGATAACCTCCATTATTGCTGCGATTGTTTTCAGTATTGCCTATATTGAGCTTAATTGGTATTTGCCTTGCTGACTAAAGTATTGCTAATTATTTCATCATCCCAGTCTATCTGTAATTGCGCTGAGTCGGGGGCACTGAGTAATAGGAAAAAATTTAACAAGTTTTTAGCATAAAGAGCGCTGGAATCAGCCGCCAGTCTGCTTGGATAATTGTCGTAGCCGACGATAGTGACCCCATGCTTAGTCACTACCTTGCCCAGCTCGGACAAGGGGCAGTTTCCGCCCATCTCCACAGCTAAGTCTATGATTACTGAGCCTGTTTTCATGCTCTTAACCATCTGCGCAGTGACTAGTACGGGAGCTGGGCGCCCGGGTATTAAAGCTGTGCAGATAACGATATCTTGTCTGGCAATGTGCTCAGAGATAGTGGCCTGCTCTTTGCGTTTATAGTCATCGCTCATTTCTTTAGCGTATCCACCACTGGTTTGCGCATCCTGACTGACAGCGCTATCGACCTCGAGAAACTTCCCTCCCAGGCTCTGAACTTGCTCTTTCACTACAGGTCGTACGTCGTAGGCGCTGACAACAGCCCCTAGACGCTTGGCGGTGGCGATTGCCTGCAATCCGGCTACACCTACCCCCATGATAAATACTTTGGCGGGAGCCACAGTGCCTGCCGCTGTCATCATCAGCGGGAAAGCTCTGGCGTACAGTGAAGCGGCATCTACCACTGCTTTGTAGCCGGTCAGGTTGGTTTGGCTGGAGAGGATGTCCATTGATTGGGCGCGGCTAATTCGGGGTATTTGCTCAAGGGCGAAACTGGTGATACCGGCCTCAGTGTAGGCGACAATATCTTCTGCCTGGCTGCTGGCGGATAAGTGGGCAATTAAGATAGCCCCTTGTTTAAAGAGGGCCAGTTCAGAATCGGCAGCGCTGATTATAGGGCGCTGTACTTTGAAAATGACATCGGCATCTCGATACAGAGTCTTGCGGTCATTGGCA
This sequence comes from Osedax symbiont Rs2, assembly GCA_000416315.1. GTDB lineage: Bacteria > Pseudomonadota > Gammaproteobacteria > Pseudomonadales > Balneatricaceae > Rs1. The sequence continues at coordinate 4,953 of ASZI01000018.1, read as the reverse complement.
ATAGAGGCGCCGGCATCCTGGTAGTCCAAGTCGGTGAAACTGGCAGCCAGGCCAGCACCGGTTTCGATGACAACGGTATAGCCCAGCGCGGTTAGTTTTTTGACTGCATCAGGGGAGCTGGCTACCCTTAGCTCTCCTGGGCGCCGCTCCAGGGGAATAGCAATTATCATTACAACCTCCATGTTGTACTCAGCTGAAACCGTAGCAATTAGCGGACAAATCCGCTATGCCAGCATAAACAATATATGCTTAATTGATCAAATAACAGTCAATTAAGCATATTTGTTAGTATGTTTCTTTGCCCAGTAGCAGTATAGCGGTTTATTTCCTGTTGACGGGCTGGGCTGTATTGCAGGCGCTCTGCTTAGCCATAGCTTCGAATACCGGCGAGAAAGCCTGGCGTTTAACATATTTGCCTGCGCTTTTGACCGCACGTAAATCGCCGTCTTTATAGACTAAATTGCCTCTGCTCAAAGTATGGGTAGGTACCCCTTTGACAGTGCGTCCCTCAAAGATATTGAAATCGATATTCTGATGGTGAGTGGCCGCGGATATAGTGCGACTGGCCAGTGGGTCCCAGACGATAATATCGGCATCGGCACCTGCGGTTATAGAGCCTTTTTGCGGATAGATGTTGAATATCTTAGCGCTGTTGGCAGAAGTCACAGCGACAAATTCATTCATTGTCAATTTGCCGGTGTTGACTCCGGCATCCCACATAATTGCCATGCGATCTTCGATACCGGCGGTGCCGTTGGGGATCTTAGTGAAGTCATCTTTACCTGCGGCTTTTTGCGGTGCGCAAAAACAGCAGTGATCGGTGGCGGTAGTTTGTAAATTACCTCCTTGCAAGCCTTTCCACAGAGCAGCCTGATGTTCCTTAGATCGAAACGGAGGACTCATTACATGAGCGGCGGCAAATTCAAAATCTTCACTGCGATAGACGCTGTCATCGATGACTAAGTGTCCGGCCAGACACTCCCCGTAGACGCGCTGGCCCTCATTGCGGGCTCTGGTTATCGCCGCCAGTGATTCCTGGCAGGAGACATGTACTATATAAATAGGCACTTTCATTACTTGGGCAATTTGAATAGCGCGGTTGGCAGCTTCCCCCTCTACTACAGGTGGGCGAGATAGTGGGTGCGCCTCGGGACCAGTGATACCTTTGGCCAGCAAATCTTTTTGCAATTGGAATACCAGCTCGCCGTTCTCGGCGTGCACGGTTGGCATAGCGCCTAGCTCCAGACATCGGGCAAAGCTATTCACCAGAATTTCATCATCCGCCATAATGGCATTCTTGTAAGCCATAAAGTGCTTGAAACTGTTGACACCATGCTCTTGTACTAAGGTCGCCATGTCTTGTTTGACGCTTTCATCCCACCAAGTCACTGCCACGTGAAAACCGTAATCGGCGGCAGATTTTTCCGACCAGTCGCGCCACTGATGATAGGCATCCATTAAAGGCTGCTGGGGTGCCGGGATTACAAAGTCGATGATGCTGGTAGTGCCGCCGGCTAAACCTGCAGCAGTTCCGGTATAAAAATCTTCACTGGCGACAGTGCCCATAAAAGGCAGTTGCATATGAGTGTGTGGGTCTATCCCGCCGGGCATGACATACTGACCAGTGGCGTCTATCACCTCGGCCCCCGCCGGGACTTCGAGGTTTTCACCGATAGCGGCTATCAGACCATTTTCACAATAGACGTCGGCGCTGAAAGTTTGTTCTGCGGTAACGACTGTTCCGCCACGTATCACGATAGACATAGAATACCTCTCCTGCTTAAACCTCGCCTACAGTAACGGGGTCTCAAGTTTAAAGCTGCTGATATTGTCTACTGCAACGCAGCAGACGACTTTTGAAATAGGTTAGCTGGCGACTATCAATGCACAGTGCCAGCCAAATACACCGCCGGGGTTGTCAGCGGCGGTGTTGACCTGAACTTAGCGGTTATTGCTCAGTGGCTAAGTTTGAATATCCAGCTTCTCTGCTGGCGGCAAGGAAGTAGATCACTGCGCCCAAGAATGAACCTGTGAACCAACCGTACTGATAGAACCAGCTCAGAGATCCGGTCATCAGAGCAAACAGAGTTAAGGCAACCGGCACTGCAAAAGCAATCATCCCGGCCATATTTACTCCAGCATAAATACCGTTGGTTTTGTACAGCTCAACTAAATTAAGCTGCTGTTTTTTGATGATGAAATAATCAACCACCATGATGCCGGCGATAGGGCCCAGCAAGCTGGAGTAGCCGAGTAACCAGTTAGTGTACATAGCCTCAACACTGACATCAGATTCGATCATGCCGAGTTTCTTCAACAGCTCCCAGCTCATCAATAACACACCGATAGCGCCGGTAATCAGCACACCCCGAGTTTGGTTGATTTTGGATGGGGCAATGTTTTGGAAGTCGTTGGTAGGCGAGACTATGTTCGCTGCAGTATTAGTCGACAAGGTCGCGATAATAATCATTATCATGGCAATAATGACCCAGAAAGGGCTGTCAATTTTACCAATCAAATTGATCGGGTCGGAGATAGTTTCACCGACTAATGTAGTCGATGCAGCAGTCAGTACCACACCGAGTGCAGCGAAAAAAAACATAGTGCCCGGAAAGCCGATAACCTGCCCGACAATCTGTGATTTCTGCGACTTAACATAACGGCTGAAATCCGGAATATTAAGCGATAAAGTCGCCCAGAAACCTACCATGGCAGTCAGGCCGCCAAAGAAGTAACCCCAAAAAGAGGCATCTGCAGGGCGATTCGCCGGAACAGCTAAAATCTCGGTAAGGGAGAATTGTGGCCAGGCCCACATCATCAAGCCGATGCTAACTGCCAGTAATAGAGGCGCAGCGATAGTCTCAAGTATCTTGATTGACTCTGAACCGCGGATAACGATCATCAAGTTCATCACCAGGAACATAAAGAAGCCGATGACTTCTCCGGTTCCGCCTAAGTTCTCCCAGCCTGGCAGTATCGCCGAAAACAAAATGTGAATAGCGATGCCACCAAACAAAGTCTGAATACCAACCCAGCCGCAGGCAACTATGGCACGAATGATACAGGGAATATTAGATCCCAAAACACCAAATGAAGAGCGCAGTAACACAGGGAATGGGATGCCGTATTTAGTACCGGCAAAGGCGTTTAAGGTCAGTGGAATTAGCACTATGATATTCGCCACTAAAATAGTTAGTAGTGCCTCACCGACCGACAGTCCAAAGTAGGCGGTCAGTACACCACCTAGTGTATAAGTGGGAACACAGATCGCCATTCCCACCCACAGAGCCGCAACGTTCCAAGTTCCCCAAGTGCGTTGTTTGATTTTAGTGGGCGCAATATCTTCGTTATAGTGGCTACTACTGCTTATGTCTGTTCCGACATCGAGTTCATAGAACTCATCTACTTTTACAGCAGTAGAGTTAGCTGATTGATTGTCACTCATTTTAGTTACCCTTATTTAATTATTATTTTCAGAGAAGCCGGAGATTTAGCAAGGTCTTAAATTGCTCATTCCACGGCCAGTTAAAAAGTTCTACTTAAGGTGCCAGTAGGTCATCGTAAGTTTCCGGGCGGCGATCCCTGAAGAACTGCCAGCCGGTTCGCACTTCCTTAATCATGTCTAAATCAATTTCATGCACCAATAGCTCATCCTGATCGGCACTGGCCTGGGCTTCGATTTGTCCCAGCGGATTAACTATATAACTGCTGCCATAAAACTCACCCATCTTCGTATCCCAGGGCTGTTCGCTGCCAACTCGATTGATCGCGCCGATGAAAACACCATTGGCGGCCGCCGAAGCGGGTTGCTCTAACTCCCACAGGTATTTGCTTTTGCCCATTACTGTGGCAGAGGGATTAACTATGTACTGTGCACCGTTGAGTGCCAGTGCGCGCCAACCCTCTGGGAAATGACGGTCGTAGCAGATGTACACCCCCAATTTACAGAATTTAGTATCGAACACCGGGTAACCTAAGTTACCCGGTTTGAAATAGAGCTTTTCCCAGAAACCCGGTGCGGTATCGGGAATGTGATTCTTACGGTATTTACCTAAGTAACTACCATCCGCGTCGATGACGGCGGCGGTGTTGTAATAAACCCCGGGTAAATCTTCTTCATAGATAGGTACAACTATGACCATGTTGTGTTTTTTTGCGTAGCTTTGCATCAATTGAACAGTGGGTCCCTCGGGGATTTGTTCGGCACTGGCGTACCATTTGCTATCCTGGCTGGGACAAAAGTAAGGAGTGGTAAAGACTTCCTGAAAACACAATACCTGCACCCCCTGCGCAGCAGCTTGTTCAATAAGAGGGATATGCGCCGCAATCATCTGCTCTCTGATTGAATCAGTTGACTCTGACGTCTCACCTTTGAGTGACATTTGTATCAGGCCACATTTTAGCTTGTTCATAGTTTTACCTCTGCTTGTCTCAATAATTTGCGCTAGCTTTGCGATTAATCGACCAGTCTAAGATGCCGGACAATCAATGCTCATAGCTATTATGGCAATTGCAAAAGTTATATTGCAATCACAATGGCAACCGGAAAAATTTATCGAGGTTTTAGCAATAGATATAGTTGGGAAATCGTTTGAAGCATGAGTGCTAGCGCAGTGCTGGGCTCACCAGAGAACTGTCTGTAGTAATTTCTGTGACTATGATGCAAAGCCATTGAGCATCTCCTTTTTTGCAAACAGCTGGCCCTGATGGATAGCTTCACAGGAGAAAGCTAAGTGTGCCGGGCAGTTGCAAAGATAATATTTTTTAGAATTATTTTTTACCGTTTGGTCAATATTATGCTGAAATGGAAAAACAGTGCAAGAAAAAAGTGTAAAATTTTTAACCACTAAAAAGTACCAATTAAATTCGCCAAAGCCAAGCTTAACCAAAAGTTAATTGTAAATGTAGTACTGACTCCCCAGCTAGAGTTTCATGACTTCCGACTTCCGACTT
>ASZI01000017.1 GCA_000416315.1 Osedax symbiont Rs2 | reverse complement strand
CCTGCCACAGAGCAGATATTAATACGGGCATTCCAATTGCAGCGGAATCTGTTGACGCCGTCATGTCGCAAGAGGGAATTGAGCATTTCGAGAATCAACTGCTAGTGTTAAGTGAATTTAATCGCATTCTAAAAGTCGGCGGCAGTCTAATTATAACCACACCCAATTATTCAAACCTGATCGGCCGACTCAGCTATTTGTTATCCGAGAACGAGCGTTTCAACAAAGGCATGGCTCCCAATGAACTTGATGACATATGGATGTCCAACAAAGAACTCTCTGACGGTATTTACTATGGTCATATATTTTTGATCGGAGTTCAAAAACTTCGCACTTTGGCAAAATTGTCTGGATTTAGCATTCGTAGCATTGAAAAAACTAAAACTAAAACGACGGCTTTGATCTTACTGCCTATCTTATATCCATTAATTTTTCTCTGCAGCACAATCAGTTACTATAAAACGCTGAAAAAAAACAAAGCGACTATGACGGCAAGTAAAAAATCAGCTTATTATGAAATCTATAAACTATCGATAAATATCCGTTCATTGCTCAATAGCCATATTTTTATTGAATTCGTTAAAGACCATAACACTGATGAAATTCATGACTACCTGTCTAATCAACACAAATCATTCGGTACGACTTAGGCCAGTGAGTCGATAGTCGATTTAATATAGATGCATGATACCAAGCAGTCGGGTTGGTGTGGTTCGACACTTTGCAAATAGCTTCAATTTGAACGCCGTCAGAGTACATAGCATAACCTCTCACCTACCTCATCGAGTATCTGCTGAGATTGATCTTCAGAGAATCACCGACTTTCTTAAGCTTACCTGCAACAGAGCTGCAATCAATGGCTTTGTTTAAACTCTTCACTGTGCTGCCTTTACCCTGGAATAACCAAATGTCAGCAGGGCTGTCTTCGCGTCTCATTTGAATGACAACGAGAGCCTTACATTTAGCTTGATGCGCAGTGTCTTCTCTGTCTTGCTCTCGGTGAGCGTCAGAATTTTTGTGCTCAACACATCGGTGTACTTCAAGGACAATAGGTCAGAGATGCGTAACGCAGCGTTTATGCCGAGTTCCCAAATGTCCTGATAATCGATTGAGCCGTACTTCTTTAACAGTCGACCATCGAACTGGATATCTTCTTTCTTCTTCACTGTTGCAACTTCATTCGTTGTAGCAACCCCTAAGTCACCTATTATACGTATCAACAGATTCATCACAGACCTCTTGTCATCTAAGGTCTTCTCGCCCACTCCATCCAACAATTGCTTCTTACGGTATTGCTCGAATACTTTCGATAACTTTGGGCTGGTATTGGTCACTTCAGAAACAGCGGAAGCCTTGGGTTTAACTTCGGGGCTTGCAGCAACTTCCCATGTCAATGCCGAGAGGTCAAAGCTATCGCCGGAATCGGCCAACGAAAAGAGGCACTGGACTTTTCTAATAGCATAGCGCAGCGTATGATCGCTTCATGTTCGCACTTGGTTTGTAGTGATCTACGAACATAAGATCGAGCAAATACGCTCGGTAAACCTTGAGGAATACGGATTCGAAAGTAAAGAATATTGTGTTTTGAGGATTCGATATAACTAGGAAGTAAAGCCATATGTCCAACCTTGTGTCTAAGTTAAGCCGACAGAGGGTTATTCATCTAGAAAAGCTTTGAGTAACAATAAGATAGGGGGTTTGGAAGCAGCCCCCCCAGCCACATCTCGGCACACGAATTGATCGCTGTGGCTGCTCCCTTCCAGGCCTGACCAGGTTAACGATTTATCGTTGCGAGAGGACCGACAGAGCTACCATAGCTCAGCGATTGTTCCGCTTGTTCTCAATTGAGAGCGCGCAGTATACCAGCCTCAACTGATATTGCAAAAAGAAATTCAATAATAAAATAATCAAATAATTCAGGGCTATCTGAGCCGATATTTTATTACTTGGTTTGTTTCAATGTAACTATTTTCTCTCTGATCCAGCGGTGTAGCGGATCGTTATCAGAGCGAGCATGCCAGTATAAAAAAAACTCAGCTTTGGGCTTAAAAAGCTGTTTAGGTAGCGCCTTTATCACGACATCGCGACCCTCAAACCAGCCATTAATAAGCTCAATAGGCAACATAAATAAAATATTGGTCCGCTCACAGTAATCAACCACTGATAAGAAATGAGAAATTTTTAGTACGACATTACGCTTGAGACCCATAGTCTCTAATTGGTCATCAATAAAAGTCGGCCCCTTACCGGTCAGTGCGACATAACCGTGCTCTGCCTTCAAGTATTTATCCAGATCTAAACTGCCTTTTGCCAGCGGATTATTTTTTCCCATCATCACCGCCAACTCAGAATTACCAAGCTTTGCACAGTGAAAATATTCTTTGGCGCCCCTGGGAGCCATCCCCGATACCAGTAAATCCACTTCGCCGCTACCGAGTAGCGAAAAATAATCATTCGGGTTTGAAGATATTTCTAATCTCACTTGCGGTGCCTGTTGCAAAATTTCAGCCACTAGCTCCGGCATATTAATCCAGCCTTCCAAATCCACACCGGCCATCCTCACAGTGGACTTGTCAGTTGCTAAATCAAATTCTGGCTCGCGAATAAATCCTGACAAGGTCTGTAAAGTTAAGCTCAAATCAGTGGCTATCTTATTTGCTCTACTGGACAAGCTGTAACCATCTACACCTTTTACTAACAGCGGATCATTGAATAGCAGCCGCAGTCTTTGCAGAGCCCTACTGACTGCAGACTGGCTCATATGCAGACGTTCTGCGGCACGGGTCACATGCTGTTCTTCCAGCAAAACCTGAAGAATTGTCAGCAGATTTAAATCGACAGATCGTAAATTCACTTCGCGCATACCAATCATCACCTTTATGCATTGGACGCACTGATAATATATGAATAAAGTGTTGCTGCATAGACGAGTGACTGAGCACAATACAGCAATCTCGATAGCAACTCTGCGGGTAGTACCCAGATATGCACAGTGTAAAGTATTGTAAAGTTTCAGATCTGTGCTTGAAAACCAGATAAATTGGTGTAAAAACTAATGTCTCTCAAGTCAATTACTAACAAATATACGGTTAACAATGAGTTTTATTAAACATTACAGAAATAGCAGCATTCAATTTGGCTGGATTATAGTCATTCTTCATTGGTTTTTAGCTATAGCTATCATAGGTTTATTTGCTTTAGGTCTATATATGATGGAACTAAGCTACTACGATTCGTTCTATACATTAGCACCGCAAATACACGAGGCCGTGGGACTGCTGGTTGCTGCATTAATGGTATTTAGATTGATCTGGAAGATAGTCAATGTCGCACCAAAGCCGGCAGCAGGCAACAGCAATTTCGTCAACCGCGCCAGCAGCGTGGCACATAACCTCCTGTATCTGCTAATTTTTTTGGTACTGATTGGCGGAGCCTTAATATCTTTTGCCGGTGGCACGGGAATCAATATATTTGATTGGTTTGTTATTCCAGGCCCCGCCGAGTTTTTTAACAACCAGGCCACTACCGCAGGTGAAGTGCATCTGCTGGCGGCCTACGCATTGATGGCTTTAGTGACTTTGCACACTCTAGCTGCTTTTAAACATCATATTATTGATAAAGACAACACGCTCAACAACATATTGGGCATAGAGGAGAAAAAATGAAAGCATTAATCAAAACTACCTTACTGGCTTCTATGCTAGTCGCTGTTAGCACAATCTCTTACGCTGCCGACTATGTCATAGACGACCCGTCAGCCGGTGCTCACTCGCAAATAGATGTTAAAGTTAAACATATAGGTGTCAGCTGGGTTAAAGGGCGTTTCAACACTTTTTCTGGGACTTTTAGCTACGATAAAAACAAGCCAAATGACTCAAAGATCAATGTCACTTTGGACGCCCAGAGCTTTGATTCCAATCATGCTAAGCGTGACAAACACATCATGAGCCCTGATTTCTTAGATGCTGGAAAATACCCAACCGCGACTTTCGCCAGCAACAACATCAAAGACATAGGCAATGGCAAAGTCAATGTCACAGGCGATCTAAACTTACACGGTGTCACTAAGTCGATTACTTTTGACGCCGTACTGATTGGTGAAGGTGATTCTCCCTGGGGTGATTACCGCGCTGGATTTGAGGGCAGTGTTGATTTAAAATTTGCTGACTTTGAAATTGATACAGTCAAATACGGTGTCAATGAGTTCACTATGAACATGTTTTTTGAAGGTAAAACTGCTAAGTAATAATAGCTGGATCTAGGCCTGTTACTCTATCCTGTAGAGTGACCGGCACACAGACGGCTAGTGAAAATTATAACTTTATCTATCCCACTAGCCGCCTATCTATTAACTACCTTCGCGTTAAAGGTCGGGCAGCCACTTAAATTATCATAGCCCGGCACAATGTTTCCACGTAGTATCCCCCTGCACTGATGTGCTGACTTCTTCAAATATTACTTAGTGGTAAAATAATGTTATATGTACTACCTGATTCGGCCGGCGATATACTTGTTCTGCAAGCGTCGCAAATTCTCAGTGAAACTGATTATCAAAATATTTTTCTCAAACAAATACAGAAACAACTAAAAACAGGCCACAAACTAAGAGTCCTGTTGTATTTTGATCACCAACTCAGCGCCATTGAAGAGCCTTCAAGCTGGTGTGTACAGCGCTTCTACAAAAATTGCCAGGTACAGATAGCCAGAGTAGCAGTGGTTTCTGACGGTAGCTGGTCAGGGTGGAGCGATGCATTTGCCAGCGAGCAAGTTAGGCATTTTAAGGTCTCTGAGTTTTTACAGGCACTGCATTGGACTGATGAAGCGGATCTCTAATTTATTGTCCCCCCGATACGGCAGATTTAACCCTAGCAGAGTGTATTAATCGTACTTAGCGCACTCTTTAAATACGTGTTGCTGACAATTTTGACAGATATTGGGTTGTAACTGAGGAAAGACATCTTCAATTGCCTTGCGTTTGCTGTCGTAAAAGCGCTCTTTGCTGATCGCAGGAACTAAACCTAATTTGAAAGCGCGATGCTTAACCAGTGGCTTCATTGCAAAAAAGTACAAGCCGCCGCCTTTTTCTTTAAGCTTTTTATCCAAACTGACCAGTAAATCAGTGCCACTTAAATCGATAAAGTTTATCCCACCACAAATAATTAACACCCGGCTGACCCCCGCCTGGTTTAAGATACTCTCAATTTTGTTTTGAATATGATTAACCGAACCAAAGTAAATCGACATATCTATGCGCAGTACTCTTAACTGCGGGCATTGATAACCGGGGTGGATAGTTGCTTCAACAAAACGGTGCTGCTCAATGTTGAGGGACATTTCGGTAATTTCTGGGGTGGAGGTTTTCGCCAGAAATAGAATTATCGACATCATCACCCCAAGATATATGGCAAATTCCAATTCTAGAAACAAGGTCGAGAAAAAAGTAATCAGTAATACCGAAGACTCTGCTTTACTGGTGCTCAAAATTTTCTTTATATGGGCAAAATCTACTAAATTGTATGCGACTAGCAATATTACACCGCCCATAGCGGCAACGGGTAAGTATGCAGTAAGTGGTGCTACTAATAACACGATAAAAATTAATAGCACCGCGGCAAAGATAGCCGACAACCCCGATTTTGCACCCGCTGCATAATTAACCCCTGAACGGGTAAAAGAGCCGGAACCGGCATAACAGGAAAAGAAACTACCGACTATATTTGACAGACCCTGGCCAATAAACTCTTGATTCGGGTAGATGCGTTGGTGGGATTTAATAGCTATCGCTCGACTGATAGAGACAGCTTCTATTAACCCCAACAAGGCGATAGCAAATGCTTCAGGTGCCAGTTGCTGCAGAGTATGTAACGATAGGTCGGGCATAGATAAAGGTGGCAAACTTGCCGGAATAGCACCCACTAAAATGATACCGGCATCGCTGCCAATAGCCAACGCCAAGAAGCTGCCGACAACCATCGCGACTAGTAAATTTGGTAGCTTCGGCCAGTAGAGTTTTACCAGTATGGCGATTGCCAGAGTCGTCATAGCGACACTTAATACCGACCAGTTGAGATTTTGCAAATGGCTTAAGGTCGCTATCCAGCTCTGGATAAATGACTGACCATTTGCAGTATCAATAGCGGTGATGTGTTGTACTTGACTGGTTGCGATCAAAATAGCCGCACCGGCAGTAAAACCAATCACCACTGTATGTGATACAAAATCAACCAGCTTGCCTAGTCTGGCCAGGCCAAAGGCTAATTGATAGATTCCCGCCATTAATGTCAGTGTCAGTGTCATGGCAATAAACTGCTCGCTGCCGGGCTCGGCATAACCACTTATGGATGAGAAAACTACAATTGAGATAGCGGTGGTTGGACCTGAGATTAAATGTTTTGATGACCCAAACAGCGCCGCAATAATTGGTGTAACCATTGCAGTGTACAAACCATACTGTGGCGGCAAGCCGGCAATAGTGGCAAAGGCGACACCTTGAGGTAAGACGATTACCGCACCGGTTAAACCGGCAATAAAATCTGCTTTGACATCACTGAAAGTTAAATATTTAAACCAGACTAAAAAGGGGAAAAAATGATTCTTCATCCATACACCAAAAATAAAACGGCCACTGCTTCAACTAATATAAGGCTAAACAAGCCAGAGGCTAACGTCTAGAATTACTAACAAACTATCCAGTAAAAAGCTTACAGGGGAGCCCTAGCGAGAAACACATAAATAAAAATTACAACAGACACTATTGTGCTATTACAATCTATTAATAACCACCTTCACAGAGCCAGTTACTGATTATTTAAGGGCCAAGCATTCGCCACCCCTCTACCTGCCACGAATGTTAATCTCACCCTGGCGCAGCTCTGGTCAAATCATTAGACTGTAAACGAATCCCCGATCATTTGCAGCCGAGTGAAAAGCTGCCATCGTGATGAAATTGAATGACTTCGTTTCTGCGCTTGCCGATCAATAGAGGACCATTATCCAAAAACAAAAAGTTCTTCCAGTGTTTGGCGAATATTTCCCAGGTTGTTTCAATCATGTTGTCAGCGTGATAACAAAAATAGACGACAGTGTTGCCCTCCCAATCGATAAAATCTTCTATCTGCTTAGGCAAATTCGGCTGTTCACTTTCCCATTGCGACTGCCATTGAGCTTTTACCTTCCAGGTAGATTGCCTGATCGGCCAATCATCATCTTTAAATAAATCCGGGTGGTTGACATTTTTACTGATTAATTGATGCCAGATTTGAGAGGAAGAGCTCTCTGCTAAAGGTTTGATCCACTGCAAGGTATCTTCTGCTAAGGGAAGGTCCCTATGCTTAAAAAACCATGCATATCGATATTTGTTTAAAGATATATAATCCATTTCAACTCACAGTTAAAAAATTTGTACTATTATATCTGAATTAGTCCTATTTCTGGGTTAAACATCCAGAAAAACAGCTTAGATTTTTCTCATTATCCTTAAATTAAGGCATAATATACGCCATGATAAAACGACCCACTAAATCTGACATCAGAAATTCCCTCGCTGCTCAAGTTAATGAGTACCTTAATCAAGGTGGTCAGATAAAGCAGTTTGATCAGGGGGACAGTTCCTTAATCGACGGCAAGTACGATAGGAATCAATTTGTTTATGGATTACCTAAACAGCAGCGAACACCTATTTCTGAGACACTAAATGTCATCGATAACCGCAAAAAACAGCACTTCACCACAATTTCCACAAAACCAAAACTACGTCGCGTGAAAAAGACAATTTACGATGACTTCGGTGAGCCAATACGTGAAGTTTGGGTAGACAGCTAAGCACACAGCGCTTTAGAACACATATTCAATCATACCCTCGCGCCAGTAAAAAATATTTATCCAAATTTTTCAACTAGTTAACACCGCCTGTGGATAACAAGAATGATCTACAGCAAGTTAAGTAATAATAATTTCGATCAACACTCCCCTTTCAACTTAAATAGCGCTATAGTGAAATTACTAGTCGCAACTAGTATTAGTTTTACAAATTTAACCCAAGGAGAAGCAGTAACCTTACGCCGTCTTCCATAACGGTTCGCTGAAAAAAACCTGTACCTAGTTTTACGTGTCCAGAAAAATACAGAACAGTAAGAAATAACAAATGATCAAAAACATTACACCCCGTAACGAAAAAGTATCCCCCGCCGTAAAAGAAAAGATCGAAGCTTGGCTTAAACACAGTCAAGAGCGATACGACATTATTAACAGCGCTCAAATCACCATTGACTCCATGGAGCGTAGTGAGGCTATCGAGGCAACTTTGCATACCAATGGTAAAGAAATATATGCAAAAACTACTGCCCCAAATTTATACGCCGCTATTGACTCCCTGACCGATAAAATTGATCGACAACTGACCAAGGCGAAAGAAAAAATGTCGTCTAAAAAAGGTGGTCCTCGACATTTAGAACCTGTTCCCGAACCTATTAGCGAAGCCGAATTAGAGGCCATGGCTCTAGAAGAGTAACTGAGACATCCCGAAACCTATGCATTGGTTTCGGGAGTACTGCACATCCCTCATGCGAATGCATTTTATAGAACTATTTTGCATTAACTTATTCCTTAAATTTTAGCAACAGCCAGCACCCGTAAAGATATCAATAATCGTTGACATGCCCGTTTAAAACCCCTATTCTTCGCCTGCAATCAATGATAATCATTATTATTTAGACGTTACTTTACTATTAGGATCTACAGTGAGCACAGCACTTTTCTACGGCACAACTACTGGAAACACAGGTGATGTAGCTGAAAAAGTTCAGCAGCATCTAGACGATGTAGAACTCTTCGATGTCGCCGACTCCCCGCTTGAAATACTTGAAAGCTATCAAAAGATCATCTTTGCAATCCCCACTTGGGATTACGGTGAGGTTCAGGAAGACTGGCAGGAAGTTTGGGACGAAGTTGATCAACTAGATTTCAGCGACAAAACGGTCGCTTTTATCGGCCTAGGTGATCAATATGGCTATGCTGAATGGTTTGTGGATGCTATGGGCATGCTCCATGATAAAGTGGTTGCTAAAGGCGCTACAATCGTGGGCCACTGGCCAACTAACGGCTATGAATTTGACGAGTCAAAAGCTTTGACAGCAGATAAGAAATTCTTTATCGGCTTAGCCATAGATGATGACTGCCAAAACGAATTGAGCGACGAAAGAATTGAGCACTGGTGCCAACAAGTCACCCTTGAATTCGAATAAACTGTGCACCCAGCCTGGTTCAGATGAGCCCAAAAATTCTCTTTTGCGCTCATTTTCCTCCATTCAGCTGACAGCTATTATGGCGCTATAACAATGCTCTGATATAGTGATCAGCCCCTCTTTAAATTGCTTGTGCGGGTTAAAAGTTAATACGCTCTGCAGAGTATATTTTACGACAGCGAAAAACGCCTTACTATTTGCCCTTCCCATCCCAGCAATAGCTTTTTATAACCGCTGCAGTGTGTGATTTTTTCAGATTGCAAAGGCTTTGTAGCAAATACCCGCAGCGGCTTCAGCTTATACAAATTCTCCCCGATATCCCTTCCATATTGAGACAAACTGACTTACAGTCCATTGAATAAAAATAATTCTTAGGAGAAAGCATGTTTAGGGTTGTCAGTATTTTTTTAGTGCTAGCTATAACTGTTGCAGGTTACTTATATTTATCCGCGGATTCGCCACTCAAGTTTTCAGATTTCAATCCGCTAACCCAAGATGAAAAACAGCTGACACAGGAGCAACCAAATCAGAGCTTGGACGATGCTTTAGAGAGTGTTAGTGCAATAGAGCCACAGAAAAGTCCGCTGAAATTACCGATACTTAGTGATGAGGAAAAGAAAGAGGCCAAGGAGCATGTTCAAAGTATAACGGCACCTGAAGACCAACCCATTGAGATCAAATCTGCAGATCACTTTGTCACAGCTGAACAAATCTTACAGTTACCAGAATTGCAGCAACCCGTAATAGTCAAGATTGAGACTGCCGAGCAGATAGAAGCCGTGGTAATTCAACCCAGTGAAGAGGACAAAATCAAACTCACTGTGGTGGAACAAAACGCCAAGAGTGCTGCAACTGCGCAGAGTTTTGCGGTTAAAATCCCCTCTTTTAAGAAAAAATTTAATACCCAAGCAGAGCCAGTGACTGCGATACAATCAACAGTCGAGCAAACAGTTGAAAAAGTAGTCAGTGTAGCTGCGCCTTCAGTATCACCTGAGATAGACTCCAGCCAACCAATAGACACACAAGCAGTCGCTATTGAACAAGCAGCAAAACAAGCTACGCTTGAAATAAAGCCAACATCAACAGCCCAGCTGAATACAAATGCACCTGTGCAGAGCGTAACTACAATCCCTGCACCGACAATTCAGGCGATGCCGACTGTTACAACTCTGGCACCTAAGGTCATCATAGAGCCCGTCACAACCAGCAAAACTGTCGAGAACGCCCCCACAACCGATACTTCAATACTGACGACATTAAAGAAAAATATCGAAGAAATATCTGACATTAAAGTTGCCGACTTAGTTAATTTAGTCAGCAAAGATCAGCCTAAAGAGAAACCTGTAGCCGTAATAACTCCTGTAGCTGAGATCGTAGCAGTGACAACATCGGCGTCATCCGAGCCTGATTTATCAGTTGTTAATGCTGCAGATGCTAACAAACTGATCAGCAAAGCCACCAGCCAGTCAGGCACTGAGCCAATGATTGCTAAAGCGCCAGCAGCCGTCACTAATCAATCAGAAAAGAATCGTATAAAGTTGCGAGAACTGCTCAGTGACACTGAATCCAACAACAAGCGGATTTTCTACCTGCATGCGGTCAACCCGAGCGATGAGCAAGGTATCTGGGGCATAATTCAGACCGGGCTCACCGGGACATTCTCCAAGGGAATCACTCTGGCTCAAGCCGACGGGAAAATCAGGGCACTTATTCCTCAAGACGCTGACGAAATTTTGTCCAGTAAAAAGAGTTCTTTCCTAGGTCGACTACTCAATTACAAAGTACTGACGACTTACGTGTATAACTACGAACAGGGTAATATTGGTAAAAACCCTGACTTTATCAGACCTGGGCAACAATTGATCATCGTTACTTTTACTGAAGAAGAGCTAATGAGTGTTTATAACCATTTCAAGAACTCTCAGCGTGAATAAGTAGCCATTGGTTCTCTTTGTCTGCACTGTGCCGGCATAGGTCTCTATCGCTGTGGGACTGCAAATGCTCGAAAAATATCGATCATTTGCAGACCATCCGACCAGCTAAACAATTTGCAGCATTGACCTCACAATCCTAAACAGCACTATTTGCTCGAGGCAAAAAGACTGTGCACATTGCTAGATATAGCTGACTGATTAAAGCATTTGCTCGATCAACTATTTATCGCCTACTTGCCGTACGCCCGGTGTGCCAAGTAGGGCTGGCAAGCTTTTGAGCTAGAAGCTATAGCAGTCTATGCGATGCATACAACAGATGTAAAATGCAGCTTGTTTAATTAGCGATATATGCCAGCCGAAGAAATATTGCCAGTGCTCTCAATACGACCCCAGGAAAATTTTCTGCCCGCTACTTTGCAAATATAGTTTCTTTTCTTTTTCATCAATTTGTGCTAAATCAACTAACTGGTAGTACAAACTACGACTCAGCTTGCCCTCCATTGCCCCGCGCACATACAGATATGGGCTCGGCTCTTCGCTTTGCTGGTCTAACTGGATACGCAGCGGATGCTCGGCATCTAGTACCACTAAGTCTTCAGTGCTACTGATAAAGCTTAACTGTGTCCCCTCAGCACTGTCTGTTTGCTGACAGTGTATGAAATAAAAAGGCACATCGGCTACTTGAATACGCCATTTTTCTACCGGCGTTTTAAGAAAATAATCATTTCCCTCCCGACATAGAATCCGTGCAAACAGTACTGTTATCTCGCGTCTGCTAAACTCTTCCCCACAGTGGCGCCACACTCCCTGATGGTCAATACTGATATCTATATCACCACAGAGTTCTGGGTGCCATTGATCAACGGGTGGCAGCTGACCCGACTTATCCATAGAGCTCATTATTTTTTCAAAATCAAAAGTGCTTGGCATCTGCAATAAAATCTCAATTACTTGCTAAAATTAATCTACACCGATGGTACATTAACAAATCTCATATTAACGTTAAAATTTATCATATGCGTAACTGTTAACTTGAATTTCATTCACTGGTAAACTTTGTTTCATCAATTAACCATTATGGATATCAGAATTATGCACGCTAATTTAGCTACTCGTCTCGCGGACCCCAGCAGAGGGGTTTATTTTGTGGGCACAACCCCACCAAGAGCCGAAGTTGCCGAAATGGATATGCAAGTGATAGCCGATAAACTTCTCGATCGTCTGATCGCTATAGATTACGATGGATTAGTTGTCTACGACATTCAAGATGAGAGCAGCCGCACGCAAACCCCCAGGCCTTTCCCCTTTAAAGCTACCTATGATTCACTGACCTATTCCAAAGTGCTCAGTGATAAATCTGGGCTGCCTACTATCACTTATAAAAGTGTTTCAGCGCGCTCCAAAAATGAATTTAATCAGTGGCTGGAGCAAGCCTGGGTAGAGTACGGTATCCAAAACATCGTTTTAGTGGGAAGCCCCTCTTCCAGTGGAACAATAAATCTGCCTTTAAAAGAAGCCTATCAAACATTGGCAGAGCATCAGCGCAGCTTTAACTTAGGCGGAGTCACTATCGCAGAGCGCCACCACAAAAAAGGTGATGAGCATATTCGGCTCAAACAAAAAAGCGTTGATGGCTGTAACTTCTTTATCTCCCAAGCTGTCTACAATGCCGATGCCACTATCGATTTACTGCAGCAGTATTCGGCACTGTGCAAAAAAAATGCAGAAAAACCCAAGCGCATTATCTTGACTTTTACCCCTTGCGGCAGTGAGAAGACCTTAGATTTCATGCACTGGCTGGGAATATCTACACCGAGTGCCGTAAAAACCAGAATTTTAAATGCTCAAGACTCACTGGCAGAATCTATCACTGTCTGTGAAGAAAACCTGCAGCAGATACTCAATTACTGCATGGATTTAGACATTCCTCTGGGGCTGAACATAGAGAGCTTAACCAACCGAAAAGAGGAGATAGATGCCTCAATCAAACTGTTCAAATTGCTCAAGGCGACTTTAGATTTGAATCTGGCGAAGAAATTTTTATCGCAGTGATCGCAACAAAGGCTTATCGCATCGATGTGTTTATTCAAATTCCTTAAGGCGATTTTAGGTTTTGAAAGTAAAGAAAGAATTTCTGCTGAAGACCCCAAGAAGGGCTTATCGCATCGAGCTAGCTGATCAATTTATTCAAATAGACGTTAAATTAGCGAGCAATCTATACCCCAGTGATAACTCAACATTAGTCTGCCTTTGGCCAGGCTAATCCTTGAAAAAAAAAAAACCCCGCCGTTTTTCAACTTCTCTATATAGTAGTCAAGCACTGGCCATAGTCAGTAACAGTATCGCCACAACGCTGACAAATATCATGATCAGGCGCATCTGCTGACATTGCTTACAAACTTTTTTGGCGCTTTTTTTATTTGCCATTTAACCACCTGCTAATTTCACTGTGTATTTTTGCTGTTCTAAATACATCTTCAATATTTGCCGCTGATCGCCTTGAATCTCAATGACCCCGTCTTTAACAGCGCCACCTGTACCACATTTTTGCTTCATGCTTTTTGCCAGCAACTTAAGCTCTTTATCATTAAGCGCTAATCCTCTGATCAAAGTCACCCCTTTTCCTTTGCGCCCTTTGGTCTCCCTGGAGATACTTACAATGCCGTCTAATTGACTGATACGCTGCAGCTGAGCATTGGCACTGCACTGACACTTTTTAACAGGCATAGCGCACTGCTGGCACATATCCCCCTGATCGGTTGAATAAACTAACCCGCCTAATTGTTCCTTTAACGATTTCAAAACATACCTTCTCTAATAATCAAAAACTTTTACAATAGCTTTTTCCAGGCGTGAGCGCCTTGACCTTGCAGCTGAGAACACTTTTATTCGACCTTTACTAAGCTGTCATGCGTCAAAAGCACCTGCGCTGCGCTACTTCGATATTCCGCCAATTTGCCTCGCCAGATAAGCGGCGTAGTTATCAGTCATGCCACTGATAAAATCTAGCACCCGCATATAGGAGTAATACAGTGGTGTCTCTGCTTTAGGTGCGTGGATCCCCATCAGACTCAATATTTTTTCACTGCGATAAGTCAATCTACTCGACTGCTGTTGATGCTGTTCGTAGACCGCCTCACAAAATGACTCTAGCAACACCCCTAAACTGCTGTAAGCCCCCACTTCTAACTCGGTTTTACGGGTGTCTGGAAAAACTTCCTCACGGGCGATTCGCTTAGCTTGTGCCAAACCCTGGGCAACATTTTTGTCTCCATCGGTTAGCAGCTCACCGCGGTACTTGCCAGTCATAATCAGTGAGTAGTTTTGCATAAAAGCAGCAACGGCCGACTCAACCATGTTCTCCATCGCCTTACCACGCAATGCTGATATTTTACGGCGTGAGGAAGCTTGAGAGTGAAAGACACTGTCGTCAAAATCTAAGTCGCCACACAGTGTTTGTAAAATTGGTTTAATGCGCTCGAAGCTGAGAATTTTTAGCTCCATAGCATCTTCTAAGTCTAAAATGGCATAACAAATATCATCGGCTGCTTCCATCAGGTAGGCCAGTGGATGCCGACACCAGTGATTTTCGCCGACACTGATTAAACCTAATTCTAAAGCAAGTTTTTTCAAGGTTTCCAGCTCAGTTAAGTAACAACTGAATTTCCCTTTGTCTGTGGCATTAGCCGACAGCCACGGGTACTTTATTAAAGTCCCCAAGGTCGAGTAAGTCAGCCGCAAGCCACCGTTGTAGAGATGGTTTTCAATGGTCGTCACTACTCTAAAACCTTGAGCATTACCCTCAAAAGTTTGAATGTCCAAGCGCTGCTCATCGCTCAAAGAAGCAAGTAACCGTTCACCACTTGGGCGCTTAAACCAATCTCGAATAGCATATTCACCCGCGTGGCCAAAGGGCGGATTACCTATATCATGAGCCAGACAAGCGGACTGCACTATCATGCCCAAATCGTGGGGACTGGCCCAGCCGGGAAGTTTTTGCGCAATTAATTCTCCCACCCGAATACCTAAAGTACGACCTATACTACCGACTTCAATAGAGTGAGTTAAGCGGGTGTGGATATGATCATTTAACGCCAGAGGGTGCACTTGAGTCTTGCGCCCCAGACGGCGAAAAGCACTGCTAAAAATGATACGGTCGTGATCCTTATGAAAATGACTGCGACCTGATTCCGCTGTTACATCTTGTTCGTGACCGTAACGCTTAGCTGTAAGTAACTTCTGCCACTGCATCGACATTAAATAATCCTTGTAAAAACCAACCTGCAAAGGGCTTATCGGCTACTGATGACAAGCGCCACTGCCGGCGATTGCCTGAGCGTAAATTATTGAAAGCCAAGCATAGTCTGTAACTTTATCAGACACAAGCCAAGCAGCGTCACAGTTAACTTCCGACTTCCTACTTCCTACTTCCTACTTCCTACTTCCTACTTACGACTTACGACTCAATGTCATTCAATTAAGATATTAATCCTTAAATACTGTATAATTATCAGCATGTTAATAAATAACTATGCAATATTAAAGGAAAGAAAATGATTGACAATGCAGTGTTAAAAATTCAAGAAAATCGTAGAAAAAATATCCGATAGAATTACAGACCCCTCCTTTACCATCAGGCACCGCCATCGTGACACTGATTTCATCCGACGTTGTAAATTAACACTTCCTGTACTCATCATGTTCCAGCTTAATGTTGTTAGAAGCTCTCTTCAAAGCGAATTGAGCCAGTTTTTCAGTATTTTAGATCAAGATACTGAGCTTCTCACCTGGGGAGTGTGGAAGTCTTCTTACTGTGAGGCTAGGAAGAAGTTCTCAGCCAGTGCTTTTGTTGAACTAAACCAACTGCTAACTCATGAGTTTTACCAAAATATTGATTATCGCCAATGGCGCGGACATCGCTTATTAGCAGTGGACTCCTCAATCATTAAGTTACCTGCGAAGCAGGTGACAGAAGATGCCTTCGGTAAAGTTAATAAGGTTGCCAAGGACCCTAGCGCACGATTATCCACTCTTTATGATCCACTCAATAATATTACTCTGGATCTCAAAGTAACCCCGTGTTCAATTGGTGAACGCTCTCTCGCGCATCAACATCTAAAACACGCCCGACAGGGCGATATTATCATTTATGATAGAGGCTACCCTGCCGCATGGTTAATGGCATTACATCAAGAAGCGAAGATCGATTATTGCTTTAGAGCACCTTGGAGCTATTGCCCTGAAACCAGAGCGTTCTGGCAATCTGAAGATAAAGAAAGGACAGTAACACTAAAAATAAGTACTCTGTCTAGTGCTAGGCTGGATGAGTTAGGCGTTACAAATCAGAAGATTACTGTCAGATTAGTCAGGGTAGATTTGCCTGAAAGCGAGGAGTCCGAAGTATTAATTACTAGCCTAATTGATTATGACGACTATCCCTATGACGAGTTTGCTTGGCTGTATCACCAGCGATGGGCGATAGAAGAAAGCTATAAATCATTAAAATCACAATTTGAGATTGAGAATTTTACCGGTTACTCCCAACTTGCTATCGAACAAGATATACAGGCTAAAAGCTTATCCAAAAACATCATTGCAGTTATCGCTTCTCAAGTACAAGTGGTAATCAAGTCCACTGTGCAGCAAAAGGTATCCAAAAGAAACTATAAGATTAATTTTGCCGCTGGATTACGAGATATGAAGAACAACATGGTACGTTTGTTTATATCAAATACGCCTAACCTGTTGATTAAAAGGTTACTACTGAGAATGATAAAAAACAGACAGCCGGTAAGGCCAGGCAGGAAGTTTTCCAGAGTGGAGCGAAGAGCTCTGTTGAAATACCCAATGCGATATAAACGCTGCTAAAGATTTAATTACTTAAAAAATAGTTTCAATGCGCTGAGACTGCGTAGGTATTACTGTGCCTGCAATTTGGAAATCACGCCCTGCATGCCGTTATAAGCGAATAAATCGGCACTGATTCATAGAATATAGAAGTAGTTATTCCGGCAACCTCTGGACATACACCAGTAATAAAAAAGGATCCATTGATCAGATCCTTAATTGAACGACATTGACTTACGACTTACGACTTACGACTTACGACTAAACCCAAGCTGTCAATCTTAAAACTCAAACGATAGGCATTGCTGACCACTGTAATCGAAGACAGCGCCATTGCGGCCCCGGCAACCATAGGGTTGAGCAAAATAGCAAAGGTCGGGTATAACACTCCCGCAGCGACCGGGATAGCAATAATATTGTAGATAAAAGCCCCAAATAGGTTTTGTTTAATATTGTTCAAAGTCAATCGAGAGATTTCAATGGCATCGTTTAAGGTTGTCAGTGAGCCGTGGATTAAAGTGATATCGGCACTGTTTATCGCCACATCGGTACCTGTGCCTATTGCACAGCCTAAATTTGCCATGGCTAATGCCGGGGCGTCGTTGACACCATCACCCACCATCGCAACTATTTCACCGCGGCTTTGCAACTTGGCAATTTCCTGGAGTTTCTGTTCAGAGCTTAGCCCGCCGCGATAGTCTGTGATTGCTACTTGGCTGGCGATGGCCGATACACTCTGCTCTTTGTCACCTGACAAGATAATAACATTAAGACCTCGCTGTTGCAGTTGCACTATAGCAGCTGCCGAATCCGCTTTTATCGGATCGCTGATGGCCAGCAACAGTAAGGGTCGCCCAGCTACACTCATCACTACCACTGATTTAGCTTGACTCATCCACTGTTCTGCTTGTGCCTGAGCTTCTTCACCCAGCCTCTGAGCCAGCCAGGTTAAACTACCGACTTTAACTTCTACACCAGCAAAGCAGCCACTTACCCCGGCACTTGTGACACTGTTAAAATCAGTCAGCTCAGTGTTATCTGCAGAGCCAATAGTTTGCTTGGAGGCAAAATCTACCAGCGCCTGGGCCAACGGATGCTCAGATTTTTGCTCAATTTGCAGTAACCAGTTATAGAGCTGCGACTGATCGACATCTTCGCGCAAAAACAAACTGTCGGTGACACTGGGCTTACCTGCGGTGATAGTGCCGGTTTTGTCTAAGACGACTGTGGTTAAATCTTCGGCTACCTGCAAGGCATCACCATTTTGGATCAAAATTCCGCGCCTGGCTGCCAGACCGACACCGACCATTGTCGACATAGGCGTTGCCAGCCCTAAAGCGCAAGGGCACGCCACTATCAAGACTGTCATAGTGGCGGTCAATACATAGCTCCAATTGCCTACTGGCGCAAACCACCACCATATTAAAGCGGTGATCAACGCTATCACTAACACTAAGGGGACAAAAACCGCAGCAATTTTATCAGCTAATCTACCCAGCGCCGGCTTGCTGTTTTGCGCGCGCCGCACTTGCGCTATGATCTGCGCCAGCATAGTGTCGTTACCGACTTGCGTCACTTTAAAGGTCAACGAGCCACTGGCGTTAACTGTGCTGCCGATGACTGCATCACCAAGCACTTTCGCCACAGCGACTGATTCACCACTAATCATTGACTCATCCACGGCACTACTACCTGCGACTACTACTCCATCTACCGGTATCGCCTCGCCAGGTTTAACCAGCACTAAGTTACCGGGAATTAGTAGCTGCACTGGTATTTGCTCAAACTCCCCTTGCTTATCCTGCCGCCATGCCAGTTTTGGTTGCATGTTTATCAAGCTTTGTACTGCTCTGGCAGTACTGCCACGCACTCTGGCTTCCAGACTTTGACCTAAGAGAATGAAACCTAAAATCACCACTGCCGCTTCGAAATATAAATGCTGTGCCGATTCAGCTACCAGCTGCTGTGAGAAACTCATTATTAACAACAGCACCGCAGAGTAAACCCATGCACTTAAAGTACCTAAGGCAATTAAGATATCCATGTTAAACGCTAATGTTTTCAGGCTCTGCCAGGCCCCACGATAAATTTTTGCCGCACAAAAGAACATAATGGCTGCACTGATCAGTGCCATTAGTAGTGCCTGTAACTGACCAGCGGTCGTCGTAAGAGATGCGATCATCCCAGACATCTGCAGCAACATCATCGTGGCACCAGTAGCAAGAGCACCGATACTGCGATATAAAGTCACTTTTAGATATTGCTGTTCAGCCTGCTCTATCTGCTCTCGATCTTGTTCCGATTCTACTAAACTGGCATCGTAGCCAGCGTTGCGAATAGCTGTTATCACTTGCTCATCAGTCAAGTCGCCACTGATGATAGCGGTCCGGTCGGCAAAATTAATCGAAAATGATTTTAATTCAGGTTGTTGTTGCTGCAAACTCAGCAATGCTTTATCGACGGAACGGACACAGCCCGCACAAGTGATCCCCTGCAGGGAAAAGAATTGAACTTTGGATGGTGCTGACATGTTTACTCACCTCACACTGACGGCTAATTGGGGTTTAGCTGTAACATTAGCCGCAGTTTAAACTCTATAGTCAGCTATAGAGTCAAGAGTTTTCACCCTGAATGCCAATTAGGCTAAAAATTATTTCAAAAAACACTCAGATGGTTTTCTGCAACGCCGTATAATTGGCATCCATACTGAAAACTAATACTTGTGCGCTATAAACTTGCACTTGCAGAGCAATTCTAGCCCTGCCTTTTTGCTTTAATCGGTCGGCAAAACCCTGCCATTGCCGCGCCGCTGGCATTTCTACAACGCAGCGAAGATCAGCAGTGGCCGGTGCCAGGTAGTGCATTTGCGAGTCTCTGATGACTACATCGTAATCGCCCAACTGCTGACGCAGCGCCAAAGTCACCAGGGCCCAGCCCGACAAAGTGCCCAGAGCACTCATAGAGCCGCCAAATCCTGTGCCTTTATCATTAATGTTTTCAGCCAGAGCAGCGCGTAAAGACAATTTTTGCCGGTCAAAAGCTAAGCTCTGGATTCCCATATGTTGCAATAGTGGAATTTTCTGCTGCAACCAGCTTAAAAATTCAAGCTCTTGGCTCTCAGTGCTCATACGGGTAAAACATTGCCATGAGAGACAAATTGATTGCTATCTACACTTTGCACAGTGCGTATTTTTTTAGCGGTTCCCAAGTATAAAAATCCGACTATTTGCTCGTGTTCGGCCAAGCCCAAACTGGCTTTCACAGTAACATCAAACATCATTGTACCCGAGCGCCACATCGCGCCTAGCCCTTGAGCAAACGCAGCCAATTCGATGGCCTGTGCGGCGCAGCCGGCACTGATAATCTGCTCTATCTGCGGCACTTTCGGGTGCTCAGTAATACTGGCTACCACAGTGATAATCATCGGAGCCCGCAGCGGCTTGTGCAGAATTTTTTGCTGTTGCACTTCAGATAAATCAGGATTTTTTGCGATGTTAGCGGCGACAAAAACTTCACCCAATTTACTCAATTGCTCTCCCTCCAGCACAATCAGACGCCAGGGGCGCAGACAGGCATGATCGGGAGCTCTGGCAGCAGCCTGATACATTACTTGCAACTGTTCATCGCTCGGCCCGGGAGCAGTCAAAACCGGAGACGAAACTCGGTTGTGTAATAACTCTATTGCTTGCATATCTTCCCTTTAATCCTCGCTCTGATCAGCTGTGTAAAATGGCTATTGGCTGCGGCTATAATTGCTACTGTCGAGACAGACGTAAATTGTCAGCCAGTGCACTGAGACTGCTTCTAAACGGGTTAATATCTAAGCCGCCACGGCGGATATAGCGGGCGTAAACCGTCAACTCACTCGGTTGACACTGCTGCCAAATATCCATGAATATGTTTTCGACGCACTGTTCGTGAAAATCACCGTGCTCGCGATAGGAGATTAAATACTTGAGCAGTGACTCGCGCACAATCGCCGGTCCCGCATACACAATAGAAATGCTGGCCCAATCCGGCTGACCTGTTACCGGACAGTTAGATTTTAAAATGTGGCTGTACAGTGATTCGGCTGTCGACTTGTCTGAATTTATTTGCAGTAACTGCGCATCCGGGGAGTACTGCTCTATCTGAACATCCAGTTCATCGATACAGTCACCATTAAAACACTGCACTGGGGGCAACTCGTCTAAGTGATGAAAGTGAATCAATACCTGCGCACCTGAAGCTTTAGTCAGGTCCGCTTGCATTTGCTGCAGCACCGCGCTCTCGCTATCAAAGTGGCTTAAATTGTAAGAATTTAAATATAACTTAAAAGATTTAGATTCGACAATATACTTTGAGCGGGCGTCAAATCTAAATTCGGCCACCCTAACTAAAGGTTTACCTTTAGTATCTAACCAGGAAATTTCATAGCCATTCCAGATATCCACTGCACCTGAGTGCTGCAAGAATGGCAGGGGGGTGCGCTGGATATTACGCGCACTCCAGTTGATCTCACGCTCGATTGGAAACAGCAAACTGGCGTCATATTTATTCACATAAGCTGTGTGATTGCCCAGCGGAGAAGTATCTAACTGCTGCTGCTCACTGTTAACTGCATCATTGTTGCCGGTCATGTTCTAATACCTTTGCCTGCGTTTAACATCCTCAGTGCAATAGCAAATAAACTGACAGTAAAAAATACAATAACTGCCAGAGAAGTGTAAATATTGATATCACTGCTGCCTAGAATACCGTATCTGAAAGTGCTGACCATGTACAAAATTGGGTTTAACTGCGACACCCCCTGCCAGAACTCCGGCAGCAGCGAAATTGAATAAAAGACCCCGCCCAGATAGGTGAGAGGGGTCAAAATAAAGGTAGGCACTATCGACACATCATCAAAGGAGTTAGCCAACATCGCATTGATAAAACCACCGGTAGCAAACAGTATTGAGGTCAACAAAGTAACAACTATTATAGTCGTTAAGCTATACAGTTGTAAGTCGGAAAAAAACAGCGACAGCAGTGTCACAATAAAGCCGACGATGATCCCGCGAGCCATTCCACCGATGATGTAGCCGGTCAAGATGATCCAATTAGGCATAGGTGAAACTAACATCTCCTCGACATTGCGCTGAAATTTAGCACTGTAGAAAGAGGAGACAACATTAGAGTAGGAATTGGTAATCACCGACATCATAATCAGGCCGGGAACAATGAACTCCATGTAGCTAAAGCCGCCCATCTGGCCTATGCGGCTGCCGATCAAGTTGCCGAATATTATAAAATACAAAGTCATAGTGATCGCAGGTGGCAGCAACGTCTGCGGCCAGATACGGGTAAAGCGACGAACTTCGCGACGCACTATAGTATATAGGGCTATCGACAACTCTTTACTGTTCACTCTTAGCCTCCAAATTTTTCTCAACCATAGAAATAAACATCTCTTCCAGACGATTTGATTTGTTACGCATGCTCAGTACACTAATGTTCTGTGCCTCAAGCTGCACAAACAGATTATTCAACGACTGTCCTTTTTTCACTTCGACCAGCAGACAATGCTGATCCTTTAAACTGATCTGATAATCAGATACATCGGGGGCAACTTGCAAATTTTCCGCTATATCGAGGATGAAACTCTCTGAATCTAACTGCTGTAACAGTGCTTTGATACTCGTGTTCTGGACTATTGCTCCCTGATCGATAATGGCGATGTTTTTGCACAAAAACTCCGCTTCTTCCAGATAGTGAGTAGTCAAAATAATCGTCGTGCCCGCCGCGTTGATCTGCTGCAGGAAATCCCACATAGAGCGGCGCAACTCTATATCGACTCCGGCAGTAGGTTCATCCAAAATCAACAGTTTCGGCTCGTGCACTAATGCCCTGGCGATCATCAGCCGTCGTTTCATACCCCCGGAGAGCATTCTAGCCGGGGTGTCTCGTTTGTCCCACAGACCCAACTTAGTTAAATAGTGTTCTGAGCGCTGATCAGCAAGAGTCCCGGCCATACCGTAGAAGCCCGCCTGAGTGCGCACAATATTATAGACAGTCTCAAAGGCATTGAAGTTAAATTCTTGCGGCACTACACCTAAAAATTTTTTAGCCGCGGTCATATCTTCAGCCAAATCGTGGCCAAAGATTTCAACCTTACCTGAGGTGGCATTCACCAGTGACGAGACGATGCCTAAAGTCGTAGATTTCCCGGCGCCGTTAGGTCCCAGCAGCGCAAAAAAATCACCTTTTTGTACCTCAAAAGAAATATTTTTTAAGGCGACAAAGCCATTGCCATAAGTTTTAGATAATTGCTGTATTGAAAGTGCCGCGCTCATTCCCCCGCCTCTGCTTTTTAGTTATTTTTCAAGTGCTATTCGCAGTTTATACAGCCATACTAATTTGCGGACATATGATCCACAGTAACTGAGCAGTTAGTCGAAAAACTGTATTTTTACGAAAATAGATACAAGTTCAAGCTATTTTGGGGCTAATCCATATTTTTCAAGTGCGCTTTGAATCCTTAGTGCATCCGTTTAAGTTAACCGTTAAAATAGCTGCAATTTAGTCATTCGAGTCTTGCCATGAACCAATATCACAAGTTTCACATTCAGCTCTTGGAGCAAACTTATAACCAATTACTTGGCCACTATCCCTTTAACCTTGAAGATTTACCTTTGCAGGAACAAGAGTTCTTAGCTTCTTATCTGGACCTAGTTGAGCAGTGCAACAATCTCTCACAGGACTATATTGAAAACGGCCAAGTGCTTTGCATCAGCTGGATTCGCGCATACTCAGAGCTGGCCCCGCTACTGCCCAGAGATCTACTGTGGTTTTTTGGCGGCGACTGTCTGCACTATATGCCAGACGAAGAGATAGAACAGTTTCAACGTTTGGATGAATTGCGCTTTGCCGCTGAATCTTCAGCTGCTGTATTTGACTACGCCACAGAACGGGCAAAATTGTTTAATTTAGTGCACTGATTAACCCGTGCGCCGACGCCTATAGAGACGCTCTGGATGATCTATAGGCGCTGGCCTGGGCTGCGCTGGATAAGTTATGAATTTTCGCCGATGACCGCCGAGGAGAAATTAATGTCTTTGCGCTTGGCCTGAAACATTGCTATCTCGGCGTTTCTTAATAACTCTGGCACACTCTCAGTATGCTCTGGTGCATAACTAGCGCCTATAGTTACCCCCAGAAAGTACTCCTTGCCTGAAACGTTGACACTGGCCTCAAATCTAGAAATTATTTTGTCGGTGACTATTTCTGCGTCCGATAGATCACTTAACCCCTCCAAAATAATCACAAAATGGTCATCACTTAACTGAGTCAGCATATCGTATTGACGCAAACAATCTGACATACGCTCACTGAGACTCTCTATTATCTGAGCATTCAAATCTAAATTTTCTGCGCCAATATTGTTTGGTAAACCTGTCACTTCGCAATACAGCAACGCCAATATTTTATATCTCTCCAGTGAGCGCGATATTGCAAAAGGCAAGTATTCCAAAAACACTTGTTTGTTGTAGTTAATCAAACTGGGGTCATTAAATCCCAGCCACTCCAAACGGTCCTCAGCTTTACGCTGGGCTGTTATATCAACACAGATGGACAATATCACCGGATCTATTGTCCCGGGAACCGATAGCAGTGCATGCACCCACAGCAGCACAAACACATCACCTTTTGAGTTGCGCCACTGCGCCTCAGCTTTGACTAAAGTCTCACCGCCTAGATATAAATAATTCAGTGCCGCCAAGCCATCTTCTTCGAGCAGATCAGAACAAAAAATTTCCGCGTAGGTCAAACCGGAAAAATTATCTATTTCAAACAGTTTACAACCCGGCTGATTCAGAGCAATGATCTCTCCACCGAGCTTTTGCACTAAAATAATGGTCTGCTCATCGTTGAGCAGTCGATCAATAAAGTTTTTTGTTTGATTTAATTCACGCACCATGGATTGTAATTTAATCGCATTATTTGATTCTGCCTGGCGCAATACATCCATTTTGTGACTAATCTTGGCTAACTGGCGATCGTATTGTTGCAATTCATCGTCCAAAATTCGCCGGTCACCAATCTGTTTAACATTACCTATTCCCTCCTCTTCCAGACCAATGGCCTGAGACATTGCCAGAATCCTTGGCAGCTGATGGGAGATACGGTTAACGATGATGTACAGCAACAGCAAACTAGTTACTAGAGAAATCATCCCCCAGAAAAAAATACTGGTTATTGCCTGATCAAACTGTTTAGCCCTGAGAGTCACTTCTTGGATAAACAGCCATTTAACTGGATGATTGAGCTGTGATGGTGGGTTTTCAAAACTAACCGCGTAGCGGTTATCAAAAGCTGATAGCAGATAATCGCGCTCAAATTCTAGCCGTGACTTATCCGCTGACAGACGCACCAGTAGCGGAACATTTAAGCTGCGGTGAGTTATGCTGAATATTTGCGACTGCCAATTACTCGGGTCATCGATTGCTGGGAGCGCCTTAAACAGGCCTATCTCTAGTTGATTTTCACGGCTAAATTGCGCCAGCAACGGCTTTAAAAACTGCTGCATGACCAATACTGACATCACTTTCCCATCGAGAACTACCGGTGCTACCACAAACAAGCTGCACTGCTGCTGGCAACTAATTCCAGCACTGACTTCAGCGGTTGCTACCGATTGCAGCACTTGCTGCTCAGCGACGGCCAGACCTTGCCCCCAGCGCTCAATCACAGCCCCGTCTAGGTCATAGATACTGATTGAGTTTGCCAATTGGTTGACAGCTATTTTTGGAAAGTGATCAGATATTTCCCGGCGCAACAACGCGTTGGAGTTGCGCTCCTCTTGGGTGTGGGTTAAAGCGAGCGCCTGTAGAGTCTTTAGCAGACTGGCACTGGATGAGTTTAAAAGCCGATCGAGTGACTTTATTTGCTCACCTTTAAGCAAGTGAGTATTGTGCAGGTAAAGCTGCTGCTGAAAATTATAAAAGCCGCCGGCAAAAACACCGTGAATTAACACTATCAGGCAAGTTAAGGCTAAAAACAACTTCCAGCGGATACTTAAAAAGGGCCTTAGTTTTTGGCTTCCTAGCTCATCACGCAACGCTTTAACTCCCAGGTGATTTAAGCAATGACTTTAGAAAATATTGAGAGTTATCACTTTAGTTTAAAATGGCAAAAAAACCAATGATATTAATGATAAAGATACTTTTCTGTCGATTAGAGCAAGTTAATACAACTGACAGGAAGAAGAGAACATCACAATGATTGATTTCATAGGGAATGTAACAGTGATTCAGTAAAAATTATTACTATAATCCAGTAAAGATCATTACTGTATTTTGGCAAAGAGCTGTAGAGGCAAGAGAGTAAAAATGGCGTCCCATAGGG